>DASROS010000017.1:0-35675 GCA_035646775.1 Thermoleophilaceae bacterium | reverse complement strand
GCCGTGGGCGGACCGAGTGCCGCCGGACCCTGCCCCCTCCCCTTAGGCCTCCCGCGGCCCCGCCGCACGCCGCAAATCAAGTTGGGCACTTTTTACCCCTGCAGTGGGGGAAAGTGTCCAATCCCTCAAGGCGTCATCGTGGACCCGCCGACCCCAGCACGTCGCCGTCGCGGTCATACGTGAGCTCGTCGGGGGCCTCGTCCAGCGACATCCACCTCACCTCGTCGACCTCGTCGTTGGGCTCGAACTCCCCCGGCTCGCCCTCGAGCTC
Organism: Thermoleophilaceae bacterium; assembly: GCA_035646775.1. Lineage (GTDB taxonomy): Bacteria > Actinomycetota > Thermoleophilia > Solirubrobacterales > Thermoleophilaceae > JAAYBF01. The sequence goes on along the minus strand of DASROS010000017.1, from coordinate 35,404 downwards.
CATCAGCCAGTAGCGCACCACCTTGGGGCGGTCCTTGTTGTCGCGGTACTCGGTGCCCGCGAGCTCGCGCCCAAGCGTGCAGCGCAGCCCGGTCTCCTCCCGCACCTCGCGCAGCGCGGCGTCCTCGAAGCTCTCGCCGGCGGCGAGCTTGCCCTTGGGCAGCGTCCAGTCGTCGTAGCGCGGGCGGTGCACCAGCAGCACCTCGCGGCCACCGCCTGAGTCGCGGACCACCACTCCTCCCGCCGCCTTGATCCGCGTCACATCTCCCTCACGTCGGCGCCGCCCGGGGCGAAGCTCACGCGCCGAACGTGGCAGTCCTCAGCCTGCGTCCTCAAAGCCTCCACAAGCGTGCCCGTCTGCTGCCAGTGACACCAGAACAGCACCGACGGCCCGGCGCCCGAGATCGTCGCCCCCACCGCTCCCAGCTCGGCCGCCTTTCCGACCAGCTCCATCGAACGCGGGTAGAGGTGGGCGCGGCGGTCCTGGTGCAGCCGGTCGAACAGGCCGCGGCCGATCAGCGAGAAGTCGTCGCGGGCCAGGCCCAGCACCAGCAGCGAGGCGTGGGCCACGTTGTGCACGGCGTCGGCCATCGGCACCTCGTCCGGGAGCGCCGCCCGGGCCTCGTCGGTGGCCACCCGGTCGGGCGGGGTGGCGAGCACGGCCTCCAGGCCGGGCGGCGGGTCGAAGCGGGCGGGCTCTGAGTCGGCGCACACCACGAAGCCGCCGTACAGCGCGGCGGCCACGTTGTCGGGATGGCCCTCCAGCTCGGCGGCCAGCTCGAAGATCGGAGCATCCAGCTCGTACATGTGGTCGGCGGCGCACAGCCCGGCCACGATCGCGGCGGCGCTGGAGCCCAGCCCCGCGGCCATCGGGATCTGCGAGCGGATCTGGAAGGTGATGCCGTCGGCGGGGTGCAGCGCCTCGAACGCGCGCACGCAGAGGTTCGTCCGGTCGGTGGGCACGCCCTCGACGTCGGAGTGCACGAACAACTCGCCCGTCTCCTCCACCTCTAGCTCGAGCGACAGGTCAATCGCAGCGGCCAGCGCGTCGTAGCCCGGGCCGAGGTTGGCCGAGGACGCCGGCACGCTCACGGTCCGCCTGCGCTTCACGACCGTTCCAGCAAGGCGGACTCCACGGCGTCGATGTCGGGCTCGCACGGGATGACCGATGCCGCGCGGCTCATCGCGGTCTGGGGGTCCTTTAGCCCATGGCCGGTGAGCACGCACACCACTCGCCCCTCGGGCGGGTTGGCCAGCAGGCCCGCCACCGAGGCCGCCGAGGCGGGCTCGCAGAACACGCCCTCGCGCGCGGCCAGCAGCTCGTACGCCTCGAGGATCTGCTCGTCTGTGACCGCACGCACCTGGCCGCGCGAGGCGGTGAACGCCCCCATCGCGTCCTCCCACCGCGCCGGGTTGCCGATCCGGATCGCGGAGGCCACGGTCTCGGGCTGTTCGACCGGCGCGCCCTGAACCAGCGGCGCCGCTCCGGCCGCCTGGTAGCCGTGCAGCGCGGGCGCCACACCGTATTCGGTGAAGCCTCGCCACCACGACGTGACGTTCCCGGCGTTGCCCACGGGCACGCACAGAACGTCGGGCGCCTCGCCGAGCTGGTCGCACACCTCGAACGCGCCCGTCTTCTGGCCCTCGATGCGGAACTCGTTCACGGAGTTGACGAGCGCGATCGGGTGGCGGCGGCTCAGCTCGCGCACCAGCTGGAGCGCCTGATCGAAGTTGCCCCGCAGCGCCACCACTCGCGCGCCGTGCACCAGCGCCTGGGCCAGCTTGCCGGTGGCGATCTTGCCCTCGGGCACGATTACCGCTCCGCGCAGCCCGGCGCGCGCCGCGTAGGCCGCCGCGCTGGCGGCCGTGTTGCCGGTGGAGGCGCACACCACCGTCTCCGCCCCCTCGCCGATCGCGGCGGACACCGCCACCGTCATTCCGCGGTCCTTGAACGAGCCGGTCGGGTTCGTCCCCTCCAGCTTCAGCCACACCTCGCAGCCGGTGCGCTCGGAGAGGAACGGCGCGCGGACGAGAGGCGTATCGCCCTCGTCCAGGGTCACGAGCGGCTCAACCGGCAGCCGGTCGGCGTAACGCCAGAGGCTCATACGCCGCACCTCACTCGAACACCTCGCCGATCACCCGGATCACGCGCGGCGGGGAGCGCACAAAATCCAGCCGGCCGATGAGCTCCACCGCCGCCCGGAAACGCGACTCCAGCAGCGGGTGCATCACCATCGCCAGGCGCGCGTCCTCGCCGAGCCCCTTCTGCACCACCGACTCGATCGACGCGCCCTGCAGGCCGAGGATCTCGGCCACCTGTGCCAGCACGCCCGGCCGGTCGGCCACCTCCACATGGAGGTAGAAGGCCGACTCGCGGTCGGTGACCAGCGGCATGGGCTCCGCCGGCGGCGGGTTGAACGGCGGCGGGATCATGGCCGACACCACGTCGCCGAGCACCGCCGAGGCGGTCTGACTGCCGCCGGCTCCCGGGCCCGACAGCGTGATCTCGGTGATCGCAGGCGACTCGATCGTGACCGCGTTGAAGGACCCGTGGACCGCCGCCAGGGGGTGGCCCGCGTAGAGGAACGCCGGATAGACCTGCACCGACAGCCCCCCGTCCACGCGCTCGGCGCTGCCGATCAGCTTCAGCGACAGGCCCAGCTCGCGCGCGTAGGAGATGTCCTCCGCCGTGATGTTCTCGATCCCCTCGGCGGGCACGTCGTCGATGTGCACCGGCGCCCCGAAGGCCAGCCTGGCGAGGATGGTCATCTTGGCCGCGGCGTCCTTGCCGGTCACGTCCTCCGTGGGGTCCGCTTCGGCGAAGCCCAGCTCCTGCGCCTCGCGCAGGGCGTCCTCGTAGGAGGCCCCCGTGCGCTCCATCGCGGTGAGTATGTAGTTGGTCGTGCCGTTAACGATCCCGTGCACGCGCTCGATGTGCGCGGCGGCAAGCGTCTCCGAGATCACGCGGATGGCGGGCACCACGCCGGCCACCGCGGCCTCGAAGCGCAGCTGCACGCCGGCCTTGCCCGCGGCCTGGAACAGCTCCTCGCCGTGCCTGGACACGAGCTGCTTGTTGGCGGTCACGAAGTGCCTGCCGGCCTCCATCGCGCGCAGCGCGTAGTCCAGCGCGGGGTCGGTGCCGCCCATCAGCTCCACGATCAGGTCGCTGCGTTCCAGGATGTCGTCGAAGTCGCCCTGGCTGCGGGTCAGGACACCCGCGATCTCCGGCCGCTGCCCCACCTCGGCTGCGACCGCGTCGGCACGCTGGGAGACCAGCTCCTCGAATGCGGCTCCCACGGTCCCGTGACCGAGCAGCCCTACGCGGAAGGGCTCAGGCGTCACGAAGAGTGAGGTCGTCGTAGGTTTCGCGGCGTACCACCACGCTGGCGTCGCCATCCCGGCAGAAGACCACGGGCGGGCGCGGCACCGCGTTGTAGTTGCTGGCCATCGCGTGGCCGTAGGCGCCGGAGGCGGGCACGGCCAGCAAGTCGCCGGGACGCGGATCGGCCAGCGACGCATCGGGCACCAGCACGTCGCCGGACTCGCAGTGCATCCCCGCGATCCGGCAGGGCGTGCTCTCCCCGAACCGGTCGGCGATCTGGGCCTCGTAGGCGGCGTCGTAGAGCATCGGGCGAATGTTGTCCGACATCCCGCCGTCCACCGCCACGTACGTGCGCACCCCCGGAATCTCCTTGACGGTCCCGACCGTGTAGAGCGTCACGCACGCGTTGGCCACCAGCGAGCGCCCGGGCTCGCACAGCACGACCCTCTCGGCGGGCAGCGCGCTCATCATGGCCTCCGCGTAGGCCGCCGGCGCCGGCGGGCGCTGGTCGCGCGTGTAGGCCACCGCGAAGCCGCCGCCCATGCTCACCACAGGCAGGTCGGCGAGGCCCGTCAGCACCTCGCCGAGCGTCTCGTAGGCGCCCAGCTCGAACACCTGCGAGCCGATGTGGGAGTGCAGGCCGCGCAGGTCCAGCCCGGCGGCGTCGCAGGCCTCGATCGCGCGCTGTACGTGGGGCAGGGGGATGCCGAACTTGGAGTCCTCCTGCCCGGTGGCGATCTTGGCGTGGGTGTCGGGCTCGATGCCGGGCGCCACGCGCAGCAGCACGCGCTGGCCTCTCGCGGAAGACATCTTCCGCAGGCGCCCGATCTCGTCGAGCGAGTCCACCACGATGTGCCCCACTCCGGCGTCCACCGCCTGCGCCAGCTCGGCCTCCGCCTTGTTGTTGCCGTGCAGGTAGAGGCGCTCGGGCTCGAAGCCCGCGCGCAGGGCCAGGTGCAGCTCCCCGCCGGAGGCCACGTCGCAGAGCAGTCCCTCTTCGGCGAACAACCGCAATGCCGCGGTACACGGAAAGGCCTTGCTCGCGTAGACCACGCCGAAGTCCGCGGTGCGCTCCGCGAACGCGGCCACCGTGGCACGCGCGCGGGCGCGCATGTCGTCCTCGGCGTAGAAGTAGGCCGGGGTGCCGAACTCGCGCGCCAGCTCCAGGCTGTCGCAGCCGCCGATCGCCAGCCGGCCCGCCTCGTTGAGCCGCGAGCCCAGCGGGAACACGTGGCCGAGCCCGCCGGGGAGGTCGGCCACCCCGGCGTCGGCGAGCGCTCCCTGGGGGTCCCCGGCGGCCATAAGGTGGGCGATTATGAAGCACGATGCCCCGGCGCCACCGGAGCTGGGCACCCACGACGGCATCTCCTACGCCCTGTTCGAGCCCGAGACCGAGGCGGCGGGCGGCGTGGTGGTGCTGCACGGCGCCGGCTCGTCCAAGGAGAGCCACTTCGACTTCAGCCGCCTGTGCCGCGACCGCGGGCTGGCGGCGCTCGCCTACGACGCCCGCGGCCACGGGCGGTCGGCCGGAGAGTTCGGGCCGACCGCCTTCGGCGACGCATTGGCCATGTGCGACCTGCTGCGCGCGCACGCGCCCCGCGTGGCGCTGCGCGGCTCGAGCATGGGCGGATGGCAGGCCATCCACGCCGCGGCGATGGATCCCGAGATCGCCGCGGTCGTGGCCGTATGCCCGGCGCCGGAGGACATCCTGCTCCGCGGGCTCCGCACCGGGAAGCTGGAGGGCTTCTCCTACGACGCGGCCGCAATGGAGCCGTGGGTGTCATCGCTCGACGTGTACGCGGCCGCCGCGCGCCTCGGCCCCCGCACCGCACTGCTGCTGCTGCACGCCCGCGGTGACGAGCAGATCCCCTACACGGTGAGCGAGGAGCTGCACCGCTCGGCGCAGGACCCCAAGCGCCTCCTGCTCTTCCCGGGCGGCCACCACCGGTCGTTGCAGCACGACCTCGAGGTGCAGAACCTCTCCGCCCGCTTCGTAGAGCGGGCCTTCTCCTCCGGCTGATAACGGTTCTCATTTACGATCTCCGAGTGGAGATCACGCCCCTGCCCTCACCGTTCGACCTGCTGGAGCTGCCGCTGTTCCGCACGGCACTGCTCGAGCTGGGCCTGCTGGCGCTCGCCGGCGGCCTGCTGGGCGCGTGGATCGTGCTCAGGCGCCTGGCCTTCTTCACGCACGCAGCGGGCACGGCGGCCTTCCCCGGGCTGGTGGTGGCCGAGGCCGCCGGCGTGAGCCCGCGCCTGGCCGCGCTGGTCGTGGGCCTGGGCTACGCGGGCGGCGTGGAGCGCGCCGGAAGAGGCAACCAGCCCGGTGACGCCGCCACGGCGCTGCTGCTGGTGGCCGCCCTGGGCATCGGGACCGTGCTGGCCAGCGACGTGTTCGAGTCCGGCGCGGCCGTCGACCGGCTGCTGTTCGGCACGGCGATCGGGCTGGGCTCCGCCGACGTGGCCTTCTCGGCCGTGGCGGCCGCGCTCGCGGCGGCGGGCACCGTTGCACTGGGCCGGGCGTGGACCGCCACCGGGTTCGACCCCGGCGCCTCCACCGCCCTCGGCCTGCCCACCCGGCGGGCGGACCGTCTGCTGCTCGTGCTGGTGGCGCTCGCGGCCGTGGCCTCCCTGCCGGCGGTGGGAGCGCTGCTGGTGGCCTCGCTGTTCGTGACCCCGGCGGCGACGGCACGGCTGTTCGCGCGCAGCGTGAGCGGGCTGCTGGCGGGCTCGGTGGTCGTGGCGGCCGTGCTCGGCGCCGCCGGGCTCTACGCCTCCTTCTGGCTGGACCTGCCGCCCGGGCCCGCCGTGGCTGTGCTGGGCGGCGCGGCTTACGCGCTGTGCGCGCTGGCCACGGCGGTCCGGCCGCGGGCGGCCCTCAGCGCGCGGGAGGCCACGTGACGGCGGCGCCCGCCGTGCTCGCACGCGGGGCCGCCCTGGGCTACGGCGGAGACCTCGTGCTCCAGGACCTGGACTTCGCCGTGCCGGTTGGCACCTCCGTCGGCGTCCTGGGGCCCAACGGAGGCGGCAAGACCACCCTGTTCGACGGGCTGGTGGGCGCGCTGGCGCCCGCGGCCGGCGAGCTGGAGGTGCAGGACCGCCCCGCCTACGTGGCCCAGACCGACCGCACGCGGCTGGACTTCCCCGTGAGCGCGCTGGACGTGGCGCTGATGGGCAGCCTGGCCCGCGGGCGCTGGTGGCTGCCGGCGTCGCGCGCCGACCGCCGCACCGCCGCGCTGTCGCTGGAGCGCGTGGGGCTGGAGTCCGAGAGCGGCACCCGCTTCGGCGAGCTGTCGGGCGGCCAGCGCCAACGCGTGCTGATCGCCCGCGCGCTGGTCCAGGACGCGCGGGTGCTGCTGCTCGACGAGCCGCTGGCCGGCGTCGACCCGGCCAGCGCCGAGCGGATGGAGGGCCTCTTCTCCGCGCTGCGCGATGAGGGGCGCACCGTGCTCGTGTCCACCCACGACGTGCAGAGCGCGCGCGCCTTCGACCTGGTGCTGTGCCTGAACCGCCGCCAAGTGGCCTTCGGGCCGCCCGCCGAGGCGCTCGGCCGCGACGTCCTCGAGGCCACCTATGGCAGCGAGATCGTGGTGCTCGACGACGGCGACGGCCAGGTGCGCGCGGTCACCGTCCAGCACCACGACCACTGACCCCATGGACGTCCTCGACTTCTTCCTCGACCCGCTGCGCTCCGGCATCGACCGCCGCGCACTGGCGGAGGTGGCGCTGCTGGGCGTGATCTGCGGCGGACTGAGCTTCTGGGTGGTGGGCTACCGCCTGGCCTACCCCGCCGAGTCGCTGGCGCACGGCCTGCTCCCGGGGCTCGTGCTGGCGTCCCTGGGCGGAGCGCCGCTGGTGCTGGGCGCGCTCGGCGGCGTGGCCGTGGCCGCGGCGCTGGTGGCAATCGCCGCCCGGAACGAGCGCATCGAGGCCGACACGGCCACCGCCGTGGTGGTCACCGGCATGTTCGGCCTCGGCGCGCTGCTGGCGCTTGCGCCCGAGACCCCCGCGCGGCTGGGCGAGCTGCTGTTCGGCGACCCGCTGGGCGTGACCGACGGCGATCTGGCGGCCGCGGCCATCCTCGTGGTCCTCGGCGGGCTGGCACTCGCCGCCCTCCACCGTCCGCTGGCGGCCACCGCCTTCGACCCCGTGGGCGCCCGGTCGCTGGGCATCGCGCCCGCCCGCGTGCAGCTGGCGCTGCTGCTGCTGCTCTCGGTGTCCCTTGCCGTGGCCGTGACCGGCCTGGGCAGCCTGCTCGTGCTGGCGGTGCTCGTGGCGCCCGCCGTGGCCGTGCGCCGCCACGCCTCCAGCCCTCCCGCCGCCATGGCGGCGGGGGCCGGGCTGGCCGTGATCGCCGGAGCGATCGGCATCTACGCCTCGCACCACGTGGGGTCCGCCGCCGGCGCGTCGGTGGCCCTGGCGCTCGTGCTGGCCGCGGCGACCGGGGCGCTCAGAGCACCTAAGCCGGCCGCGGCTGCGCGGCGGAGCCCCGCAGGCGGCTGAGCCACACGGCGCCGCCGGCCACCATCGCGAGGCTGATCAGCTGGGCGGGCGTGAGACCCGCCAGCACACCGTCGTTGCGACGGATGAACTCGATCAGAAAGCGCTCGGTGCCGGCCAGCACCAGGTAGAGGGCAAACAGCGCCCCCGGCGCCATCCGGTCGCGCAGGTTCCACAACACCAGCGCCACGAGCCCCATCGCCACCGTCTCGAACACCGGCGTGGGATGCACCTCGTCCGTCGTCGGCTCGGTGCCGTCGGGGTAGGCCATTCCCCACGGCAGGTCAGTGGGCGTGCCGTAGTCGCCGTCGCCGGAGAGCTGGCAGCCCACGCGCCCGATCGCATAGCCCAGCGCAAGTGCGGGGGCCGCGACGTCGAACAAACGCCGCTCCAGAAAGCCGCGCCAGCGCGCCCACAGCATCACGCCGGCGGCGCCACCCACGAGGCCCCCGAACCACACCAGCCCGGAGCCGGAGAACACCGCGCCCCCCAGGTCTTCGGACACGCTGTCGTAGTTCTGGATCAGATAGTCCAGGCGCGAGCCGAGCAGCCCGCCGATCAGCCCGGCGAAGATCATCTCGTAGGCCCAGTCCACCGGCTTGCCCAGCTCGGTGAAGCGGCGCCCAAGCACCGCCCCGGCGCCAAGGAAACCGAACGCGAAGGAGATGCCGAAGGTCTGGAGGGTGACCGGGCCGAGGTCTAGCTCGGGGTGCACAGGCCGCAGGCTAGTCCTAGAGGACGTCGAGCTTCCACTCGCCGTCCTCCTTGCGCAGCGTGGTGTCGCCGGTGTCGTCGCCCTTGATCTTCACAGTGGCGGAGTCGCCCCTGACCTCGGTCTTGTCGAACTCGAGATCGTCGGCGCTGGTGGGCAGGCCCTCCAGGCCGCCTGCCTCGTTTGCCTGCTGGAACACCTTCTCGCAGCCGGCGCCGCCGGTGGCCGCGTTCCCGAAGGTCAGGCGCACCTGCTCGGTCACGCCGTCACAGGCCTTGCCGTAGTCCTTGTCCTCGATGGCGGAGGCGAAGTCGCGAACCGCGTCCTGGACGTCCTCCTCGTCGCTCCCGCCGCACGCGGGGAGCAGGAGCGCGGCGGCCATCAGGACCGCTGCGGCGGGCAGGCGTCGGCGTAGCGCGAGCATCCGCTGACGGTATCCGAGGCTGCTACAGGTAGCCCAACGGGTCCACGGGGGACCCGTTCAGGCGCACCTCGAAATGAAGGTGGGCACCGAATGAGTTGCCGGTGTTGCCGACGTACCCCATCACCTGACCCTGGCTGACCGACGCTCCGGCCGACGTGCCCAAGCGCGACTGGTGCGCGTAGCACGTCGACATGCTCCCGGCGTGCTGTATGCAGGTGTAGTTCCCGTAGCCGCCAGTGTATGCGGCCAGCACCACTCGCCCGGAATCCGCCGCGCGGATCGGAGTCCCCTCCGGCGCGGAGATGTCAAGGCCCGCGTGGAGGCGTCCCCAGCGCTGGCCGAAGGGCGAAGACAGCGTTCCGTTGATCGGCCAGATCAACTGGCCCGAGCCACGCCGGACCGGGCCGGCGGGTGCTCCGCCCGAGGTGTTCCGAAGCTGTGCGGTCACTCGCGCCTGCTCGCGCTCCAGCGCCGCCAGGTCCTCCTGCGCAGACTGGCGACTGTTGCGCACCTGGGCGAGGGCGGTGCGGCGGCCGTCGCGAGCCGTGCGCAGCTCTCCCTGGGCCGAGGCCAGGCGGTCGCGGGCGGCAGCGATGTCGTCGCGGCGCTCGAGGATCGTCCCGGCGGCGGTCGCCTTGACGTGCTCCAGCTCATCCAGCAGGCGCTCGGCCTTCTCGGCACGCGCCTTGAGGATCCGCACCTCGGTCACGATCTCGCCGTCGCGCTCGGAGATGCGCTCGAGGAACTCGGTGCGCTCGAGCAGGTCGGCGAAGCCGTCGGCCTCCAGCACCACGGTCAGGGCGTCGGGCTGGTCGGCCTTATAGAGCTCCACCAGGCGGTCGGCCAGCGCCGCGCGCGAGGCCTTGAGCTTGGCGCGGGCCTTGGCGAGCTGGTCGCGGGCCACTTCGAGGTCGTCGCGCACCTTCTCCAGCTGGGCACGGGCCTCGTCGAGCTCGGACTGCACCTGGGTCAGGCGGCTCTCGGTGCTGTTGATCTCGCCTTGGAGGCTCGAGATGTTCGTGTTGTAGCGCTGGATCGTGGTGGACAACACGCCCTCGCGCCCCTTCTTGGCCTCCACCTGGCCGCGCTTGCTCTCGATGCGCTGGGACAGCGGCGCCGAGGAGCCAGGCAGGGGCAGCAGCACGTACGCGGCCAGGGCGAGCAGGAAGGGGATGAGAAAGAGAGTTCGTGGCATGTGGAGCGGGTGTCCCGGGCGCCGGGCAGGGCGCCCGCCCAGAAGCGGCCGGGGAGCTTGGCCTCAACCGCGTTTACGGCTGTTATGCAGGCATTTCGGCGCTGGGAACCGGGGCACCGTAGCACGGAGACACTCGCTCTCTGGCCTAATTCCTGCTCCCTGCAAGGGATTTTTCAAGCTCTCACTACACTTGCCCTATGGCGTCCCAGAAGGCGATCTTCCCCCGCGATACCGGCCTCCAGTTCCGGATGCTGCTGACCCTGTTCCTGCTCGGATTGCTGTACGTGGCCTTCGTAGGCGCGCTGTTCGCCGCGGGGGCCAGCGCCGTGATCATGCTCGTGGTTGTCGGTGGACTGTCGCTGGCCCAGCTGTTCCTCTCGGACAAGCTGGCGCTGGCCGCGATGGGCGCCAAGGAGGTCTCACCCGAGGAGGCGCCGGGCCTGCACGCGATGATCGAGCGCCTGTGCATCCAGGCCGACCTGCCCAAGCCCAAGATCGCGGTGGCCGACACCCACGTGCCAAATGCCTTCGCCCTGGGCCGCTCGCCCAAGAACGCGACGGTGTGCGCCACCACCGGAATCATGAACACGCTCTCCCCCGCCGAGCTGGAGGGCGTCATGGCCCACGAGCTCTCGCACGTCAAGAACCGCGACGTGATGATCATGACGATCGTCAGCTTCTTCGCCAGCATCGCCGCGATGATGCTGCAGTTCGGCTTCTTCTTCGGGGGCGGCGGCGACGGTGACGGCGACGACGGCGCGCCCGCGATCATCGTGATCCTCCTGGCCTCCTTCGTCGTGTACATCGTCTCCTTCTTCCTGATGCTGACCCTCTCGCGCTACCGCGAGTTCTCCGCCGACCGCGGCGCCGCGCTGGTCACGGGCCGGCCGAGCGCCCTCTCCTCGGCCCTCATGAAGATCTCTGGCGCCATGGAGCGCGTGCCCCAACAGGACCTGCGCCAGGCCGAGCGCATGAACGCCTTCTTCATCGTGCCGACCAGCGTCAAGGGCGCCGTCCGGACGCTCTTCTCCACGCACCCGCCGATGGAGAAGCGCATTGAGCGCCTGCAGCAGCTCGAGCGCTCGCTGCAGGCCGGCCCCGCCTGATCGGTGGGCTTTTTCGAGTCCCTTCTCGGAGGGCAGAAGAAGCTCAAGGGCGTGGCGCCCGACCGCCTGTTCGCCATGACCACCGCGTACGTGGCCATGGAGACCGAGCTGGGGATGAAGACCGCCGGCTCGGCCGGGATCGTCTTCCAGCCGCTGGCCACCTCGGACTTCGACCAGATCCTGCGCGACGCCGAGGAGCTGCTGCACGGGACCGCCGAGGAGCAGGGCTCCACGCTGGAGTCCGCCGACGACGAGTTCGGCTACCGCTGGATCGTGCTGCGCGACCCCGACTTCGAGGACCTCGTGGTCTCGCTGAACACGATCTCAACGGAGCTCCAGGGCGGCGGCTACGGCGACCGCCTGCTGGCCGCCGTGTTCGCGTTCGAGGAGAAGACTCAGCGGCTGTACTTCATCTACAACTTCAAGCGCGGAGCCTTCTACCCGTTCGTCCCCAAGGGCGACAGGCAGCGCGACACCGAGCGCGAGCTGCGGCTGAAGGCCCAGCTGGCCGACGAGATCCCGTTCGAGGAGGACACGTCGCGCTGGTTCCCGCTGTGGGAGATCCCGCTGTAGGGCGATTCCGCTCTACGAGTGTGATTGCGTCAACCGACACGCGGTGACTGGTACGAGCTCGTCACGTGCGGTCCTGATCATGGCCTCCGCTGGCGCCCGGGTGTAGGGTCACCCAGACGGGGGACCCTCCGTCCCGGGATGCTCGCAGCGACCCAGCCCAGCCCTCGACACGCCGCCTTGCTTGCACTTGCTGGTGTGCTGTTCATGAATGGGCTCGTGGCTCCGCAGGCGGACGCTGCGCGTCCCAAGTGCAAGGGCAAGCGTGCCACCATCGTCGGGACCTCGAAAGGCGACCGCATCCGCGGCACCAAGCGAAAGGACGTGATCGCGGGCCTCGGCGGCGACGATCGCATCAGCGGCCGCGCGAAGCGGGACATCATCTGCGGCGGTCCCGGGAACGACGTCCTCCGCGGTGGGGGCGGAAGTGACACGCTCGTCGGGAACGGAGGCAACGACTCCCTCTCGGGCGGCGGAGGCCTCCTCGACAGGCTCGAGGGCAGCGGCGGCCGGGACAGGCTCTCCGGAAACGGAGGCATCGACATTCTCCTCGGCGGCCCTGGCGTGGACCGGCTGGCGGGCGGTGGGTTGCCCGACTCCCTCTTCGGCGGCGGCGCCGGGGACACGCTGAGCGGCGGCGGCTCCCCCGACCTGCTCGACGGAGCGTCGGGCGCCGACACGATACGAGGTGGATCGGGATCCGACACCGTCACGTACGTCGACCGCTTGAAGTCCGTGGAGGTGACACTCGCCTCTGGAAAGCGCAACGACGGCAACGCCCAGGACGGCCCCGTCAATGGCCGCGACACCGTGGCCACTGACGTGGAGAACGCGATCGGCGGCCTGGGCGCCGACCGGCTCACGGGTAACCGCGCAAACAACACGCTGACCGGCTCGGCCGGCGACGACCGCATGACCGGCGAGGCTGGAAAGGACCGGCTGCTCGGCCTATCCGGTGCCGATTCGCTCGAGGGCGACTGCGCTGGAACCAGCCGCTGCTCCGACGCAGGCGCCGGCGACTCCCTCTCCGGCGGCGAGGGAGCTGACTCTCTCCGCGGCCACGACGGGTCCGACGAGCTCCAGGGGGGCGATGGCGACGACACCCTGCTCGCGGACTACGGCACCTCGATTCCTGGCGATGACCAGGTGTCCGGGGGCGCCGGCGACGACGAGCTGAACGGCGGACCCGGCAAGGACCGGCTGGCCGGCGATGACGGAGCCGACCGGTTCCTCGCCGGCGAAGGAGACGACTTCCTACGCGGCGGCCCGGGCGCCGACGACATGAGTGGCGGCGAGGACGCGGACAATATCGCCGGCGAGGACGGCGACGACAGGATGAACGGCAATCAGGGCGACGACCTCCTGTTCGGCGACCCCGGCAGTGACGACATCAGCGGGAACGACGGGACCGACACCGTCGACTACAGCGAGCGCACAGCGGATCTCGACATCAGCCTCATCGGCGGCCAACCCGACAACGACGGCGAGGCGGGCGAGCGGGACGACGTCGGCAACCAGACCGAGATCGTCCTCGCGGGGTCCGGAAACGACACGCTGACCGGCGAGACCATCTACCGGCACACCTACAGCGGCGCGGCAGGCAACGACCTCATACTCCCGCGCGAGGGCACGCACGCCACCGTTGGCGGCCCCGGCGAGGACACGATCTCGTATGCGAACATCGGGGCCAACCACCCGGTCTTGCTGGACCTCCTCGCCGGAACCGTCACGCAGGACTCCGGTCCTCAGACGGTGACAGAGGTGGAGCACGCGATCGGCTCGCCCTCCGGCGACCAGCTGTTCGGGACCCTGGGCCGCAACGTCCTCTCGGGCGGCGCGGGCGGCGACGAGCTGGGCGGCCGCGCCGGGCCGGACGACCTGCACGGGGGCGCCGGCGCCGACACGCTGAACGGCGGCCTCGGCGACGACTCGCTCTTCGGGGACGAGGACAACGACATGCTCTTCGGCGAGGAGGACGACGACCGGCTTCGAGGGGGGAGCGGCATCGACATGCTGAACGGCGGCGCGGGAAGCGACGACTTCGACGGCGACGAGCCTGGCGTCTCCGGTGGCCCCGGTGGCTCGGATCCCGACTCCTGTGACTACAGCGCGAGCGAGGACGCGGGCGCCGGAGACTGCAACGAATAGCTGTCCGGCTTCAGCCGGACACCTGGGCCCAGGTGAGCGAGCTCACCTCAGTCGGGTATGAGGCCCTCGCCGGTGAACTCGCCCTGCGCCTCTTGGAAGGTGACATCGCGCGGCGGGAGGATCACGTCGGACTCCACCAGCTCGTCCCCGTCGAGCGCGTTGCCGTCGCTGGCCACGATCTCGAGCATCTGGCTCCACAGCTCGCGGAAACCGGCCTCGTCGCCCTGCTCCACCGCGCTCACCGCGCGGCTGTCCAGCTCGTTCAGGCGCCCGGCGTCCTCGTCGGGCAGCCGGAACTGGCCCTCCCCCGACACCCGAACGATCATGCATCCTCCTTCTGCTCGCCCTCGCCCAGTTGCGGCGAGTCGCCCCCACCGGAGCCCAGCTCGGCCTTCATCTTGGCCAGCTCGTCGTCCACCTGGGAGCCGGCTCCGAGCTGGGCCAGCTCGCGGTCGATGTCGTCCTGCCCGCTACCGAGCTGGGTCAGGTCCTCGAAGGTGCCGGCCGCCTCCAGCTCCTCCACAGCGCCAGCGCGAGCGCGCATCTGCTCGGTCTTGTCCTCGGCACGGTGGATCGCGAGGCCCACGTCGGCCATCTCCTCGCCCACTCCGGTGGCCGCCTCGCCGATCTTCACCTGCGCCTCGGCCGCGGAGTACTGCGCCTTGATGACCTCCTTCTTGGTCCTGAAGGTCTCGATCTTGCCGCGCAGCTTCTGCTCGGCCTGGGTGAGCTGCTCCTGCTGGGCCTCGAGCTCTGACACCTGGGTGTCCAGGGACTGGAGCTCGGTCTGGGCCACGGTCTTGCGCTCCAGCGCTGCGCGGGCGAGGTCCTCGCGCCCCTGCGACACGGCCTGGCGCGCCTGGGTGTCGAGCTTGACCACCTGCTGCTCGAGCTTCTGCGACTGCATCTGCAGGCGCTTCTTGGAGGTCACCACGTCGGCGATCCCCTTCTTCACGTTCTGGAGATGCTCGATCTGCTTCTGGTAGCCGTAGTCGAGCGTCTCGGAGGGGTCCTCGGCCCGATCGAGCAACCTCGAGATCTTCGACTTGATGACTGTGGACATGCGTCCGCCAAGGCCTGGCATGGCGCCTCCTTGAAGTTGTCGTGCACGCGTTCGGGGGAGCGGTCAAGACTAGTGGCTGAGCATCGCCACCGGGCCCTGCGGCTCCGGCGGCTCTGCCAGCTGGCGCCACTCGGAGAACTTGCCGTCGCGGAAGGTGAAGCGCACGCGGGCGCTGCCGTCGCACGGCCCGCCCGTGCCGTCGCGTAGGCGGAACGCCGCCAGCACGGTCTCGCCCTCGTCCTCGACGTCGGTCACGTCGGCCTTGCACGGGAGGCTGCGGTTGAATGCGATGGCCGCCCTGCGGTCGGCCAAGCGGATCTCCTGGGTCTGCTCCACGATCGCGTTCGGCGCGAAGTAGGCCGCCGCCCGGTCGAAGTCGCCGTCGTTCAGCGCCCCGCTCCATGCGCGGATCGCCGCGGCCTCGTCGGGCTCGCTCTGCCGCGTGCCCCCGCCGCCCTGGCGCTCCTTCGCCCGGGGCGAGGAGTCGGCTCCGGGGCGGTCCGAGCCGTCGTCGCCGTCGCCGAGGCTGCAGCCGCCGAGGGCGAGCGCCACCCCGAGCGCGAGCAGGGCGGGCCTCATCCGGCCACCGCGGGGGTCCGCTCCGAGCGATCGTGGTCCTGTGCGGAGCGGTAGAAGACGAGGCCCAGGCAGAACAGCATGACGAGCAGGTCCAGCAAGAGCATCATTCCGCCTGCCACCTGCTGGTCCGTGAGGGCCGAGATCCCGTGCTCGGGCGCCGTCTGGCTGTAGAACTCCCCGTAGGCGGGCGTGCGCAGGAGCACGAAGGCCATGCCGAGAAACATGCCGGCCACGCGCGCGCCGATCACGTAGGGCACCTTCCACAGCTCGCCCGGCATGCGCCGGCGCTTGGGCTCGATCACCGGCCACCACACCAGCACCGCCCCGAGCACGAAGGACTGGTGCTGGAGCACGTGCACGAGGTCATTGCGAAGGGCGGCTTCGAAGGCAAAGCTGAAATGCCAGCCGTAGAGGATCACCACCCACACCGGGATTGCCACCAGGGGACGGCGCAACCACCGCAGCAGGCGGCGCAGGCCGGTGGCGCGCGCCAGCGGCACGAGCACCGGACGCGGCAACAGGAAGGCGAACACCGGCGAGCGGATGCCGATCAGCAGCAGCGGAGCCGAGATGTCGGCGATCAGCAGGTGCTGGCCCATGTGGGCGATCAGCAGCTCCTCACCGAGCGAGTCGATCGGCGACAGCAGGCCGATCGCGGTGCACGCCACACCCGCGTGCCAGGCGGCCTGCTGGCCCGCAGGCACGCGATAGCCGCGGCGGGCGAGCACGCGCACGGCGCGCAGGTACAGCGCCTCGGCGGCGAGCACCAGCAGGATGGCCGCGGGGTCGAGCGAGAAGCTCACGACATCCGATTGTGACGAGGCGCGGGCTCAGCGCCTGAGAGGCCGCGACTCAGCCGAGGAGCGCAGCCCGATCGTGGATCGGGCGAGCACCGCAGGAACCGTTATGCCGCCGCTGGCTCGGCTTCCTTGCCGCCTTCGGCGGTGTCGCCGGAGGCGGCGCCGGGCGCCTGGGACAGCACCTCGGCCGCCTCGTTCAGCTTCTGCTGGTACTCGGCGCGCTGCATGCGGCTGATCACCAGCCGCTGCACCTGGGCCGTGCCCTCGAACAGCTGGTAGATCTTCGCATCGCGGAAGAACTTCTCCAGCGGGCAGTCGGTTGTCTGCGCGTAGTCGCCCACGAGGTCCATGAGCACCGTCGTAGCCCACATGGTCACGTCGCCGGCCTTGAGCTTGGACATCGAGCCCTGGCCGCCGGTCATCGGAACACCGGAGCGGCCCATCCAGGCCGCGCGGTACACGAGCAGCCGCGAGGCCTCGATCTCGGTGGCCACATCGGCCAGCACCTGCTGTACGCGCTGCTGCTCGATCAGCGGGCCGTTCTCGTCGGAGGAGTCCTCGAGGTAGTCGAGCGTCCACTCGTAGGCCGCCTGCGCGATGCCGAGCGCGGATGCGCCCACCATCGGACGGGTGATCTCGAACGTCGCGAGCGCGTTGGAGGAGCCGCCCTTCTGCCCGGAGCGCGCGCGCTCGAGCTTGCGGTCCAGCTTCTCCTTGCCGCCCAGCAGGTTCTCCATCGGCACGCGCACGTCCTCGAGCACCACCTCGGCGGTCTGCGAGGCGCGGATGCCGATCTTGTCCTCCTTCTTGCCCTGCGAGAGCCCGGGGGTGTCCTTGGGAACGATGAAGGAGGCCTGGCCGCGGTGGCCCAGCTCGGGGTCCACCGTGGCCACGACCACGTTCACGTCGGCTATGCCGCCGTTGGAGATGAACACCTTGGTGCCGTTGAGCACCCACTCGTTCGTCTCGTCGTCGAGCTTCGCGGTGGTGCGCAGCGACTTCACGTCGGAACCGGCGCCGGCCTCGGTGACGGCGTAGGCGCCCAGCTTGATCTCATCGCCCTCACCGAAGCACTCGGGCACCCACTTGCCGATCTGCTCGGGCGTTCCGGACGAGGCGATGCCGGCGGCTGCCAGCGAGGAGGCGGAGATCGCCAGCCCGATGCCGGCGCAGCCGTAGTGCAGCTCCTCGGCGTAGATCACGCCGAACATGCCGTCAGGGTCGTTGCCCATCTTCATGATGAGCTCGAGGCCATGAAGGCCCCACTCACGGGCGGCCTTGATGGCCTCCCACGGCACGGCCTGCTCGCGGTCGTACTTGTCGGCCAGCGGCCGGATGACCTCGACGGCGAACTTGTGGCAGTGCGCCTGGAACTCGAGCTGTTCGTCTGAGAGCCGGAAATCCACTTGTTCAAAGCCTCCAGTGATGCGCCGGTGACGTCTATCCCGTCCGGCGGAACGGGTGCTGGCAGGTGGCCAGAATCCGTTGACTGACCAGTCAACCAGCGATTGACTGACTAGTCAACCAGCGATTGACTGACTAGTCAACCAATGCAAAGCCTACCGGGCGGCCCGGCGCGGAAGCCCCTCGCGCGCGATCAGGTGGGTCTGCGCACGGGCGCGCTGGCTAACCTGCCGCTTCGATGCGCACGAGCCGACTCGCTCCCCTTCTGCTCGTGCTGGCCACCATCCCGGGCTGCAGCCTCGGTGACGAGCCCAGCAGCCCGCCACAGCTGGGCCCCTCCTCGGGCGACGAGGATGCCGCCGCCAAGCTCGGCTTCCCCGCCAGCGCCACCAAGAACACGATCCGCGTGGGCGGCGGCGATGCTGCGGCGGACGCCGCGGGCGTGGCCAACGCGGTCTTCCCCGGCACCTCCACCGCCACCCGGCCCACCGCCGTGGTGCTGGTGGACTCCGAGGACTGGCAAGCGGGGGTGACGGCCTCCGTGCTCACAGCCAATCCGATCGGCGCGCCGCTGCTGCTCTCCGACGGCGACGAGCTGCCGGCGGTCACCGCGGACACGATCGAGCGGCTCAAGCCCAAGGGCTCGGACCTGTCCAAGGACGCCCAGGTGATCCGCATCGGCGACGCGCCGGCGCGCCCCGACGGCCTCAAGGCCGCCGTGATCGAGGGCAAGGGCCCTTACGCGCGCGCGGCCTCGATCGACCGCTTCTTCTCCGCCGCGCGCGGGCGCCCGTCGTCCAGCGTGATCGTGGCCTCGGGCGAGCAGGCCGAGTACGCGATGCCCGCCGCCGCCTGGGCCGCCCGCTCCGGCGACTCCGTGCTGCTCACCCGAAAGGGCGAGCTGCCGGGCGAGACGCGCAAGGCCATCGCCGAGCACGACAAGCCGCGGATCTTCGTGCTCGGTCCCCAGAAGGTGATCTCCGACGCCGTGCTCGACGACCTGCGCAAGCTCGGCAAGGTGAAGCGCATCCAGGGCCCGGATGCGGTGCAGAACTCGATCGAGTTCGCGCGCTACGAGGACGGCCGGAGCGACTTCGGCTGGGGCGTGACCGTGCCCGGCCACAACTTCACCGTGGCCAATGCGTCGCGGCCGCTGGACGCCGCCGCCTCGTCGTCCCTCGCGACCAAGGGCGTGTACGCGCCGCTGGTGCTCACCGACCAGGCAAAGGCCCTCCCGCGCGCGCTGGAGGCCTATTTCCTGAGCGTACAGCCCGGTTTCGACGCCGATCCCGGCGACGCCGTCTACAACCGCGTGTGGATCCTCGGCGACGAGGAGCAGCTGTCGGTGGGCGCCCAGGCCCGCCTGGACCAGATCACCGAGCTGATCCCGGTCCAGGCGAACACGCCGTGATGGGCGCCCGGAGGGCGACCTGCTTCATCAGAGGTGCGGCAGGATGCCGCACGGGCTGACCAATAGGGTTCCATCGCGATGAGTGAATTCGAGGAGCCCGGACGGCTCGAGCGCGAGCCGTCGGTCGAGGACGTTCGCCAGCTGATGGGCGCCTCCACGCCGCACTTCGCGCTGCACCTGCGCAACCGCATCCGCAGCCTGATCGCCGGCCTGCCCGAGGGGCATCCGGCGCGCGTCGAGGGCGAGCGCGAGATCGCCCGGCTCGACGAGGTGGCCGAGGGCTCAGAGCGCCGCGGCGCGCAGGGCAATGACGAGCCCGCGATGCCGAGCCTGCGCGCCGGCCACGTGCCCGAGTCGGCCGGCCCCTCCGGCGCCGCCTGACGGTGGTGACGGCAAGCCAGGCCGGTGCGCTCGAGCGCGCCTCGGCCCTCCTCGACCTCGAGGTCCGCGACCAGGCGCGGGTGCACCCGGCCGGCTATCTGGACCTGATCGGCGGCGCGGGGCCACAGTCCACCGGGACCGTGCAGGACCTGATGCTCACCGGCGTGGTGCCGCGCATCTACGAGCGCTGGTGGCGGCCCGCCCTCGGCCGGATGATGAAGGGCGTGTTCGGTCCCGGCATGGCCGACGAGCACCGCATCGCGCGGACACTGCTCGACCTCGGTGCCGGCGACGCCGTGCTGGACGTGGCCTGCGGCACCGGCAACTTCACGCGCGGCTTCGCGCGTGCGGTGGGGCCCGAGGGCCTGGCCGTGGGCATCGACGTCTCCGAGACGATGCTCGCCCGGGCCGTGTCCGACACCGAGTCGGCCGGGCTCGCAGAGCGCTCCGCCTACGTGCGCGGCAACGCCCAGGAGATGCCGTTCGTGGACGGCGTGTTCGACGGCGTCTGCTGCTTCGCCGCGCTGCATCTGTTCGCCGACCCCTCGCGGGCGCTCGACCGGATGACCGCGATGCTCGCCCCGGGCGGGCGGATCGCATTCTTCACGAGCGTGCGCGGCCGGTCGGCCCCGCTGCGCACCTGGGAGTCGGTGGCCGGCACGCGCAGCGGCATGCGACTGTTCGAGCGCGAAGAGGTGACGCGCGGCCTGGAGCGCCGCGGCTTCGATGACGTGAAGCAGCTGGTCACGGGCGTGACGCAGTTCGTGGGCGGCACGCGCGCGGGCTGAGCGGGCAGCGAGCAGCCTGCGGCCTGGGGCATCTGCTTCTCGGTGTAGGACACAGACGCGATCGCCGCCAAGGCCGGAGAGCTGGGCCGTGCTCAGCGATCCGCAGGGCGCGATGTTCGCCGTGATCGTGCTCGCGAACCGGCCTTCGCTCGCCCAGTGATCGGAAGCGATGCGACTATGCGACCGTCAACGGGTTGTGCACTGACCCGTTGAGGTCAAGACCCAAATCGAGCCCAATCGGCTCCTGGCGGCGAATGCGCCGGTGCGAACGCCTAGGCGGTCGCGGGCACGGGCGCGCCGGCGCCGAGGCCCGACAGCGCGGCCACCCGCTCGCGGTGGTCGCGCGCGGAGCCGAACAGCGTGCCGTCCACCTTGGCGCGCTTGAAGAAGAAGTGCAGGTCGTGCTCCCACGTGAAGCCGATGCCGCCGTGCACCTGGAGCGCCGACGAGGTCACATTCCAGCCCGCGTCCGAGGCGTAGGCCTTGGCCATCGCCGCAGCCATCGGCAGGGTCTCGGGCTCGGAGTCGGCGGCCCAGGCGGCCCACAGCGTGGTGGAGCGCGCGCTCTCGGTCTCGCGCAGCATGTCGGCGCACGGGTGCGACACCGCCTGGTAGGCACCGATCGGGCGGTCGAACTGCTTACGGTCGCGGGCGTACTCCACGGTCATCTCCATCGTGCGCTGGCACACGCCCACGAGCTCCG
Organism: Thermoleophilaceae bacterium; assembly: GCA_035646775.1. Classification (GTDB taxonomy): domain Bacteria; phylum Actinomycetota; class Thermoleophilia; order Solirubrobacterales; family Thermoleophilaceae; genus JAAYBF01. The sequence goes on along the minus strand of DASROS010000017.1, from coordinate 14,299 downwards.
CCGCCACCGCGGCGCACGTGCGGTCCCAGGCCGGCCAGAAGTCATCCAGCGCCTCGCCGTCGCCGTTGGGGCGCACCCGCGCGAAGCGGCGCGTTGAGTCGATCGCCTCGACGGGCTCGATGTCGCACGCCGAGGCCTCGTGCACGGCCGCCACACCCCCGTCGGAGATCAGCACGATCACCGACGCGGAGTCGGCGTCGGGCACCATCGGGGCCTCGTCCCCGCGCACCACTCCAACGGTGCCGCGCGCCTCGCCCGAGGCGATTCCCGGGAGCCACTTCGACTTCAGCTCATCCGAGGCCGCGTGCTGGAGCGCCAGCCCGGCCGCGGCGTTCGAAAGGAACGGCACCGGCGCGAGCGAGTAGCCCAACTCCTCCATCAGCACGGTCAGCTCGACGGTGCCCAGGCCCTGGCCGCCGTGCTCCTCGTCGATGAAGATCCCCGCCCAGCCCAGCTCGGACAGCTCTGACCAGTGCGCGTCGTCGTAGCTGCCGGCCTCGGCCAGCTCGCGCACCTTCTCGGGCTTGAAGCGCTCGGCCAGCAGGTCCTTGGCCGTGCGCTTGATCGCCTGCTGGTCGTCGGTGAAATCGAAGTTCAAGGCTTGGGGCTCCTCATCGCAGCTTGGGCAGGCCGAGCACGCGCTCGGCGATGATGTTCTTGAGGATCTCGGTGGTGCCGCCCTCGATCGAGTTCGCGCGGGCGCGCAGGAAGCGGTAGGTCCAGTCGGACTCCTTGACCGCCGCCTCCTCGCCGCGGATCTCCATCGCCAACTCGGTGATGCCCTGGTTGACCGCCGACCACTGCAGCTTGGGGAGCGAGCCCTCGGGGCCGGGCACGCCCGTCTTCATGATCTGCGTGAGTCCGCGCCAGGCGTTCAGGCGCAGCGCCTCGGCCTCGATCATCAGCGAGGCGATCTTCTGGCGCACGATCGGGTCGTCGTCCACGCCGCGCTCGCGCGCCAGCTCGACCAGTTGCCCGAGCACGATCTTCACCTGTGCCGCCGAGGCGGCGCCCAGGCCGGCGCGCTCGTGCATCAGGGTGGTGATCGCCACGCCCCAGCCGTTACCCACGCCGCCGAGCACGTTCTCGTCGGGGATGCGGGCCTCCTCGATGAACAGCTCGTTGAACTCGGCCTCGCCGGTGATCTGTCGCAGCGGGCGCACCTGCACCTCGTCCTGCTCCATGTCCATCAGGAAGTAGGTGAGGCCCTTGTGCTTGGGCGCGTCCTCGTCGGTGCGCGCCACCAGCATGCACCACTTGGCGTGGTGGGCGAACGTGGTCCACACCTTCTGGCCGGTGACCACCCAGTCGCCGTTGGACTTAACGGCCTTGGTCTTGAGCGACGCCAGGTCCGAGCCCGAGTCGGGCTCGGAGAAGCCCTGGCACCAGATCTCGTCGGCGGAGAGGATCGGCTCGAGGTAGCGCTTCTTCTGCTCGTCGGTGCCGTGGGCGATCACCACCGGGCCGCCCATCACAAGGCCGAGCACGTTGGCTGTGGGCGGCGCCTTGGCGCGCGCCATCTCCTCGCCGAAGATCGCCTGCTCGATCAGCGTCGCGCCCTTGCCGCCGTACTCCTCGGGCCACGACAGACCCGCATAGCCGGCGGCGTGCAACTGCTTCTGCCAGGCGATGCGGAACGTAAACGCGGCCTCGTCGCCGGACGGCTCCTCGCCGGGGTGGTTCTCTGACAGCCAGCCGCGCAGCTCGTCACGGAAGGCTGCTTCGTTGGGCGAGAGCGTCAGGTCCACGCGGCGGGAGACTACCCCCTGGGGCGACCTGCGCTCGGCCCTCGGCCGGCCCTAGCGCGGGATCGAGTTCCGCCGCAGCCCCCGCAGCAGCCGCCGCGCCACCTCGCGCTCGGTCTCGCGCCCGTAGGCCGCGCTCTGGCCGGCGGAGAACACGGCCACGGCCACGCGGCGGTCGCCACGGCGCAGCAGCCCCACCTGGTTCTCGATCCCGCGCACCCAGCCGCCCTTGAAGTACAGCGCCCAGCCGCGCGGGCGAACCTTGGCGATGCCCCAGCGCTGGTAGGGCACGATCGACCCCAGCAGGCGCATGGCGAACTTGCGGTGACGGCGGACCACGAAGCGGTCGATGTTAAGGAACAGCTTGGTCTGGTCGCGGGCGCTGACGCGGGTGGCGCCCCAGCTGGGGCTGGGTGCGAACTCGCGCATCCCCACCCGCCGGGCGAGCCGCACGAGCGCGCCATTGCCCACGAAGTTGCGCACCTGGCTGGCCGCATGGTTGTCCGAGCGCCGGATCATCGGCCCGATCACGGCGCGGTCCGCTCCGTTGAGCCTGCGGCGGCGCACGCTGCGGTGGTTGAGGTAGGTGACCATCAGCATGGCCTTCACCACGCTGGCCGACATCGTGGTGGTGCGGCCGCGGTAGCCGTAGAGCCGCCGCGGCGTGCGCAGGGCGAAGGAGGTGAAGCCCGTCCGCCGGGAGGCGTAGGCGCGCGCGGCGCGCACCGCGGGGCGCCAGCCGCGGGCGCTGTCGGAGGCGGCCGGAGAGGAGGCGAGCTGGAGCGCGCCGGCCGGGGTGGCGGACACAATGGCGGCGAGCGCCAGGACCAGGGACAGCGCGGCCAGGTAGCGGCGCATGGGACGAATCTACAACGCGCGCCGGGCAGCGCCCGTGACCGCGCTGTGACCGCCTAGGATCGCGTCAATGAACGAGACCAGTGGAGCGGGCACCAGGCCCGCCGGCATCGACGGCTCACAGCTGAAGGGCCCGTTCCCGGTGGGCGAGTACGCAGCGGCGCTGCGCACGAGGTTGCGCGAGCTGGCCCGCGTCCAGGTGTTCGGTGAGGTGTCCAATCTCGGCGTGCGGGCCAAGGCCGTGTACTTCGAGCTGCGCGACCAGACCGGCGCGCTCCCGTGCTCGATGTGGCGCTCGGACTACGACCGCATCGGCGTGGACCTTGAGAACGGCGCGCAGGTGGTGCTCGGCGGCGGCTGCGACTACTACCCGGGCAGCGCCACCTCCTCCCCGTCGTTCAGCTTCCGGGCCACGGGCCTGCGCGTGGCCGGCGAGGGCGAGCTGCTCGCCCAGATCGAACGGCTGCGCCGCAAGCTGCACTCGGAGGGCCTGTTCGACCCGCAGAAGGCCCTACGCCGCCCGGCGCTGCCGCGCGCGATCGGGGTCGTGACCGGCGAGCGGGGCAAGGCCCGCGACGACGTGCTGGCCGGCCTGCGCCGCCGGGGCTGGGCGGGACGGCTGGTGTGGGCGTTCGCCCCGGTCCAGGACCGCCGCGCCGCGCCGCTGATCACGCGCGGGCTGCAGGACCTTGCCGCCGTGGGCCAGGTCGACGCCATCGTGGTGGCCCGCGGCGGCGGCTCGGTGATGGACCTGATGGCGTTCTCCGACGAGACCCTGTGCCGCACGGTCGCGATGCTCTCGGTGCCGGTGATCGCCTCCGTGGGCCACCACACCGACCGCACCCTGATCGACGACGTGGCCTCTATCTCCTGCTCCACCCCCACCCACGCTGCCGAGTCCGCCGTGCGGCTTCACTGCGGCGACGCGCGGCGCGCCGCCGCGGCGGCCGCTGGACGCCTGGAGCGCGGCGGACGGCGAGCCGTGGTCGAGCGGGCACGGCGGCTGACCGCGTTGTCGCGTGCCCCAGCCGAGCACGTGGCCTCCGAGCGGCGCCGCATGCACCAGCGCGTGCGTGAGATGCGGGCCGCCGGTGGGCGGCGGGTGGCCGTGGAGGGCGAGGTGTCCCAGCGGCGGCTGCTGGTGCTGCGCCGCCAGGCGGAGCGCCTCGCCGCGGTCAGTGGACGCGAGGACGCACTCGCAGCCACGCGGGCGCGGGAGTTGCGCCGTGGCGCGGCAGCGGCCGCGGCTCGCCGGGCGCGGGACCTCGAGCGGCTCTTGCTCGCCCTGGCCGCGCACGATCCCGAGCGCACACTGGAGCGGGGCTTCGCCCTGGTGGAGCGCGCCGAGGGCGAGGGCGAGCCCGTGACCAGCGCCGCCGCCGCGCGCGAGGAGTCCGCCGTCCTGCTGCGCTTCGCAGACGGGCGCGTGGGGGCGCGGATCGAGCCGGAGGAGTCGCCGTGACCGGCGAGCCCGGCGCCACGCCTCCGCGCGCCGAGCCGCGCAGCTACGAGGACGCGGCGGCGCGGATCGAGGAGATCATCAAGCGCCTGGATTCCGGCGAGGCGGGCCTGCGCGAGACGCTGGACCTCGTCCGCGAGGGCCGCGAGCTGGTGGACTGGTGCGCCGGCGAGCTCGAGGCCGTGGGCAAGGGCCTGGAGGAGCTGCGGCTGGACGAGCTGGTGGCGCGGCTCGAAGGCGGCGCCGCGGAGCCCGGCGGCGGGCCCTAGCCCGCCTTCTCGCGCGCGTCGGCCAGCTCGGCCTCCACCACGTCGCGCTGGTTGTCGGAGAAGCTCAAACGCTTCTCGAACAGCGGGATCGCCTCCTCCGGGCTGCCCGAGCGGTTGAGAGCCGTGCCGAGGTTGAACAGCGCGAAGGCGTAGTTCGTGGAGGTATCGTCCTCAGGGAAGGACGCCACCGCTCGGCGGGCGACCGGCACCGCCTCCTCGTAGGAGCCCTGCTGGATCAGGCTGTAGGCCTGAGCGTCCAGGCGCGCGCCCTCGGCGGGATCGTTCCCACCTCCGGTGTCGGCAGCCTGCTCCTCGGGCGCGGGCTCCGCCGGCTGCTCCTCGGTCGGCTGGCGGGGCTGTTCCTCGCGGGCGGACCCCCCGCCGTCGGCAGATTGCTGCGGCGCGGGATCGTCACCGCCCGACGCGAGCACGGCGATGGCCACGACGGCGAGGACTGCGAGCAGCGCCGCCACGGGAAGCCAGGCGGGCAGCCTGCGCTCGCGGGACACGGGCCCGGGCGCCGCCGGCGCAGGGCGCGATGGGGGCGCCGGCCGCCGCGGCGGCGGCTTGGGGCGCGGGGGAGCCGTCACGGGCAAAGCCGCCGTACGGTCGGTGTCGTCGCGCGGCTCCGCCACGGTGGCCCCTGTGACGCCGCCGCGCAAGCCCACCTCCAGGTCGCGCGCCAGCCGCCCGGCGGACTCGGGCCGCTCGGCCGGGTCGCGGGCCATGCCGCGCTTGAGCACCTCGGCGGCTCCGGCCGGCGCGTTCTCCCACTCGCTCCGCAGGTCGGGCGCGGGGTTCGTGGCCACCTGATGGGCGATCTCCACCGGGGTCGAGCCGGCACGGGCCTTCTCGCCCCCGAGCGCCTCGTACATCACCGCGGCCAGCGCATAGACGTCGGTGGCCGGGCCGGCGGAGGACCCGTCGAGCTGCTCGGGCGCCATGTAGGACGCCGTGCCCACCACCATGCCCGTGCCGGTGAGCTGGGTGGACTCCGCCGCCTTGGCTACGCCAAGGTCGGCGAGCTTGGCCACGCCGTCGCGACGGATGAGGATGTTGGCCGGCTTCACATCGCGGTGGATCACGCCGTGGGAGTGGGCATGGTCGAGCGCCGCGCCGATGTCGCGCGCCACGGAGATCGCCTGCTCGATGCCGAGCGGCCCGTCGACGATCGCCTCTCGCAAGGTCTGGCCCTCCACGTACTCCATGACGATCAGCACCGACTCCGGCTCTGTCTCGATGTCGTACACAGAGACGAGGTTCGGGTGGTTCAGCGACGCCCCCAGCCGGGCCTCGCGCTCGAAACGCGAGGCGGCGTCGTCGGGGCTGTCGGAGTGCAGTCGCTTGACCGCCACCTTGCGGCCGAGCTTCTCGTCCTCGGCCAGGTACACGCGGGCCATGCCACCCGCGCCGATGTGCCCGAGGCGCCGGTAACGCCCGGCGATCAGGCCGTCTTCAGATTCCACTGTCATCGAGAATCAGCTACCCAAACCGGGATCTAAACGATCCTTCCGGGCAGGTTTGCAGCCGCCTAAAGGCGCTCGATCAGGGTTCCTGTGCCCAGGCCGCCGCCGCAGCACATGGTGACCAGGCCGATCTGCTTGTCCGAGCGCTCCAGCTCGTGCAGGAGGGTGGTGATCAGGCGTGCGCCGGTGGAGCCGAGCGGGTGCCCGAGCGCCATCGCGCCGCCGTTCACGTTCACGCGGTCCATGTCGGGATCCAGCTCGCGCTGCCAGGCCGCCACGACGGGCGCGAAGGCCTCGTTGATCTCCACCAGGTCGATGTCATCCATCTTCATGCCGTTGCGCTCGAGGATCTTGCGCGTGGCGGGGATCGGGCCGGTGAGCATGATCACCGGATCCACGCCCACAGTGGTCTGGTCGACGATGCGCGCGCGGGGCTTCAGGCCCAGGGACTCGGCCTTGCCACGCTCCATCAGCAGCAGGGCGGCGGCGCCGTCGGAGATCTGTGAGCTGTTGCCCGCAGTGATCTTGCCGTCCTCCTTGAAGGCGGGCTTGAGCGCGGCGAGCTTCTCGATATCTGTGCCCGGGCGGATGCCCTGGTCGGTGACGAACGTGTCGCCGTTCACCTGGTAGGGCACGATCTCGCGCTCGAACCGGCCCTCCTCGGTGGCCTGGTGGGCGAGTGCGTGCGAGCGCACTGCGAGCTCGTCGAGCTCCGAGCGGGGGATCTCCCACTGGTCGGCGATCATCTCCGCCGACAGGCCCTGCGGGACCAGGTTGTACTTCTCGAGCAGCTGTGGAGAGAAGCCGGCGCCGTGCTCGGACATCACCTGCATCCCGTCGCCGAAGGAGATGTGGCCCATGTGCTCCACACCGGAGCCGATTGCCACGTCGAGCACGCCCGAGCCGATCTGGGCGGCGGCGAAGTTCACGGCCTGCTGACCCGAGCCGCACTGGCGGTCGAGCGTGGTGGCGGGCGTCTCGATCGGCAGGCCGGCCTCCAGCCAGGCGTTGCGGCCGATGTTCATGCCCTGCTCACCGAACATCTGCACGCAGCCGGCGATCACGTCCTCTACCTCGGAGGGCTCGATGCCGGAGCGCTCGATCACCTCGGAGTAGGTCTTCGCGAGGAGGTTGCTGGCGTGCTCGTCCTTGTAGTAGCCCTTCTCCTCGTGCCCGCGGCCCACCGGGGTGCGCACAGCCTCGACGATCACTACCTCGCGGTTTCCGGTCTCCATGGGTGCTCGGTACCTCCGTAGAAAGGTCGCTCTAACCGGCGCTCATGCGCCATCTGCAGTTAGGGTACTCGATTGACTGGTGAGTCAACCGACCCCCCAAATTAGGCTTGGAATAGCGGGAAGTGGAGCGATCGCGTGCGGTTTGGCCGCCGTCGCGGCCCCGCGCATGGAGACGGTTCTGTGGGCCCGCAGCGACGCCTCGGCTCAGCGCGCGCGAGAGAAGCTGGGCGACGAGACGCAGGTGCTCACCGACCTGGCAGAGATGGCGGGCCGCAGCACCGTGGTCGTGGAGGCCGTGGCCGAGAACGCCGAGGTGAAGGGAGAGCTGCTCGCCCGCATCCACGAGTCGCTCCCCCCCGACGGGCTGCTGGCCACGACCACCTCCTCCCTGTCGGTGGGTGAGCTGGCCCAGGCGAGCGGGCGCGCCGAGCGGTTCGCCGGCCTGCATGTGTTCAACCCGGTGGAGAAGATGGACCTCGTCGAGCTTGCCTTTCCCGACGCCACCGAGGACTCTGTGCGCGAGGAGTTCCATCACCTCTGCGAGGCCCTCGGCAAGACCGCCGTGGAGGTGCCCGACGTTCCCGGCTTCGTGGTGAACCGGCTGCTGTTCCCGTTCGCCTTCGAGGCTGTGCGGCTGGCCGAGGACACGGGCCTGGAGCCCAAGGCGATCGACAGCTGCATGAAGCTCGGCGCCGCTCACCCGCTGGGGCCGCTGGCGCTGCTCGACCTCGTGGGGCTCGACGTGGCCGTGGCCATCGGCGAGTCGATCGACGCCGACGTGCCCGACCGCGTGCGCGCGATGGTCGACGAGGGCAGGCTGGGCCGCAAGAGCGGTGCCGGCTTCTACGAGTACTCGTAGTCAACCCGGCCGGGCAGCGGTGAGCATCCTCACTATTCCGGTGAACAAGCGCTAAAGCGCCAGGTGTGGTCAACCGATATGCGTACTAGATGCTGAAACGCGTCTGGACATCGTCCGCCGTTTGGGGGATCACCGCCGTAATCCTCGCGGGTGGCGGCACCGCGACCGCGGCCTCCCTGATAACCGGAAAGGCGATCAAGGACAACTCGCTGACGGGTAAGGACGTGCGCAACCGCTCGCTCACGGGTAAGTACGTGCGCGACCGCTCGCTCACGGCGCGTGACTTCAAGGGCTCGCTGAAGGGCCAACCGAGTGCCGCCGGGCCTGCGGGGCCTGCGGGCCCGACCGGCCCACAGGGCAAGACCGGCCCCGCGGGCGCAGGAGCGCCTGGCCCGACCGGACCACAGGGTCCTCAGGGCAACACCGGAGCCACGGGAGCCACTGGCGCGCAGGGCGACGCCGGGCTACAAGGAGCTCAGGGCGACACAGGCGCATCGGGCGCGACCGGCGCACAAGGACCTCAGGGCGATCCCGGCGCGACAGGCGCGCAGGGCGACCCCGGCGCGCAGGGACCCGCCGGCCCACAGGGACTGCTGGGACTCATCGGTCCCCAGGGTGCCACGGGCGCGACCGGCAGCACCGGTTCGCAAGGCCCGACCGGATCCCAGGGAGCCACCGGCGCCCAGGGCCCGACCGGAGCAACCGGGACGACCGGCGCCACCGGCCCCGAGGGACCGCTCGGCCCCGAGAACGTGACCTTCACCGCGCCCACCGGCATAGCGCAGCCTGGCTGGAACCAGCCAGCCGCGCAGACGGAGCTGTACGGGTTCGCGGGGAACCGCTCGAAGAACGACCTGACCGCGGCGACCTCGGCCCGCTTCGTGGTCAACGTCCTCACGGCCGGGGCTGCGGCCGCCACGCTCAAGGTCCAGTACTCCCCCGACCAGAGCACGTGGACGGACCTCCCCGGCGCGAGCGCCGCCATCAACGCGACGGGCTTAAAGGTCTCGACCTTCACCGCCGTGCCGGCAGGCGCCAAGCAGGACGTGTTCCTCCGCGTGGTCGGGCTGGGTGGAGACGTCACTGCGGCTCCGGCCTTTGGCGTCTCCTCGCTGCAGTACAAGTGAACCCATGACGGCCGTGGGCACGAGGCGGAGGACCGCTGCGCTGGTCGCCGTCGGGCTCGTCGCGGTAGCGGCGGTGGCCGTGGTTCTCACCCTGCTGCTCACCGGGGAAACCGACGCGGACGCCGTCAAGTCCAAGCCGGGCACGCCCGTGGCCATCTCCGCTGACGATCTGCGCGAGTTCGCCCGCTCGGCCGATGGCCTCGTGTACTGGGCCGGCGAGCTGCCGGGCTCCGAGCTCGAGCTCACCCGCACCAGCCGCAACGAGGTCTTCGTGCGGTACCTCTCGGGTGACGCCAAGGTCGGCGACTCCCGGCCGGCGTTCGCGACCGTGTCCACTTACCCCTACGAGCGGGCCTACGAGGTCACAACGAAATCGGCGAAGGGCAAGGGCATGCTCAGCCGCAACGCCCCGGGCGGCGGAATTGCCGTATGGAGCAGAAGCCGCCCCACCAGCGTGTACGTCGCCTATCCCGGCGGGGACCGCCTGGTCGAGGTGTTCGACCCGGACGCCAAGCGTGCTCGGGAGCTCGTGTTCTCGGGCCAGCTCAGCCCGGTCGAGTAGCCTTCAGGCCGCCTGGCGGCCCTCGGCCGACGGCACCATGCCCGCGGCGAGGTCCCACACGACGTCGGCCTCGTCCACGCCCTGGGCGGCGGCCATCGTGGTCACCCGGTCCCACGGCAGCTCGGCGTCTGGAAGGTCGTCCCAGCGGGCGTAGTCGAGCGCCTCGAGGGCTCCGGACAGCGATGGACCGAGCTCGCCCTGGGCGCCAAGAAGGGCGCGAAGCGCGTCACGTTGAGAGTCACTGACCTTGACGCACCACATATCTCGCCGGTCAAGCTAGGCGGGCGTGCGGACGGAAAGTCAATCGTGCGCAGCCGGCCGAGCCGGCTGCTTCGCAGGAAGGGCTACGCGCCCTCGGTGGCCTCGCGCGGCTCGGGCTGCTCGGCCGACGGCCCGGTGCCGTGGTCACGGATGCGCACGGCCTCGATGCGGTTCTCGCGCACCGACTCCACGCGCAGCGAGTAGCCGTTGGCGCGCACCATGTCGCCGCGCTTGGGCAGGCGTCCGAGCTGGCCGAACACGAAGCCGCCGACGGAGTTGTAGGCGTCGGAGTCGACGGGCAGTTTGATCTCGTAATCCTCGAGGTCGGTGATCGGCACGTGGCCGCGCACCCACCAGTCGCCGTTGGCCAGACGGCGCACACCGGCCACGGCGGGGTCTGTCTCGTCGGCGATCTCCCCCACGACCTCCTCCACGATGTCCTCCACCGAGACGATGCCCGCCGTGCGTCCGTACTCGTCGACCACCACGGCCAGCGACGCGCGCTCGCGCTGGAGGTCGGCCAGCAGGTCGTCGAGCGGCTTGGTCTCAGGCACTATCAACGCGTCCTTGATGCTGGGCGCGATCGACGAGTCCGGGCCCTCGTTCATCAGCCGGCGCGCGAGCGAGTTGTTGTGCACGATGCCCTTGATCCGGTCGGTGTTGTCTTGCTCGGTGACCACCAGCCGGGTGTGCCCGGAGTCCACGCAGCGGCGCAGCGCGGCCTCCGCGGTGGCGGTGATGTCGATCGTGACCACGGCGGGTATCGGCGTCATCACCTGGCGCGCCTGCTGCTCGTGCAGGTGGAAGACGCCGGAGAGCATCCCGGCCTCGCCGGGGTCGAGCTTGCCCCCGCTCTGGCTCTGGGCGATCAGCAGCTTCAAATCCTCTGAGGAGGAGGCCTCGTCGAACTCGGCCTTGGCGTTCACCCCGATCGCGCGGAGCATGGCGTTGGAGGCCGTGTTGAGCGCCCAGATGAGGGGTTTGAAGGTGACGCGGAAGAGCTCGAGCAGCCGCGCCGTGCGTCGCGCGGTCGCCTCGGCATGGGTGATGGAGTAGATCTTCGGCACCTGCTCGCCGAACGTGATGTGCAGCGCGGTGGTAATGATGTAGGCCACCGCGAGCGAGGTGGCCAGGGACACGCCGTGCGAGACCGAGCCGCCCAGCAGATCCTCGATCAGGGTGGCGATCGCGGGCTCGCCCATGAAGCCGATGCCCAGCGAGGCCATCGTGATGCCGAGCTGGCAGGCCGACAGGTACTCGTCGATGCTGTCGATCTGCAGCGCGGCCAGCCCCGCCCCGCGCAGGCCCTCCTCGGCCATGTCGTCGACCTTGGACGCGCGGGCGCGCACCAGCGCGAACTCGGCGGCCACGAAGAATCCGTTGGCGGCGACCAGCACAGCGACGCCGAGCAGTAGGAGGAGCTCGGTCATCGGGCCCCTAAGGGCACGGTTTCGAGGCCGGGTGAGGGCCTACTTCGAGGTTCGTCGTCGCCCATCCGAGAGACGCGAAAAAGCTAGCAGAGGCCCCGGGCGCCGAAGCCTGGCGGCTAGCCCAGCGCGTCGATCCCCTTGGCCAGCTCGAAGTCGTTGTCGGTCAGCCCGCCCTCGGAGTGCGTGGTGATGGTGATCGTGACCGTGGCCCACGAGATGGCGAGGTCGGGATGGTGATTCATCTCCTCCGCCACCGGAAGGATCCGGTTCACGAGGTCCACCGATCCCGCGAAGTCCCCGCATTCGCGCTCGGCCACGATCGCGTCGCCCTCCCGGTTCCAGCCCTCCAGGGCCGACAGCCGCTCCTCGATCTGCTCTTCCTCAAGACGTGCCATGGTTTAACTCTCGCATGCGGATCGCTTCACTGGTGCCCTCCTCGACCGAGATGCTGTTTGCCCTTGGGCTGGGCGACAGCGTCGTCGCGGTCACCCACGAGTGCGATTATCCACCAGGCGCGTCCGACGTGGAGCACCTCACGCGCAGCGTGATCCGGGACGGCCTGTCCGCTGCGCAGATCGACGCAGCCGTGCGCGAGCGCACGAGCGAGGGCCTGGCGCTCTACGAGCTCGACGACCCGCTGCTGGCCGAGCTGGAGCCCGACCTCATCGTGACCCAGGCGGTGTGCGAGGTGTGCGCGGTCTCCTACGACGACGTGGTGGCGGCCGCGGGGCGGCTGCCATCGCAGCCCGAGGTGATCTCGCTGGACCCCTCTACGCTGGGCGAGGTGCTGGCCGACGTGCCGCGCCTGGCGGAGGCAGCCGGAGCGGTCGAGGCGGGCGAGGACCTCAGCGAGGAGGCGGGCCGGCGAATCGACGCCGTGGTGGAGGCCGTGGCGGGCGGCGGGCGCCCGCGCGTGGCGGCGCTCGAGTGGCTGGACCCCGTGTTCGTGGGCGGGCACTGGGTGCCCCAGATGATCGAGCTGGCCGGGGGCGAGGACGTGCTCGGCCTGCCCGGCGAGAAGTCGCGCACGGCCGAGTGGGCCGAGGTGGAGGCGGCCCAGCCCGAGGTGGTGGTGGCGATGCCGTGCGGCTACGACGCCAAGCGCTCGGCGGAGGAGGCCAGGGGTGACGCCGAGCACCTGGCGCGCCTGGACGCGCGCGTGGCCGCCGTGGACGCGTCCGCATACTTCTCCCGCCCTGGCCCGCGCCTGGTGGACGGCATCGAGCTGCTGGGTCACCTGCTGCACCCGGAGCGCATCGACCGCCCGCCCCCGGGGCGCTTCACCTGGCTTGACCTGGGCAGGTCGGCCGCGGCGTGATGGGAGCCCGGACCGCCGAGCGGCAGATCCAGGTGCAGGCCAGTCCGAGCGACTGCTTCGACGCGCTCACCGACTTCGAGAGCTACCCCGACTGGCAGGACGCGGTCAAGGAGTGCGAGGTGCACTCGCGAGACTCCAGCGGCCGCGGCCGGCGCGTGTCGTTCGTGATCGACGCGAAGATCAGGTCGGTGGAGTACACGCTGGACTACAGCTACGAGGAGCCGCACCTGGTCACGTGGGACTACGTGGAGGGCGACGTGCGCGAGATCGAGGGCGAGTACGTGCTCGAGGACCTCGGCGACGGCACCACGCTGGCCACCTACACCCTCCGGATCGACCCGGGCGCGTGGATGCCCGGGCCGCTGGCCAAGGTGCTCAACGAGCAGGTGATGCGGCGGTCGGTGGAGGACCTCAAGGCGCGCGTGGAGAACGGGGCCTGACCCGCACCGTCCTGATCTTGCACTCGTCGGCCGGTCTGTATGGCGCCGACCTCCAGCTCGAGGCGATCGTCGCGGGCCTGGACCCGGAGCGTTGGCGGGCGCTGTGCGTGCTCCCCGAGCGCGGCGAGCTGACGGACCGGATCGAGCAGGCCGGCGGGGAGGTGTGCGTGCACCCGCTGGCCGTCCTGCAGCGGGCGCTGTTCTCTCCCGCGGGCGCGGCGCGGCTGTCGCGCGCCGTAGCGCGCGACCGCCGCGAGCTGGGTGCGCTCGCACGCGGGCACGGCGTGGCGCTCGTGCACGACAACACGTCGGTGGTGATGTCCGGCCGCGCGGTGGCCCGCCAGGCCGAGGTCCCACACCTGGTGCACGTGCGCGAGATCTACGCCGGCGCCGGCGGCCGGATGGCCTCCGCGCTGTGGCCGCTCATGCGCGCGCGGCTCCTGCGTGCCGACGCCCTCGCGTGCATCTCCAGCGCCGTAGCGCGCCAGTTCTCGGGCTCCAGCCGCGCGCGCGTGATCCACGACGGCCTGCCCCGCGCCCCCCGCGCGCTGGACCGCGAGGAGGCCCGCGCTGGGTTCGGCATCCCCCCCGAGCGGCCGGCCGTGGCGCTGGTGGGCCGGCTGAGCGACTGGAAGGGCCAGGACGTGCTCATCCACGCACTGGCCGAGATCCCGCTCGTGGAACGAGGCGCCGTGGCGCTGCTGGCGGGGGACGCCGCGCCCGGCGCCGGCCACCTCCCCCTCCGCCTCGAGATGCTGGCCGGACGGCTGGGCGTGGCCGAGCGGGTGCGATGGCTGGGCTTCCGCCGCGACGTGGACGACGTATGGGCCGCAGCGGACGTTGTGGTGGTGCCCTCCACCCGCCCCGAGCCCCTGGGTCTCGTGGCGATGGAGGCGGCCGCCGCCGGCCTGCCGGTGGTGGCCTCCGCCCACGGCGGGGTGGCGGAGGTGGTGCGCGACGGCGAGACGGGCCTGCTGGTGCCCCCGGGGGACGCGTCCGCCCTGGCGGCGGCGGTGCGGGTGCTCGCCGACGACCCCGAGCTGGCGGCCCGCATGGGCGAGGCGGGGCGGCGGCGCGTGGAGGAGCGCTTCGGCGTCGAGCGGATGCTGGCCGAGTTGCAGGACCTCTACGACGAGCTGACCGCAACGGAGGCCGGCTAGCCCGAGGCCGAGACCACGATCGAGCCGGCCACCGAGGCCGCGCCGATCGCGGCGGCAAGGATCATCGGCACCGCGGCGGGCACGCCACGCCGCTCGCGCAGCTCGAGGATCAC
>DASROS010000016.1:0-42200 GCA_035646775.1 Thermoleophilaceae bacterium | reverse complement strand
TCAACCAGTGCTGGAACCTCCAGCTGTCGAGCCCGACGTTGCCGATTGCCTTTCCCCAACATGGCCCCGGACGAAAGCACCTGCGACCCATCGAGCTCGAGGCTTGGCAGTCCGAACTGTGCCGCACCTACCCGCGTGCGCTTCTGCGCGGACTGATCCACTCTGATGGCGCGCGTTGCATCAACCGATTCGACGTTGCCCTTCCGAGCGGTCGCATAGGCCACTACGAGTATCCGCGCTACTTCTTCTCGAACCTGTCCGCCGACATCCGGCGCATCTTCTGCCACCACTGCGAGCTGCTCGGCATCCGGTGGACCCTGTCCAACCCACGCAACATCTCCGTCTCGCACCGAGACAGCGTCGCCATCCTCGACGGCTTCGTGGGGCCCAAGCGCTGACGCCCGGGCCTCCGCCCAGCCCTACAGCTTCGCGTTGATGTCGTTGATCGTGCCGTCGAACGTGGTGCTGAACTTGCTCGACGCCTGGCCGATCGCGCCCGCGGCCTCGCGGACCTTGTCCTGGTCGCCGCCGCCGAGGCCGTCGATGTTGTCCTCGAGCACCTTCTTGTAGTCCTCCAGCTGGGTCACGAGCTTGTCGTGCTCGGCGGTCACCTGCTCGGGCGGCTGGATGTCGTCAAGCTTGGCGATGAGGTCGTCGACCAGCGGGATCAGGCCCTCCAGCTTCTTCTGGAAGTCCTCCGGGCCCTTGGGGTTCGCGAGGTCGAGCTTCTGGGACTCCGAAGCGAACTGGCTCTGGGCTTCGTTGACCTGGGTGAGGTAGTCGTTCTTGCCGAGCGCATCGCCGCCGCCGCTGTCCGACTGCTCGGTGTTACCGCCGCCGCCGCCGCCCTTGGACTCCTCGTCGTCGCCTCCGCAGGCCGCCAGGCCTAGCGACACGACCAGTACCGCGAGCAGCGCGGCGAGCCTGCGGGCGGTGCCGCGGCCGGGTCGGATCTCGGTGTCGTGCTCTGCCTGCTGCGTGGTCGTGTGCATCCGGGATGCCTCTCTGAGTCGGAGTCGAAATTCTCGCGGTGCGGAAGATAGTTCCCGGCACGGATCGCCGCGGTCCGCCGGTTAGAGTCGGCCGCTCCCGAGGGAGGAGACAGATGGCAAGCATCGAGAGCGTGACGGGCCCGATCGACGCGGGCGAGCTGGGCCCGACCCTGATTCACGAGCACTACCGCACCCGGGATGACGCCAACGCGCAGCAGTGGCCCCACCTCTATGACGAGGACGCGCTCTACTCAGTCGCGGTCGAGGCCGCCAAGGGCGCCGTGGACCGGGGGGTCAAGACGATCGGCGAGCCCACGGCGATGTTCCTCGGGCGCGACATCCGCTTCATCGAGCGGGTCGCGAAGGAGGCCGGTCTCCAGACCATCGCCTGCACGGGGATCTACACCTACGAGCACCTTCCGCTGTTCTGGGAGAGCCGCTCCGCGGACGTGATGGCCGCCGCCTTCGTGCACGACTTCGAGCACGGCATCCAGGGCACCGAGATCAAGCCCGGCTTTCTCAAGTGTGCGGCCGACGAGCCCGGGGTGACGGACAACGTGGAGAAGGTCCACCGCGCGTGCGCACGGGCGAGCAACCAAACCGGCGCGCCGATCATGGCCCACTCGCGGCCGGCGTCTAACACCGGCCCCCGCCAGGTGGAGATCCTGCTCGAGGAGGGTGTGCCACCCGAGAAGATCCAGATCGCACACACCGGCGATACCGACGACCTCGACTACATCGAGCGCCTGCTGGAGACCGGCGTGTGGATCGGCCTCGACCGCTTCGGCATCGAGATGTACCTGCCGATGGAGCGCCGCATACCCACGGCGCTGGCGCTGCTCGAGCGTGGGTATGCCGACCGGATGTTCCTGTCGGCCGACTCCTGCGCCTCGATCGACTGGTTCCCCGAGGAGACGATTGAAGTGCTGGTGCGCGAGGGCGCCGTTAAGGACTGGACGATCACGCTGGTGCCCGACCAGGTGCTGCCGGCGCTGCGCGAGGGCGGGATGACGCCCGAGCAGGAGAAGACGATGATGGAGGAGAACCCGAAGGCGTGGTTGACGGCCTAGCGGGAGCTAGGATCGGAGCCACGCGGGCGTGGTGTAAAGGCTGCATGCGACCCTTCCAAGGTTGAGGAGACGGGTTCAATTCCCGCCGCCCGCTCTAGCTCTGAGTAAGAACTGCGCGTAGAGATCCCAAGCGGCGAGCTGTTCGCTTCCTGTGGCAGTTCGCGCAGACGACCTCGCATTTCTCGATCTCTAAGAGGATGCGTTGCCAGTTGCGGTACGGAAGCGCTGCGCTGATGTTGAAGGCCTTGTCCCTGAGGTGGTCGAACTCCAGTACGACCGGATTGCACTCACCGCAGTCGGCGCAGGGATGCGTCTTGAAGAACTCGATCAAGTACTTGGTGCGCTCGAGCCTGCGTCGCTCCTGCTGGACTCGTGCGCGATCGATGTAGCGCTGCTTGTTGGCCCTGTAGTGCTCTTGTTTGTAGGCCGCGCGGCACGGTCGGCAGAAGCTGTCGCGCTGGTTCCGGGCTCTGCGTCGCCAGGCAAAGTCCTCGGCGGCCTTGAACTCACCGCACCGGTAGCACTTCTGGCTGCTTGACCCGTCCCGCATTACGAACACATGTTCGCCCATTGGTCGGACGGAACTTGCCTTAGACTCAGCTCCGACCACGGGGCGTGGCGCAGTCTGGTAGCGCACTCGGCTGGGGGCCGAGCGGTCGCTGGTTCAAATCCAGTCGCCCCGACTTACGAAAAGCCTGCAAAGGCGCCATATCAACCACCCGGGGACCGGCTGACGTGACATCGAGTCACCTCGCCAAGGTTCCAATAGGGTTCTATTTCCTTGACCTACCGTGGCTGCTGGGGGCCTTCTTTGTGCGCCTCAGGGCAGGTGGGTCTGCCGTGGTGTCGCCCGCGAGTGCTCGGGCTCATAACCCGAAGGTCGCGGGTTCGAATCCAGCCCCCGCTACTCCGTGGTTACGTGCTTGCGCAGTAAGCCACGGTTTTCTCTCAGTCGGACCAGTCGACGCTCGCCACCGCGACCGGGTCCGCGAGACCCTTCAGCTCGAGCGATCGCTCGTCGACGCTATGGAAGTCGTCGCCGGCGGAGTCCAGTGCCTCCCGGCTGGCGACGATCTCGCCCGCGTCCGCGGCAGCCGCGATACGAGCGGTCGTGTGGACCCCCCGGCCGCCGTAGTCGCCGCCGCGGTCGGTCGCCTCGGTCACGTGTACGCCGATGCGCACGCGCGGCGCAAAGCCATGTTCGCGCCTGTGGTCGCGCAACGAGCGCTGGATTGAGCAGGCGCACGCGAGTGCGGTGCCGGGCTCGGGGAAGGCGACGAAGAAGCCGTCGCCCTCCTGCTTGATCTCCTCCCCCGATTGCGCCTCGAAGCACGCGCGCAGCGTGCGGTCGTGCCACGCGAGCAGCGACTCCCACTGCTCGTCGCCGAGCATTTCGACCAGCCGCGTCGAGTCGACGATGTCGGTGAACATGAACGTCCTGATGGCCGTTTGAGAAGTGGCGCCGGCCGCCGACAGGAGCGTCGCGAGGCGGCGCATGTCACGCTCGGCGCCCATGCGTTCGAAGCTCGCCCGCGCCGCCGTCAGCTCGAGCTCCGCGGCATCCGGCTCGCCCAGCTCGTGGTAGGCGCCGGCCAGTAGCTCACGTGCCTGCGCCGCCTCGTACGGCACGCCGATCTCGCACCACATCCTGATGCCGCGGTGAAGGTCGCGCGCGGCGTCCTCGGTCCGCAACCCGGACAGCGCGACCCGCCCGCGCCCCACCATGGCGGCGGCGCGCACCGCGGTCGTGCCAAGCGATTCGGCGAGGGACTCCAGCTCCTCGAGCGCGGAGAGCGCAAGCTTCGCGTCGCCGGCTGCGATCGCGATCTCGATCGCCGCCGGCAGCACGAGCCAGCGTCCCTCCCGTGCAAGGCCATCCTGGTCCGCGAGCGCCTCGACGATCGCCCGCCGGGCGACGGCCGGCTTGCCCTCGTCCAAGCGGAGCAGCGCCAGGCCGGGCTGCGGATCGAAGCCAAGCTCCGCTGAGTGGCGAAACGACTCGACCGCCCCCCTGAGGTCGCCGCGCCGCCTGCGGATCTCGCCGAGCTCGTGCAGCCCCCACGCCGCCCATCGCGGGGCGGCCGCGAGCAGTTCATCGATCGCCTCGCTCGCATCGTGCTCGGCGCGGTCGAGCTCGCCTCGGAACCGCATGACCTCGGCGCGGTGGAAGCGGCACAAGCCCGGAAAGCCGCTGAGAGACTGCCGCTCGCACCAGCGCAGCGAGGCAGAACTCCACTCGCCGGCCCGTCCCCAGTCGCCGCGGTTGCGGCAGGCGAAGAGGGTCGAGCAGAAGATCTGTCCTGTGGTCCACAGCTCGAGCTCGCCCCCGAGCGCGGCAGCCATCGCCTCGTCGATCAGGGCGGCCCCCTCGTCCGCCTCTCCCTGTAGCAGGCGCGCGTGGCCGAGGGCGAGCCGGCCCAGGGCCTCGATGTCACGGTCCTCGAGCTCGCGGCCGAGCTCGACCATCTCCTCGCCGATGCTGCGTGCTCCGGCGGCGTCGCCCGTCAGGAACATACCCTGCGCCATGCACATCAAGACCAGGCCGCGCTCGTGGCATGCGGGCTCGCCCTCGAGCAGCCGATTCGCCCGCGCCAGCCACCCGGCGGCTAGCGCATCGCCATTCCGAGCGTGGTGCTCGATCGTGAGATTCACCGCCACGCGGGCCGCGGAGCGCGGGTTGCCCAAGCTCTCGTACGCGGCCTCGGCGCGTTCGAACGTGTCGAGCATCTCATCGAAGTGACGCGACCAGCGCGCCGCCTCGGCCAGGCGCTCCAGATCCTCCGGCGCTAGCGCCTCGCCGGCGTCTGCCGATCGCAGCTCCTCGAACGCCTGCTCCCAAGCGCGTTGCTCGAACGCCTGGCGCCCACGCGCAAGCGCTCGACTCTCGGTCGATCTGGGCATGCTGGAAGTCTCTCACGCGGGGCCGTAAGCACCCGGATGGAAGGCACCAAGCCTCCCTGGATGGCGCTTGTAGTTACAGCCTCAGCGCACGATGCCGCGGCTGCTGGTCAGCAGCTTCTTGCCACGGCGCAGCGCGACGATGTACGAGCTGTCGCGGGGCGGCTTGGCGGCCCGGACTCGCGCGACCGAGGCGCCGCGCCGGTTGCTGCGAACCAGGGCCACCCGCGCCACGCGACCCGAAAGGTTGTTGCGGATCTTGTAGACGGAGAGCTTGCATGCGCGGCGGCGGCAGGCCTTGGCCGGGGCCGTCGACAGGCGGACCACGCGGCGGCCGACGGAGGCCCGGACGCGTACCGTCGACCGCTTGCGCGCTATCCGATAGGTCGGCACGCTGAAGGTCACGTTGCCAACCGTGACCAGCAGGCCTGCATCGCTCGACGCGCTCGCGGTGCGCTGCTCGAACCGAGGCGGATCTTGCGTCCCGGGATCCTCGCGACGGCCGTGAAGAACGAAGCTGCATCGCCGGGCAGCACCCCGTAGCGCTCGACGAGCGCCTGCGCCGGCAGGAACGCCTGGAGCGCCCCGCGCTGGAGGGTGCCGTCGGCCGCTAGCCGGTTTCGTTCGCGCGGAGGAGCGGAGCGGCGCTTCTAGCGCGACGCTCGGCTGAGCAAAGCTTTGCCGTGGTACCGCCGTGGTACCGACTGCTGTGTCTCATACGTCCGAGTTGTCCTAGGGGAGGGACGCTCGGGACGCGTGGGACGCGACGGGACGGATCTACACCGGTGCTACGTCGGCTGGGGGCCGAGCGGTCGCTGGTTCAAATCCAGTCGCCCCGACTGAAAAGACCTGCAAAAGCGAACTTTTGGCACGCACGACCACGGTCGGGGAGGTGCTAGCGCGCGGCCGGGCGAGTGGCGGTCATGATCTCGTAGGTGCCGGTCGGTGTACGTACCCGGTCGCGCACAGTTACCGCTCGCAGGCCGGCGCCGGTGAGGACGTCCGGTAGTTCCCCGCGGACGTTGAGTGCCGTCGTCGTGACCCCGTCAAGCAGCTGAACCGTCACGCGCACGGCGATCCGCATGAGCGGGTCCTGTGGTTGCCCGAGGTCGCCGACGACGAGCCGCCCACCGGGGCGCAGCATGCGCACCAGCTCGGCGGCTGTCTGGCGCTTCGCGTCGTCTGGTAGGTGGTGGAAGAAGAGCGTGGACAGCACGAGGTCGAAGCTCGCGTCCGCATACGGAAGCGCCGTCGACCTTCCTTCGTCGAACCCGATCTCGAGTGCCGCACCGGCCGCCTTCTTGCGTGCCCGAACGAGGATCGATGCGTCGGCGTCCAGCCCGGTCACCGTCACGCCTGGCGCGGCCCGCGCCGCCGCGACCGCGAGCGTGCCGGTTCCGCACCCGACATCGAGCACGTCCTCGCCGCGGGCGATCGCCGCGCATGCGAGCACGCGGCGCTTGATCGCGCGGTCGCGTACGGCGACGGCGGCCACGAAGTCGAAAAGCGGGGTCAGCCGGTTAAAGCGGAGCGCGGGGAGAACCCAGCGTCGTCGGCTCGAACGTGACGCTCCCTGCGCGCGGCGTCGCGCTCACGGCGCTCGACCGCAGGCTCTTGAGGCGGCGTCACCGCACCGCCCCTTCCGCTACATCCCCGCGGCTATTCACTTTCTCCATCACCCCTCTGGATCAGCCAAGCTACTTCCACCAGGGGCTCAGTAGTGAGAGCATCGCCACGATTCTGCCGCATCGGCTGATTGAAGACGGGATGCCCGCTCCAATGGCGGGTCGCGGCAGCGCCGATCCAAGAGGCCGACACGGTGCGGCGCGTGCCCGGCTTCCGCATGGGTCTTGTCGACGTAGACCTCCCGGTGGACGAACTCCATCCGGTCGCCGTTGTTGGTCTGGGGGGTGGCGAACAGCGAAACTCCGAGCCGATGCCTCCCACCGCACCCGCCGCTCTGCCCCTCGCTCCGAGCGTCAGCTCGACTGCGGGCCGCGCGGAGTACGAGCGGCTGGCGCGTCGGGTCAAGCTGCTGTCTTGGCTCAGCCTCGGCTGGATGACGATCGAGGGGGCTGTCGCCATCATCGCCGGGATCGTTGCCGGCTCCATCGCCCTGATCGGGTTTGGTATCGACAGCGCGATCGAAGGCCTGGCCTCGGTGGTCATCATCTGGCGCTTCTCCGGCTCGCGGATGTTCTCGGCCGGCGCCGAGACGCGCGCCCAGAAGCTGGTCGCCATCCAGTTCTTCGTCTTGGCGCCGTACGTCGGCGTCGAGTCGGTTCGCGCCCTGCTCGGCGGTGAGCACGCCGATGTCAGCTGGGTCGGGATCGGCCTCTCGATTGGCTCGGTCATCTTCATGCCGCTGCTCGCCATCGCCAAGCAGCGCCTCGCCGATCAGCTCGGCTCCGCTGCGACCAAGGGCGAGGGCCGCCAGAACATGCTGTGCGCCTACCTGGCCGGCACGCTGCTCGTTGGTCTACTCGGCAACGCCCTCCTCGGTGCCTGGTGGCTCGATCCGATGGTCGGCCTCTTAATAGCCGCTGTCGCTGTCCGCGAAGGCCTCGAAGCGTGGCGCGGCGAGGGCTGCTGCGTCGCCAGTCCTCTGGACGGGACTCTCGCCGGCGCTGATGGCGACAGCACTGGCGGCGACTGTTGTGCCTGACCTCGCCTGCGAACCGAACGCGCGTCAGTGCGGGTGCTCACCGCGGACTGTCCGCCACGAGTCCCAGGTGATGCGCAGGATGACCACTGTGATACCCAGACCGATGAGAGGATCGGCAGCCTGCAGACCCGCCGCCACGGCGCCCGCGCTCGCAACCACCGCCAGGCTGACGTAGGCATCCGCGCGCGCGTGTGCACCGTCGGCGATCAGCGCTGGGCTGTCGAGCCGCCGGCCGGCCCGGCTCCGGATGACCGCAGCGACCCAGTTGCCGGCGAAGCCCAGCGCGCCCGCCGCTGCCAGCGCCCCGAGCGCGTGCACGTCCTGCGGGTCCACGAGCCGGGCAATGGCCTCGTACCCGGCTACGCACGCGCTGGCGAAGATCGCCGCTACAACCGCAAGGCCGGCCCAGCGCTCGGCCCGGGCGCTGCGCAGCGCAAAAGCGACAGCCAGCGGGATCGCCGTCGAGGCATCGCCGACGTTGTGGATCAGGTCCGCGAGCAGCGCCACGCTGCCCGAAACGACGAAGACCAGCACCTGCGCAGTTGCCGTGAGTCCCAGTACGAGTAGAGCCAGAGAGACCGCGCGCACCCCCTCGCGCGAGCGTTTGATCGAGTCGTCGACCAGACCGTGGGAGTGACCGTGCGACCCGCCGGCGCGCCGATGCTCATGCTCGTGCCGGCGATCCGCGGAGCGTCGTGGCCGCAGTAGGTGTCGGTGAGGGCCAGAGTGAACGTGGGAGTGCACGTGACCCCCGTGACTATGAGCGAGCTCGCCGGTCACCACTCGCCAGTATGGCGAGAGGCGACTGTCCAGTTGACCCACGCGGCGTCGGAATGGAGCGCTTCGGAACTATTCTCCGACGCGATGCCGGACCGGCCTTCATGTCGAAACCTCAGCGTGGCAGTCGCTGCACTGGCGGTGCTGGTCGCGGCGGGGTGCGGGGGTGACGACAGCAGCGACGTCGCGGCGCCCCCGCCCTCATCCCCGGTAATCGAGGATCCCGGTCCGATCCACGTCCACGGCCTTGGCGTCAATCCGAAGGACGGCGCGTTGTTCATCGCCACCCATACCGGCCTGTTCCGGGCCGAGGCCGGCAGCGGCCCCGAGCGCGTCGCCGGCCGTTACCAGGACACGATGGGCTTCACCATCGTTGGGGCCGACCGCTTCCTCGGCTCCGGCCACCCCGACGGCCGCGAGAAGCTGCCGCCGTTTCTCGGCCTGATCCGCACAACCGACGCCGGCGATAATTGGAAGCCGGTCTCGCTCCTCGGCGAGCGCGACTTTCATGTCCTCGAAGCTGCCGGCAAACGGGTGTACGGCTTCGGGACCGATTTCGCTAGCCGCCGTCCAGGTTTCCTTGTCAGCTCCGATGGCGGCAGGAGTTGGGACGAGCGCGCGGTGCCGGAACCGCTGATTGCTTTGGCAATCGACCCGGAGGATCCGGAGCGAATCATCGCCAATGGGGAGCAAGGAGTGTTCCTCTCGTCCGACGGTGGTCGCACCTGGCGACCGATCGAGGGACCCGCTGGTCTCTTGGCTTGGACGAAGGATGGGCTGACGGTCGTCGATCAAGAGGGAGCGGTGCAAAGCGCCGATGAACCTGGCCGGCGCCTGTCCTCCGTAGGCGACGTCGGTGGACCGCCGGCCGCGCTTGACAGCGGACCGAACGGCGACCTGTACGTCGCGCTTCACGACGGGGTGATCAAGCGGTCCGAGGACGGCGGGCGCAACTGGAGCGTGCGCTCGAAGCCCGAGTAGGGCGCTACGACCACTTCCGCGAACTGTGGCTCCGGCTGGCCGGAGCGGCGGATCGGTCAACCGCGTCGTGCCGACCCAAGGATCTTCGGAGTCGCCAAGAATTGGACTAGCCCGGCTCGGAATGCAAAGCGGCGACACCGCTCGATCTCAAAGCCGGCCGCCTCGATCGCCCGCGCTGTGTCGCGGCTGGCGTGGCAGCCACCGGCGACGAGCGGCCACAGGCCACTCCTGTCACCGATGCGCTGGGCGCGAACAAGCGCCGCGGTATCAGCCAGCACATGCTCGTAGAAACGCAGCTCGCCTCCCGGCCGTAGGACCCGGCGAAACTCGGCCAGCGCCCGCGCCTGGTCAGGTACCCCGCACAGCATCAGGCAGGCCACCGCAGCGTCGAACTCCTCGTCGCCGGCCGGGATGGCGTCGGCGACGCCGTCGACAACCTTGATCGGTACCTCCGCCTTCTCGATGGCTTTCAACGCTAGGCGGCGGAGGTGAGGCTCGGGTTCGACCGCGACGATCTCAGTAACTGTCTTGGGATAGTGCGGGAAGTTGAGACCGTGGCCGGCCCCGACTTCGATCACTCTTCCTGCCAGACCGGAGAGCAGTTCCCGCCGGTGCTCAGCCTGCCCGTTCTCCTCGGCCTTGGAGCCGAGGCGCGCATAGAGTCGCGCGAACAGCGGGTGGCTTACGGTTTCGCGTCCTTCGGGCATCGCCGGAGCCTAGGAGAAGCGCCGGGCGGAAGTCTCTTATGGCTCATAGTGACCCTGGTCGGTGGCCATTACTGAAATTCTGAGCACGATCGCCGAGGGGCTGCGCAACGGCTTCCAGATGGCGTGGGAGGTGTGGTGGGCGCTGATCCTCGGCTTCGCGCTGTCCGGGATGGTCCAGGCGTGGGTCAGCCATCAGTCGATGGAGCGCGTGCTTGGCGGTCGCGGGCTTGGGGCGACACTGAAAGCAACGGGCCTCGGCGCGGCGTCCTCGTCTTGTTCGTATGCAGCGATCGCGATCGCCAAGAGCACGTTTCAGAAGGGCGCGGGGCTGCCGGCGGCCATCGCGTTCATGTTCGCGTCCACGAACCTGGTCTTCGAGCTCGGCATCGTGCTGTGGATCTTTCTCGGCCCGGAGTTCACCGCCGCCGAGTTCGCCGGCGGCTTTCTCCTCATCCTGCTGATGTGGGGTGCGGTCCGCCGGTTCTTCTCCGACTCCGAGGAGGAGGATGCTCGTGCCCATGCCCAGGAGGCGGACACCGGCCATGCCCACGCAATGGCTTCAGGCAAGCGCACGCTGCGCGAGCAGCTGACATCGACACAAGCGTGGTCGGATGTCGCCCACAACTTCCGCGGCGACTGGCAGATGCTGTGGAAGGAGATGACGGCCGGCTTTCTGATCGCCGGCTTCGTTGCCCTGCTGCCGGCGTCGGTGTTCGAGGCCGCCTTCCTGACCGACGCTCCCGCGGGCTTACGGACCGTCGAGAACGTGGTGGTCGGGCCGTTGATCGCCATCCTGAGCTTCGTCTGCTCGGTGGGCAACATCCCGCTGGCGGCGATTCTGTGGGCGGGCGGCATCTCCTTCGCCGGCGTCATCGCCTTCATCTACGCCGACCTCATCACCCTGCCGATCGTCCTCGTCTACCGCAAGTACTACGGCAACCGCTTCGCGCTCAAGCTCGCCGGGCTGATGCTGGCGGCGATGATCGTCGCGGCCCTGGCCGTCGACCTCGCCTTCGCGGGAGCAGGGCTCATCCCCGAGTCCCGGCCCTCGATCGAGTCCATCACCGACCGCGGCATCAAGTTCAACTACACCGCTGTCTTGAACATCCTTTTCACCCTCGCCGGAGCTGCGCTGGTGTGGTTGACGGTTCGGCGCGGAGAAATGGATCCGGTCTGCCGGATGCGGGTAGACCGCTACGCCGCCCCGCATCACACCGCCTACGAGGGTCACACCTACTTCTTCTGCTCGGCCGGCTGCCAAGCAGAGTTCGAGAGCAAGCCCGAGCACTACGCGCACCACGCGC
This sequence comes from Thermoleophilaceae bacterium, assembly GCA_035646775.1. Lineage (GTDB taxonomy): Bacteria > Actinomycetota > Thermoleophilia > Solirubrobacterales > Thermoleophilaceae > JAAYBF01. Next base: position 30,806 of record DASROS010000016.1, on the reverse strand, counting down.
ACGGGACGCGCGGCAACCGGCGGCGAGGACTGCTGAGGTCCCGCACATGAGCTCTCCGCGCGAAGCGACAGCCTCGCGCGGGCGCCCGGGTAGGGGGCAGAAGTTCACTAGCCCTTGACGGCGAGCAGCGAGACGCTCTTGACCCCGTACTTCGCGCTGGCGTCGCGCGCGCGGTCGGTGATGAACTCGTAGGGGTTGTTCCTGAGCTCCTCGATGCGCAGGCCCGCGCTCTCGATGGCCTCTCGATAGGCGTCCTGCTGGGCGGCGCCACCGATGCACGATGCCCAGAGGTCGGCGTCGCAGACGATCGACTCCTTCAGCTGCTGCTCGCTCACGATGTCGGCGATCGCCAGGCGTCCGCCTGGACGCAGGAGCCGCGCCGCCTCGGCGAAGACGCGCTGCTTCTCGGGCGCGAGGTTGATGACTCCGTTCGAGATCACGCAGTCGGCGCTCTCGTCATCGGCGGGAGCGCGCTCGATCCGCCCCTCGCGAAACTCGACCTGAGCGAAGCTCTCCTCCGCGGCCAGCCGGCGGGACTTCTCGAGCTGCTCGGCTGTGAAGTCGACTCCCACCACGCTGCCGTGGGCCCCGACCTGCACGGCCGCGAAGAACACGTCCATTCCTGAGCCGCTGCCGAGGTCGACCACGCTCTCACCCTCGCCCAGCCCAGCGAGATCGAAGAAGTAGCCGACACCGGCGAACGACTCGACCGCGCCCTCGGGGACTCGGTCCAGTACATCGGCCGGGTAGCCGAGGCGATCGGCCAGGGTCCGGCCCAGCTCGAAGTGATAGTCGCCTTGCGGCTCTTCGGCCACGTGGCGGTACATCGTCTTGACCTTGGTCTCGAGCTCTTGGGTGTCCACTGCGATTGCCATTTCGTCTCCTTGGTCGTCTTGGTCGTCTTGGTCGTCTTGGTCGTCGCCGTGCTCGTCTCGCGCCACCGCCACCACACACCGAGGAGAGTCGATGGCACGCAGAAATGGGCCACCGTCACAAGCCCGCAGACAGCGACCAGCACGCCGCCGAGAACGAGCGCCACCGTGGGTTGTCCGACGGCAAAGAGCACACCGACCGCCAGCAGCCACACGGTGGCGAGCTTGAAGGCGTGGCGCCGCGGCGTGGGGTTGGGGGGCAGCGGCGGCGCATCGAGAAGACCCCGGAGCCCGTGGTTCCACAGCAGGTCGAAAGGGTGCCGCGCGGTCCAGCCGGCAACGGCTCCGATCGGTACCAGCGCCAAGATCGCCACGGCGGACTGCAGCGCAAGCCCGGCCACCACGAGCGCGAGACAGAGCGCGGTCGGGAACCGCAGGCCGAGGCGCAGCGCCCGGCTCTCCTGTGGGCTCAGGCAGTAGCCCTGCACGGCGAGGTTGGCGTCCGGCGAGGTCACGATGAGCCCGCCCCAACCCTGGTTTGGGGCGCCGCGTCGGTCTTTTCGTGCGCAAGCTGCCACTCCGGCCAGCCGGCCTCGAGTCGCCGCGCCGGACGGCCGGCGGCCCGGAGTTGCCGCACCGCCTCGTGGGCGTAGGCGCAAAACGGGCCGCGGCAGTAGGCGACGACCTCGGTGTCGGCCGGCAGCTGGTCGAGCCGTTGCTCGAGCTCCTCGAGCGGGATCGAGCGCGCCCCGTCGATGTGCCCCGCCTCGAACTCCTCGGGCGGCCGGACGTCAACGAGTACGACATCGCGACGGCGCAGGCGGGCGGTCAGCTCGTCGGGGCCGATCACCTCGACGTCATCGCCGAGGTATTCCCGGGCGGCGCGCTCGACTTCGGCCAGGCGCGCGGCCGAGACATCGCGTAGAGCCAGCCACAGGCGCAGCACGTCCTCGCCGGCGAGGGAGTAGCGCACGCGCGTGCCGTCGCGCTCGCGGGAGACGATCCCGGCCGCGTGCAGAGCCAGCAGATGCTGGGAGGCGTTGGCGGTCGACTGCTCGCTCGCGCGGGCGAGCTCGTCGACGGTCCGCGGCCCCTGAGCGAGCAGGTCGAGCAGTTCGAGCCGGCGCGGACTGGCGAAGGCCTTCCCCATCGAGGCGATCGCCTCGAACAGGGCGAATTTGGCGTTCCTCGAAGTCACGGTTTGCTATTCAATAGATCGCTTGATATTTTGTCAAGTGATCTGGCCCGCGAATCGACCGGCTCCTGGAGGTTTGATGTTCTTCCGACAGTTCCTGAATGACGAGACTGCCTGCGCCTCCTACCTGTTCGGTTGCAAGTCGAAAGAGCAGTTCGCGGTGGTGGACCCGCACGTCGACCTGGTGGCCGACTACGTCGTGGCCGCGGAGGCTCAGGGCATCCCGATCACCGCCGTGTTCGAGACGCACGTGCAGGCCGACCACGTGTCGGGGCTACCCGAGCTGGTCGAGCGCACGGGCGCTAGTGCCTATCTGCCCGAGGGGGCGGGGGTGGAGTTCGACCACCTGCCGGTGGCTGACGACGAAGTGGTGGTGCTCGGCAACACGGACGTGAGGGCCGTCGCTACACCCGGTCACGGGCAGGCCCACCACGCCTACGTGGTGACCGATCACACCCGCGGCGAGGAGCCCTGGTTCGTCCTCACCGGCGACGCGCTTCTGGTGGGTGATGCCGGCCGCCCTGATCTGCACGCCCACGGCGAGGGCTCGGTTGAGGACATGGCCCGTTCCCTGTACCGCTCACTTACCGACCGGCTGCTGACGCTGCCCGACGATCTGCTGCTCTACCCGGCGCACTTCTCCGGGTCGGTGTGCGGTCGTGGGCTGTCCGCGAACCCGGCTTCAACGATCGGCTTCGAGCGCCGCCACAACAAGGCGCTCCAGTTCACCTCGGAGGACGCGTTCGTGGAGGCGCTGGTGAAGGACATCCCCCCGGCGCCTCCGCAGCAGGCCGAGATCGTGGCCGCCAACCGCACCGGGCGCCCCCTCGTCTCCTCGACGTGAGCCCGGGCCCCGTGCGGCTCGGGCTGCGCGAGAACATCGCGCAGTTCTCGCTGCTCGTGGGGATCAACGCCTTCGTCGGCGCGATGGTCGGGCTCGAGCGCTCGACCCTGTCGCTGGTCGGCGAAGCCGACTTCGGCCTGACCTCGAGCGCTGCAGTGCTGTCCTTCATCGTGGCGTTCGGGCTCGCGAAGTCGTTCACCAACCTCGGCGCGGGAGTCTTTGCGGAGCGGCTGGGTCGGCGCAGGCTCCTGATCGTCGGCTGGGGGCTCGCGCTTCCCGTCCCGCTGATGATCGGCCTGGCTCCGAGCTGGTCCTGGGTCGTGGCCGCCAACGTCCTGCTCGGTGTGAACCAGGGACTGGCGTGGTCCATGACCGTGGTGATGAAGATCGACCTCGTCGGGCCCGAGCGGCGCGGGCTGGCGCTCGGGCTGAACGAGTCGGCCGGCTACGGCGGCGTCGCGGTGGCCGCCGCGCTCAGTGGCTGGCTGGCCACGGAGTTCGCCGCGCGCGACGTGCTGGTCGTCGGCGGCGCCGCAATCGCCCTGACTGCGCTGGTGATATCCGTGCTGTTCGTCCGCGACACGGCCGGCCACATGGCCCTCGAGCAGTCTCGCAACGACCCGGACGCGAACGAGGCGGCCCCGGCGCTCCGCCAGGCATTCCCGGACGCGACCTACCGGCATCCGGTGCTGCGCTCATGCTCTCAGGCCGGGCTCGTGAACAACCTCAACGACGCTCTCGCCTGGGGCCTGGTACCGCTGTTCCTGGCCGCCAACGGGGCGTCGGTGAGCCAGATCGGCCTGGTGGCGGGCCTGTACCCGGCGGTCTGGGGAATCGGACAGATCCTCACGGGTCACTGGTCGGACCGCGTCGGGCGCAAGCCGCTGATCGTCTCGGGCATGCTCGTCCAGGCGGCGGCGCTCGCCCTGCTCGCGGGATCCGAAGGCGCCGTCGGCGTGGCCGCGGTCTCGGCGGTGCTCCTCGGCGCCGGCACCGCACTTGTCTACCCGACGCTGATCGCGGCCATCTCGGACGCCGTGTCGCCCATCGCCCGGGCGCCCACGGTCGGCGTCTACCGGTTCTGGCGCGACATGGGCTACGTCGCGGGCGGGCTGATCGCCGGCCTCGTTGCCGACGCGATCGACTTCAGCGCGGCGATCGCCCTCGTGGCCGCGCTCACCGCGGCATCGGGAGTGTGGGTGGCGCTCGACATGTCCGAACGGCGGCGGCCCTCGCTGGCAACGGCTCGGCGGGCCGGCTGACCGCCGTAAAGCCCAGCGCGACCACCTCGGCGCCCATCGGACGATGCCATGCTCTGGCGGTGGATTACAAACACGTTGCCCGGCGCGCGCTCGAGGAGGTCTGCGCTGGCAGGGACCCCGGAGGGATCGCCGAGGTCTACCACCCGCACTTCGTCGACCACGTCAATGCCTCGGAGTACCACGGGACCGACGGGGCACGTCGGTCGGTTGCCCTCTACCGCCGGCTGTTCCCCGACCTCAGCTTCGTCGTCGAGGAGCAGGTGTCCCAAGGGAACCGGGTCGCTTCGCGCTGGACGCTCACCGGCACGCACCGTGGGCGCCGAGTGCGCTTGAGAGGAATCGTGATCAGCCGGTTCCACGAAGGCAAGATCGTGGAGGACTGGGCCTCGAGCGACACCCTGGACCTAGCGCGGCAGCTCGGAGTCTGGCGATCGCTGCTGCTTCTGGCCAGACACCACAGATTGCTGCGCGACCAGGGCTAGAAGCGACGAACTTGCGAATGGCGTCCCTCCGCCGGATCACCGGGAGCGATGTCCCGGTGGTCCGTGATGCGGGCGTCTGCTCAGCGAAGCGAGATCGCGACCTCCTCCAGGAGGTCCATCGCGTCCTGCAGGCCGGACTCCATCCCGGAGTCGATGTGCGCGTCGCGGCCCTCCTTGTTCCTGTGCTGCACGAGGACCGTGAGGGTCGTGCGCCCGTCCACCTCGGTCAACGTGAGGGTGTTCACCGCTGCCTCCGCCTCCGCGTCGGGGATGCCCTCGTAGGCCTCGGTCGAGACGATCCGCTCGTTCGGGACGATCTCGCGGTACTCGCCGTGGAAGCCGACTTCGAGGCCGTCCTCCGTGACCATCACGTAGCGCCACTTGCCGCCGACCCTCAGGTCGATCTCGGCGAGCGTCACCTCGCCGCGCCGGGCGCTCCACCAGCGCTTGACCAGCTCGGGCGTGGTCCACGCCTCGTACACCAGGTGCTTGGGCGCGTCGAACTCCCGCATGATGAGGATCTGCTCATCCGTGGGAAGCGTCACCGTCGCCGTACCGCTATTCGTCACTGACTCCATCTCCTTGCTCCTTTGTCTTGAGTTCCTCCAACACAACATCCAGCTGGCCGAACCTCTCCGACCACGTGCGCTCGTAGTCCTTCACCCAGTCATGGATGGGCTTGAGCGCGTGGCCGTTCAGCCGGTACAGCCGCTGCCGTCCTTCTTCTCGCACGTCAACCGCTCCCACTTCTCGGAGCACCCGCAGGTGCTTGGACACCTGTGGCTGGGCCAGCCCGAGCGCGCGCACCAGGTCGTTCACGGGACGCTCGCCGCCGGCGAGGACGTCAAGGATCTGCCGCCGCCGGGGCTCGGCGACCGCGTTGAACGCATCTGCTGTCGTCGCCGCTCGTGCCATGGAAGGATCATATACCTATATAGGAATATATCAAGCGCGACAGCTTGTGCCAGCATCGCCCGCATGAAGAGGATGTCGATCCTTCTGGTTGCCGGCGTTGTGGCTCTCGCAGGCTGTGGTGACAACGACGACGCCGCGATGGAGCAGGAGCAGGCGGCGAAGACGAAGGAGGACGCGGCGATGAAGGACCGCACCGCGGCCGCCACCGGCAGGGGCACCACCATCACCCTCGGCGACTCGGAGTTCGGGACGATGCTGTTCGACTCGAAGAAGCAGGCGATCTACATCTTCCAGAGAGACAGCAACGAGCAGACCGTCTGCTACGACGAGTGCGCCGAGGCCTGGCCGCCGGTCTTCACGGTGGGCGAGCCGAAGGCGGGCGACGGGGTGAAGCAGTCGCTGCTCGGCACCATCGAGCGCCGGGACGGCGAGCGGCAGGTCACCTACGCCGGCAAGCCGCTCTATTTCTACGCCCACGAGCAGCCGGGCGAGGTTCTCTGCCACAACGTGAACCTGAACGGGGGTCTCTGGTGGGTGGTCGGGCCCGACGGCAAGAGGCGCGCGTGAGAAGCCTAGTCGCGTCTCAGCGGCGCAGCAGCACCGTCACGGACCGGGCCTTACGCGTGTAGCGGAAGCGGATCTTCAGCTTCCGTGTGCTGGCCGCCACCGCCACCCTCGTCGATCGTCCGGCACGCGAGCGCACGCGTCGCAGGCCTCCGACCACGACGAACGGGCGCCTGCCACGCAGCCGCTCGCCCGTACACGCGAAGCGCAGCCTCACCACGAATCTCGCCACGCCGTCGCTTACCCGGCGGCGCTTGCGAGGCCGGGTGATCGAAGGCCCGCAGCCCTTCTTCTCGATCCGAGTCCACCCGCTGGTGCGGAGCCTCAGGCCCAGCCACGTCGTCGCGGCCCGGCCGCGAACCATCGCCGCCCGCAGCTGCTGACCGTCGAAGCCCGTGCGTGGCACGCCGTTCGCGACCCTCGCGGAGGCGCACAGGCGAGGCGCGGCGCGCGCGATCACACGCCCGCGCGGGACGAACCACTGCCCCGCCGCGTCGCGGCAGGCCACGCGGTGGCGCTCGGTGCAGGCGCGGGTTTCCCAACGGCTGTCGGACCGCTGCACCGAGCAAGAGCCGCGGGCCGTGGGCTGACCCGGCGCCCAGCTCCACACCAGCGCGGCCAGCCTGGGGTCGCCCCTGGCCAGGAAGTCGAAGCCGATCAGATCCACTCCGCAGCGCGTCATACGGGCTGTTAGCGCGCCGTCGATGGGGTCGGTGGCGCCGTTCACCGACCGCGAGAGCTGCGTGCCGTCCTCGTAGTAGCGGATCACCTGCCCGTCGTACTGGGCGCGGGTGAAGTCCGGTCCGCAGTCGGGGTAGTCGCGGAACGCCGAGTTGTCGCTGCCGGTCTTGCGCGGCTTCTCGTCGAAGACGTAGCCCTGCCAGCGATTCCCCTCGCCGCACGGCCCCATGATCACCACCTGCTTGCGGGCCGCTCGCAAGGCGTCGCGGGTGAGATCCAGAGGTAGCGCCTCGCAGCGGGCGCCGCGCCCCGCGGGGCGATGAACGAGTCCGCCGAGCGTTTCCTCGACCGAGTCCGCACCCGCCGCGTAGCCCTCCGGCGATTCGAGGTGGGACTCGAGGTAGAGCAGGAGCACCTGGTCGGGGTGGCGGTCCAGCCAGCCGCGCACGTCGCGCAGCACCGTGACCAGCGGCTTCTCGGTGGTACACCCCGCGTGACCCTCGTCCTCGCCGCGGGCGTGGCACACGACGGGCCCGCGGGGACCCACGCGCGGGTCCTGGGGGCTCGTGAACAGGTGGGTGTCGATCTCCAGGCTGCGCACCCCCTCGTCGAGCTGGTCGAGAATCGCGATCGACTGGTTGGGGTCGCGATTGGAGAGCGTGGCGCCCATCTCCGCGTCGCTGTTGTAGGAGTTGTGGGTGTAGACCCACGGCGCGTTGCGAAGCTCGACGTCGCTCGCCAGCTCGTACTGCAAGCGGAGCGCCTTCCGCACCCAGCGAGCATCGTTCGCGTTCGCCGCCGGGGCGGCGATCAGACACAGCAAAGCTGTGGCGATGGCGATCCTCCCTCGCACGTAGTGACAAATGTACGGGCGGAGTCCGCGCGGTGCGCCGCAGTCAGGCAGCGGTGGCGGCGCCAGTCCGTGCGAGGCAGCGGTAGAGCGCGTCACGGATCGCCTTCTCGCGTGGGTCGTCGTGCAGGTGGTGGCCGAGCCGGTTCGGGGCGTACGCGAATCCCACCTCCGCGTCGGGGTCGGCGAACGCGAACGATCCGCCGGCGCCCGGGTGGCCGAACGACCGGCCGCTCGATCCGAACGGAAAGCCCTCGGAGGGCTTGATGAAGCCGGCCGCGTACGCCATCGGCACTCTGAGCACGAGATCGTGATCGTTCTTCGTCGGGGGCCGCGGGGGACCGGTCAGCTCCTCGAGGGTGTCCGACTCGAGGCCGAGCTCGCCACCCCCGGCCGCGAATGCGCTGTAGGCCCTGGCGATGCTCATGACCTGGCCGACCCCGGTAGCGGCGGCGAACTCGACGGCCCGGTAGTCGGGATGATCGAGGTCGGCCGGCCCGTGGAGTTTGGGGTTGCCGAACGACCGATAGGTGAGCGACCTGCGCCGCGTGAACCCCGCGATCATCCGCGGCGGAGTGGCTCGTAGGTGCAGAAGCGCGGAAGCACGCGAGAACCCCTTGATCGAGGCGACCCGCTCGGGCGGCACCTCTTCGGGCAGCCCGAAGTAGAACTCGAGGCCGAGCGGCTCGGCGATCTCCTCGGCGAAGAAGCGGCCGAGGCTGCGCCGCCGCGGATCGACGCGGCGGATCAGCTCGCCCTCGTACCAGCCGATGCTGAAAGCGTGATAGCCGTGCCGTGTGCCCGGTTCCCACGCGGGCGGCTGGCGCGCGATCGCGTCGGCGACGGCGTCTAGGTCGGCGAGCTTGCCCGCGTCGAGCGGTTCGTCGATGCCGCACAGGCCGGCCTGGTGCGCCAAGAGCTGGCGCACCGTCACGTTCTCCTTGCCACCCTGCGAGAACTCCGGCCAGTAGCTGGCAACCGTGGCGTCGTAGTCGAGCCATCCACGCGAATGCGCGAGCGCAACCGCCATCGCGGCGAGGCCCTTGGACGTCGAGTACACGAGGACGAGCGTGTCCTCCCGCCACGGTTCGGGACCGTCTGCGCTCCGCCGGCCTCCCCACAGATCGACCACCTTTACGCCGCGGTGGTACGCCGCGCACGCGGCACCGAGCTCTCGCCGTCGCGCAAAGTTCGCCTCGAACTCCTCGCGGACCTCCTCGAAGCCGGGCTCGACGGACCCGTCGATCACGGCTGAAACCTACTGCGCGCGGGGCTGGGCTGGGTACCGGTGGAGGTGGCGGCAGCCGCCGCGTGATCCTACCGTGGTCCCGACTGTTGTGCTCGGACTTCGCAATGTAGGCTCTTAGCCAACGGGTGGCCCGTCGAGGAAGAGGACATCGAGGAGCAAGAAGAGGGCTATGAGGGCCACGACGGCGCCGAAGGCGCGAGCCAGGGTTCCAGCTGGAAGCCGTCGGCCCAGCGCGCTCCCGCCGAGGGCGCCGACCGCCGCGGACGCAGCGAGAGTCAGCGTTAGCGGCCAGTTGGGGTCGGCCCCCTCAACCAGGTGACTCACGAGCGCCGCTGCGCCGGTAAGGGTGATGATTGCCAACGATGTGGCTATGGCCCGCCGCATAGGGAGCGCGAGCAACGCAGTCAACGCCGGGACGATGAGGAATCCGCCACCTACCCCGAAGAAGCCGGTCATCGCTCCCACCGCCAGCCCCGCCGCAGCCGACGGCACCAAGCCCGGGCTGGGACATCCGCTCGACGCGTCTTCATCAGCGGCCTCATCGCCGCGGCGATAGGTCGAGATCGCCGCGATCAGCATCACCGGGACGAAGGCGAGGATCAGCGTGCGTCCACTGACCTGGCCATTGGCGAGCGTCCCCAGGTAGGCGCCGGCGGCTGCCGGCACCGAGAAGGTCACGGCCACCCGCCAGCAGAGCTGACCGTGCCGAGCCTGCGAGCCGGCTCCGACGGAGGCGCCGACGGCGACGACGATCAAGGAGGCGGTCGAGGCTGGGCTCACGCCCTCGTCGAGCACGTAGACCAAGACGGGCAAGGCGAGGATCGCGCCGCCGCCGCCGACCGTCCCTACGACCAGCCCGATCGCGATGCCAAAGGGGATGGCGAGTAGCATCTCCATATGGTCATTCAACCATACGGTTATACTAGCGGGCCATGCATGGCCTGACTCCTGAACTGGCTGAGATCATCGCCCGGCGCTTCGCCGTCCTCGGCGAGCCGACCCGCCTGCGCCTTCTCAACCTGATGCATGCCCGTGGCGAGGCATCGGTGAGCGAGCTGGTCGTGGCGACCGGAGGTACTCAAGCGAACGTCTCCAAGCACCTCGGCGTCCTGCTTGGCGAGCGGATGGTGGTCCGTCGGCGCGAGGGCTCGCGCGCCCTCTACCGGATTGCCGACCCGACGCTGATCACTCTGTGCGACGAGGTCTGTGTGGGTGTGCGCGAACAGTTGCGCGAGCTCAGCTCCCTCGTCGACAATGCTGCGGGTGCGCGGGCATGATCTTTCGCCAAATCACTCATGACGACCTCGGCTGCGCCTCGTATCTGGTCGGAGACGAGCACGCGGGAGTGGCGGCGGTCGTCGACCCGCGGTTGGAGATCGATGAGTATCTGGAGTTGGCCCGGTACATCGGAGTCTCGATCGAGCACATCCTCGAGACCCACAACCACGCTGACCACGTCTCAGGCCACGGTCGCTTGGCCGCGGCCACGGGTGCCAGGATCTACATCCACCGTCTGGCCCAGCCGGCCTATGAGCACCAGCCGATCGACGACGGCTTCGAGCTCGAGGTCGGCCAGCTGTTGGTGCGTGCTTTCCACACTCCAGGTCACCGGCCCGAGCACACCGCGTTTGCGCTCATCGATCGCAACCGCGGCGAGGACCCTTGGGCGGTGCTCACGGGAGACACGTTGTTCGTCAACGACGTCGCGCGGCCGGATCTGGCAATCGAGGGGCGCGAGGGAGCGCGGGGGATCTACCACTCGCTTCAGGACAAGCTCCTGAGTCTGCCCGACGACTGCGAGGTCTGGCCCGCGCACCTCGGCGGTTCGATGTGCGGCGGGCCGGGGATGGACATGAAGATCTCCTCGACCATCGGCTTCGAGCGCAAGCACAACCCGACGTTGGCAATCGGCGACGAGAAGGAGTTCGTCGAACAGGCGGTCGCGAAGCTCGGTCCGCAGCCGCCGAACTTCGAGGCAATCGTGGAGCTGAACAAGGGGCCCCTTCTGACGGAAGGGGCGGAGGTACTTCCGCTTGCGCCGCGGCAGGTCGAGCTGAAGCGCTCCGGGGGGGCGATGGTCGTCGACGCGCGCACAGACCAGCAGTTCGACGACGCCCATATCCCCGGCGCGGTGTGCATCCCGATGCTGACGGCCGGATTCGGCTCCAAGCTGGCCTGGCTCGCCAACCGCGACCAGGGGATCGTGCTGGTTGGCCGCGACGACGAAGATGGACGGCGAGCGGCGCGGCTTGCCGTTGCTGTTGGCATCTCGAAGCTCGCTGGCTTTCTCGGTGGCGGCATGACCAGCTGGCGCCAGGAAAAGCGCGATGTCGAGCGGATCGAGCGCCTCCCGCTCGACGACCTCGCCCAACGGTCCGCAGAAACCGATCTACAGATCCTCGACGTTCGTGAGCGCTCGGAATGGGACGCCGGCCACATTCCCGGCTCGATCTTCGAGCCCTGGCACGACATCGACGACATCCCCGAAGGCCTCGATCCGGCTAAGCCGATCGCCGTCGTCTGCGGATCGGGGCAGCGGGCCGCGGTTGGTGCCAGCCTGGTCAAGCGCTACGGGGCAGACGACGTGGTACACGTGATCGATGGCGGAGTGCCCAAATGGAAGCGCCTTGGGCGCCCGATTGAACAGGGCTAGCGTTGAGCGCTCGCTCGCTGGACACGCCACCTCCGACCAGCTGCGCTCGATCCACGCGCTCAATGCAGGAGTGGCGCGGCCACGCGGACCTCGCAACGACCAGATGACCTGTGCAGCTCTTGCGCGCGACGCTCGCTAAGTGCCATGAATGTGGCTGAGACGGTCAGCGGCGCAAGAGCACCGTCGCGTACCAGGGCTTCCCGGCGTAGCGGAAGCGTACCTTCAGCTTCCGCGTGCCGGGGGCGACCGGCACTTTCGTCGATCGCCCGGCGCGTGAGCGCACGCGGCGTAGGCCGCCGGCAACGACGATCCGGCGTATGCCCCGCAGCCGTTCGCTCGTACACGCGAAGCGCAGCCTCACCACGAACCGCGCCACGCCGTCCCTCACGGCGCGGCGCTTGCGGGGCCGGGTGATGGAGGGGCCGCAGCCACGCTTTTCGACCCGGGTCCAGCCCGCGGCACGGCGCCGCTGGCCGAGCCACGCGGTCACGGCTCCGTCGCGAGCCATCGCCGCCCGCAGCTCCTGCCCGTCGAAGCCCGTGCGCGGCACACCGTTGACAACTCGCGCGAAGGCACAGATCCGCGGCCCGGCTCGCGCCGTCGCACGGGCGCGGGGGACGAACCAGTGGCCCGCCGCGTCGCGGCAGGCGACCCTGTGGCGCTCGTCACAGGAGCGGGTCTCCCAGCGGCCGTCGGACCGCTGCACCGAGCAGGAGCCGCGGGCCGTGGGCTGCCCCGGCGCCCAGCTCCAAACCAGCGCGGCCAGCCGGGGGGCGCCCCTAGCGAGGAAGTGCATATCCGGTTGACTCCAAACGAGATCAGGCGGCCCGCCGGGTGATCTGATCGTAGGTCGTGGGGTCATGGATGGCGCCGAGCCCGAGCAGGGTCTGGAAGGCGGCCATCGGGGTGCCGCGGCGGTTGTGGCGGAAGACGTACTCGTCGAGGTAGACGGGCAGGTGCTCGGCGGAGACGCGGCGGTGCGTGCCGTGCATCCATGCCTTGAGGTTGGAGATCGCGCGGTGCACACGGGGCAGCAGCTGCTCGTCGGCCGCCACGGTTGCGACCTTGCGTGGGCGGTGCTCGTAGCCGAGCTTCGGCAGGCCGTTGTAGGAGAACAGCCCGTCGGTGTGGACGATCGCGCCAGGGGCGGTCGTCGCCTGGGTGAACGCCTCCAGCGTCTTTGCCTGCGAGTTGGCCAGCATCAGCAAGCGCAACCGCCCCGAGCCGCGCCCGCGGACCTCGATCGCCGCGCCGACCAGCGCCTTCTTGCCGTGCTGTCTGCCGCCTTTGAGGCCATCTTCGTGGCCGCCGAGGAAGAACTCGTCGATCTCGACCTCGCCGGTGAGCAGCCCGCGCTCGGGGGCGACCATCGCGCGGCGCAGCTTGTGCAGGATCAGCCACGCCGTCTCATAGCGCGACAGCGCCAGCTGGCGCTGCAGCTGCATGGCGGAGATCCCCGGATGGTGCGTAGCGACCAGGTACGCCGCCCAGAACCATGTGCGTAGCGGGGTGCGCGTCCCGTGCATCACCGTCCCCGCGGTGACCGACGTCTGCTGGCCGCAGGATGTGCACACCCAAAGGTGCCGGCGCGTCTCGCCGCCGCTGCGTCCACCGCCGCAGCCCGGACACGCGAATCCCTCCGGCCAGCGCGAGGCGAACAGGTATTCGCGGCAGGCATCCTCGGTCGCGAAGCGGTCCTGGAACTCCAAGATGCTCAGAGGGTACGCGGGCCGCGACACCCCACGAAGCTACGAAACCGCCCGGATGGAGCGAACCGGATATGCACTAGCGAGGAAGTCGAAGCCGATCAGGTCCACCCCGCAACGCGTCATCCGGGCGGTCAGGGGAGCATCGATGGGGTCGATGGTGCCGTTCACCGACCGCGAGAGCTGGGTGCGGCACCGGCTTTGGTCGAGGCACGTGCTACTCGATCCGCCCGGGCCGGTCGGCCACGGTTAAGACCAGGTTGCGCGCCTCCCAGCGTGCGGCTGCGCGGCGTCGCGGCGCCCGGGTGGTGGTGCGTTCGCTGGAGCGCGGGCTGCTCGGCACCAAGACGACGCTGCGCCCGCTCCCCGCGCGCCGGGGATGACTGGCCCCCGCGCAATCGCCTGCCACCAGTTTCTAGGACTTTCTAAGGCGAGGCTTCTGCTTTACGAGACGAGCAGAAGCAACTAGGTCGGATCGACCGACAGCTCGGCGTAGAGCTCCCACTCATAGAGCCCCTGGCGGGCGGCCTCCTGCAGGATCGGCCACGGCAGCTCCTGGGCGCGGTCGTACTCCGCCGCCGCGGGACGGATCACATCGCGGGCGAACGCATGCGTCTTCGCGCGCAGTGCCTCCTGTTCCTTGGTGAGCTCGAGCGTGAAGCTCATGAGGTGGCCCCCTGGTCGAATTCCTTCAGCGCCGCCCGCAGGGTAGCGTCAGGCCATGGTCGCCCCTCTGGTCGCCCTGCTGGTCGTCGCGGACCTGTCCGGCTGGATTCAGGACGCGCCCGAGACCCTCGGCAACTGGACCTACGGCTTCGGGGCGCTGATGGCGTTCCTCGAGGTCAGCTCGCTGGTGGGGCTGCCGGCGCCCTTCGAGGTCGGCGTGGTGCTCTCGGGCGCGGCGGCCGGGGAGGGCGAGATCGCCCTCCCACCGCTGATCCTGCTCGTGTGGGTCGCAGCTGCGGCCGGCGAAAGCCTGAACTTCGCGACGGGGGACCATTTCGGCCGGCCGTTCCTCGAGCGCCATGGGCCCCGACTTCGCGTCACCGCGGCGAGGCTGGCGTGGATCGACGAGCGGTTCGAGCGCCGCGGCGGGCTGTTCGTGCTGATCGGGCGCTTCATCCCGTTCGTGCGCTCGAGCATGCCGTTCGTCGCGGGCGCGTCGCACATGACCTACCGCTCGTTCCTGCCGTGGAGCATCGGCGGCAACCTCCTCTGGGCCGCTGCGTTCTGCAGCCGCGGACTCGTAGAACCCGTAACCAAGGGCGAGGTGGCCGACGGGGTCCAGCGTGTCGGGGCGCTGCTATTTGTCGCGCTCGGTGGCGGCGGGGGCACTTTTTTGGTACCTACGTCGGCGGCGAGATACCCGAACGGGGTAAAGGCCGCGGCATTCGCAAGCCGATCCGTCTCGACTGCGCGGAGCTCGCGCTTCAACGGCCAGGGCCCTGCCGGGCATCCTCGCTCTGACCCTTCCGTGTGGATAGGATCAGCGGACGAGAAGGATTCGACGGAGGAGGAAGGATCCCATCATGTCCTGGCACAGGCTCACGGCCACCGGTATGGCGCTCTGCGCCTTGGCGTTCACGGCGGGCTGCGGTAAGGAAGAAAGTGGCGGCGCCGTCAAGGGCGACACCCTCAAGCTCGGCGCGGCGCTTTCGCTGACCGGCCAGCTCGCCCGCGAGGGCGAGCTCACCAAGGAGGGCTACGAGCTCTGCAAGAGCACCATCAACGGGAAGGGCGGCGTCAAGGTCGGCGACAAGAGCTACAAGATCGCCATCGCCTACAGGGACGACAAGTCCGAGCCCGACACCGCGGGCCAGCTCGTCGACCGCTTCAACGACAAGGGGATCAAGCTGGTGCTCGGTCCGTACGGCTCGTCCTCCACCGAGGCGGCCGCGGCGGTGATCGAGAAGAACAAGCAGGTGATGGTCGAGGGCGCCGGTGCCGACGACAAGATCTTCGAGAAGGGCTACACGCAGACGTTTGCGGTCCTGTCACCCGCCACCCAGTACGCCGCCTCGATGGTCAAGGCGACCGCGGAACTGGCGCAGCCGAAGCCCAAGACCGCCGTCTTCCTCACTGCCGACGACGGGTTCTCCAAGACCGTGACCGAGGGCGGTGAGGCCGAGGCCAAGAAGCAGGGCATCAAGGTGCTCGCCACCGAGTCCTTCCCGGAGGGCGCGACAGATGTGTCCTCGGCGCTGACCAAGATCCGCGGCAAGAACGCCGACCTGATCTTGGGCTCGGTGCACCTCGAGGAGGGCATCGCGATCATCAAGCAGTCCGCCGAGTTGGGCGTGAAGCCCGCGGGCGCCTTCGGCGAGACCGTGGCGCCGCCCACCTCCGACTTCGTCAAGACGCTCGGTGACTCGGCGGAAGGCGTGCTCGGCTCGACCCAGTGGGTCCCTCAGGTGAAGGGCGAGGACAAGTACTTCGGCACCGCCGCGGACTACGCGAAGGCCTTCGAGGCGAAGTACAAGCGGGATCCCGAGTACCACAACGCCGAGGCGACGGCCGCCTGCCTGGCGCTGGCGCTCGGTCTCGAGAAGGCCGGCTCGACCGACACGCAGAAGGTGCGTGACTCCGTGGCGGGACTCGACGAGGAGACGTTCTTCGGCCCGATCGACTTCAACAAGCAGGGCGAGAACGAGGCCAAGCCGATGTCCGTCATCCAGATCCAGGGCGGCAAGGCGGTCACGGTGTGGCCGAAGGAGCAGGCAGAGAGCGAGCTGAAATGGCCCGCCGGCTGAGCGCGGCGCGTTGACGGAGTTCCTCCAGTCCACGATCTACGGCCTGCTCCAGGGGGGCCTCCTCGCCCTCGTGGCGGTGGGCTTCTCCCTGGTGTGGGGCGTGATGAACGTGGTGAACCTTGCCCACGGCACGTTCGTGGTGCTCGGGGCATACGTCGCCTGGCAGCTCAACAAGTCCGCGGGCGTGGACCCCTTCCTCGGGATGTTCGCGGCCGCGGCCTGCCTGTTCGTGGCGGGCTACGCGGTGCACATGCTGCTGATCAACCAGGTGATCAAGGCACCGATCTGGATGACGCTGTTGCTCACCTTCGGCCTCGAGTTGGTTCTGATCAACGCGATGGTCTTGGTCTTCAGCGGCGACTTCCGCTCGATCAACACCGGCTGGGCGGGCGACGCCATAGCGCTGGGCGACGTGCGGATTCCCTACGGCAGGCTCGCCGGCTTCCTGGTGGCTGTGGGCCTCACGCTGGCGCTGGTGCTCTTCATGTCGCGCACGCGGCT
The DNA here is from genome assembly GCA_035646775.1 of Thermoleophilaceae bacterium. Taxonomy (GTDB): domain Bacteria; phylum Actinomycetota; class Thermoleophilia; order Solirubrobacterales; family Thermoleophilaceae; genus JAAYBF01. The sequence goes on along the minus strand of DASROS010000016.1, from coordinate 14,282 downwards.
CGGCCTTGCCATCAAGGCAACGGGGATGGACCGTGACGCGGCACGGCTGATGGGGATCCCGGCGCGGCGCGTCTACGCCACCACGTTCGCCATCGCGGCCGCCATGGCCGGGGCGGCCGGGGCGATCGTGGGCACCGTGGGCACCTTCAGCCCGGCCTCCGCCCCCGCCTTCACGCTGCAGAGCTTCGTGATCGCGGTGCTCGGCGGCCTCGGCAACATGTGGGGCGCACTGGCCGGCGGCCTGGTGCTCGGGTTGGTGCAGTCGTGGGGAGGCCAGTACCTGTCGGGCACGCTCGTCAACGCCCTCGCCTTCGGGGTGCTGGTGGCGGTGTTGATCGTGCGCCCGGCAGGCCTGATCGGCAAGCCCTACTACGAGGCGAGGGTCGAGACCTGATGGCCACCGACCCTCAGGCAGGGAAGCCGGCGTCCGCCGAGGGCCCCGGCGAAGCGCGCCGGCTGGGGTTCCTGAGCGGCCGCGCCGGCTGGGCTGCCACGGCGGTGGCGCTCCTGTTCTTCATCGCCCTCCCCGCGCAGCTGTATGGCAGCCAGCAGCGCACGCTCGCCGCCGCGTTCATGTTCGTCGCGCTGGCGCAGGGCTGGAACCTGATCGGCGGCTTCGCCGGCTACCCGAGCTTCGGCAACGTCGTGTTCTTCGGCCTCGGGGGCTACACCACGGCGATCTTGATGGCGAAGGCCGGCGCCTCGTTCTACGTGGCGCTTCCCGCCGCCGCCCTCGTGGGGCTCGGTTTCGCGCTGCTGATGGGCGTGCCGGTGCTGAGGTTGCGGGGGCACTACTTCGCGATCGCCACGCTTGGGGTGGCGGAGGGCGTGCGCGAGGTCGTGCTCAACCTCGACGGGCTCACCGGTGGGGGCTCGGGCCTCACGGTTCCCGCCGTGGGCATCGAGGCGACCACTTCCTACCCCGGCAACGCCGGCTTCTACTACATGTTCCTGGCGCTGGCGGTGCTCGCCACCGCGGTCGTGCTGTGGGTGTCGCGCAGCCGCTTCGGCTACGGGCTGCGGGCGATCGCCCAGGACGAGGACGCCGCGGCCGCGATGGGCATCGACACCACGCGCGCCAAGATCGGCGCTTTCGCCCTCGCGGGTGTCATCACTTCGCTCGCCGGCGCGATGTACGCCTTCCAGCAGGTCACGATTTACCCGGCCCGGCTCTTCGACGTGCAGTTCACCCTGCTGATGGTGGTGATGGCGGTGATCGGCGGGTCGGGCACGGTGGTCGGACCGGTGCTCGGCGCGCTCGGGCTGACCTTCCTATCCGAGTACCTGCGCAACAACCTCACCGACTACCACACGCTCGTGTTCGGGCTGATCATCGTGGTGGCCGTGATCCTTCTGCCGCAGGGCCTCGTCAGATTCGTGCGAGAGGGGTGGCGCACGCGGCGGTTCTCGCTGCTCGACAACGTGAGGGCGTACCGGCTGTGAGCGCCCCCGCCCTGGAGATCCGCGGCCTGTCGCGCCGTTTCGGCGGCCTCGAGGCGCTCTCAGAAGTGTCGCTCTCGGTCGAGCCCGGCACCGTGCTCGGGATCATCGGGCCGAACGGCGCGGGCAAGAGCACGCTGATCAACCTCGTGACGGGCCACCTCAAGCCCAGCTCCGGCTCCGTGTGCGTCGACGGGCGGGATGTCACGGGGCAGCGGCCCTGGGTCATCGCGCGAGCGGGTGTGGCACGCACGTTCCAGATCGTGAAGCCCTTCCGCGAACTCACCGTGCGCGACAACGTGGCGATCGGGGCGATGTACGGGCCGGATGGCGCGGGCTCCGTGAAGGACGCGCGGCGGCGCGCGGACGAGGTGCTCGAGCGCGTCGGGCTCGAGGGAAGGGGGGAGGTGCCGCCAGGCGAGCTGAGCGTGGCCGACGCCCGCCGTCTCGAGCTGGCCAAGGCCCTGGCGCTGGGGCCGCGGTTGCTCCTACTCGACGAGGTGATGGCCGGGCTGCGCGGCTCGGAGATCGAGCCGGCGCTGGACCTGATCCGCTCACTCCGTGACGAGGGAATGACGATCGTGGCCGTGGAGCACATCGTGAAGGTGATCCTATCGGTCTCCGACGAGGTATTGGTGCTGCACGAGGGCCGTGAGCTCACGCGCGGGAAGCCCGCCGACGTCGTGAAGGACGAGCGCGTGATCGAGGCCTATCTGGGCCAGCGCTACGCGAAGCGGATGGCCGAGGGCAATGGCGATGCTTGAGATCTCAGGCCTCGACGCGGGCTACGGGCGCGTGGAGGTTCTCCAGGGAGTCGACCTCGAGGTGGGGGAGGACGAGATCGTGGCCCTCGTCGGCTCGAACGGCGCCGGGAAGACGACTCTGCTGCGCGCCGTCTCGGGGGTGATCGCGCCGGCGGCGGGCTCGGTGCGCTTCAAGGGCGACGAGATCGGCGGCCTGCCTCCCGAGGAGATCGTGAACCGGGGCATCGCCCACGTGCCCGAGGGACGGCGCCTGTTCGCCGGCCTGACCGTGCGCGAGAACCTGCTGGTGGGCGGCTACAGCGGCCACACCGAGGACATCGAGAGTGCAGTGGAGCTGTTCCCGCTGCTCGGCGAGCGGCTGGGCCAAGCGGCCGGCAGCCTGTCGGGCGGTGAGCAGCAGATGTGCGCGATCGCCCGCGGGCTCATGAGCAGCCCCGCCCTGATCATGATCGACGAGCTGTCGCTGGGATTGGCGCCCAAGCTCGTGGACGAGATAGTCGAGCGGCTGCACACCGTGGCGGAGGACGGCACGGCCGTGCTGCTGGTCGATCAGGACGTGGATGCCGCGTTGCGGTTGGCGGCCCGCGGGTACGTGCTCGAGACCGGACGAATCGTTGTGAGTGGCCCGAGCGCGGAGCTGCTCGAGGACGAGCGCGTCCGGGAGGCGTACCTGAGCGTGGCTTAGGTGCCCTACCGCACCGCCTTCCTCGACTGGCTGGCGTGCGCGAGCGCGGGACGGGAAGAGCCCGCGGCGCGGGCTGCCGAAGCGGCCGGCGACGGGTTGCTCGAGCGCGTGCTGTCCGCCGGGACCGCCGGGCACGTGCTCGACTTCGACGACACCTACCTGCCGGGGCTCGCGCACCTGAGCGCACCGACAGCGCCGGCTGCGCTTGTGCTCGGCGCGGCGCTCGGCCGTTCCGTCGGCGAGGTCGTCGCCGCCTACACATCGGGGTTCGAGGCCATGGGGGCCGTGGCGCGCGCGAGCCACCCGGCGCTCTACGACGGCGGCTGGCATCCCACCGCGGTCTGCGGCGTTGTGGGCGCGGCCATCTCGGCTGCGCAGCTGCTGGGTCTCAGCACCGAGCGCGAACGCGCGGCGGTGGCGATCGCCCTGCTGCGAGCGGGCGGCCTGCGCGCCGCCTTCGGCTCGGACGGCAAGGCGCTGCAGGTGGGCATGGCCGCTGCTGCGGGCGTCTCGGCCGCCCGACTCGCGGAGGGAGGCGCCTCCGTGCCGCTCGACGAGGCGGCCCGCGGTGCGGCGGGCTTCGAGGCGGTCTTCGGCGCGAGCTTCGCCGAGCCCTCGGTGCAGGAGCCCGCCGTGCGCGAGAACTGGATCAAGGCCTGGCCCTGCTGCTTGCAGATCCACGGCGCGATCGAGGCGGCCGACCGCGCCCGTGCCGACGGCCTCGAGCCGGGAACACAGGTCGAGTTGACCGTGCATCCGATCTCGATGGAGGCGGCGCGCTGCGGTCCGCAGCCGGCCGACGGGCTACAGGCCAAGTTCTCGATCTACTACTGCACCGCCTTTACCCTGCTCCACGGCCCGCCGGGGTTGGGTGGCTTCCGAGAGCTGGACGCCGAGGCGGCTCGGCTGGCCGGCCGGGTGCGGGTGCGCACCGACGACGCGCTGCTCGAGTCGGAGGCGGTGCTCTTGGCGGACGGCCGCGAGGTACGGGTGGAGGCGGCGCTCGGCTCACCAGGGCATCCCTTGGACGCCGAAGCACTAGCCGCCAAGCTGCGCGACCTCGGGGGCGAGCGTCTGGTGGGAGTGCTCGACGATCCTGACCGCCCGGCGAGCTCGCTGCTCGAGGCCGCGGGGCTCGGCTAGCGCGGATGGCCGCCGGCGGCCGGCCCTCCGGCGCGCTCGACATGACCGGCCTCTTGGTCGGCGCCGCCGCCATGTTCGCGGCCATGTACTCGACCCAGGCGATCCTGCCCGAGCTGGCGCGCGACTTCGCCGTCACGCCCTCGCAGACGGGGCTCACGATCTCGGTGGTCGTGGTGGCGGTGGCCGTGGCGGGCTGGATCTGGGGCCCGGTCTCCGACCGCATCGGCCGCAAGCGCTCGCTGACGCTGGCGAGCGGCCTGCTGGCGCTGCCCACGCTCGGCGTGGCGCTGGCGCCGAGCTTCGAGCTGCTGCTCTTCTTCCGCGCGGTTCAGGGGCTCTGCATGCCTGGGCTGATCATCGTCGGCGTCCCTTACGTGGCCGAGGTGTTCACCCCCGGGCTCGGCGGTCGCGCGATGGGCTACTACGTGGCGGCGCTCGTGGCGGGAGGCATCGTGGGGCGCGTGGGCGTGGGGCTGCTCACGGCCGCAGCGGGCTGGCGCTGGGCGCTCGGCGCGCTCGTGGTGCTGCCGGTGATCGCCTCGCTGCTCATGCGGCGCACGCTCCCGGAAGCGCCGCCGGCGCCGCACAGCGAGCGCCGGCGCTCGGCGGTCGCCGCGCAGCTCCGCAGCCCCGCCGTGCTGCGCCCGGCGCTCGCCGCCAGCGCGCTCTTCTTCACCTTCACGAGCACCTTCTCGTTCGTCACCTACCGGCTCGCCGAAGCGCCGTTTTACTACGGTGCCGTCACCACCAGCCTGCTGTTCGGACTCTGGGCGATGGGCGCGGCGGGACCGGGTGCCGGGCGACTCGCGGACCGCTTCGGCTGGCGAACCGTGGCGCTCACGGGGACGCTCCTCGCGCTGAGCGGCGTGCTGCTGTCGCTGCCGGCGCACATCGTGACCCTCGTGCCGGCGCTTGCGATGGTGGTGCTCGGCATGTTCACCGGTGTGACCGCCGCGCAGCTCGGAGTGTCGGAGGCCGGCGACGCGGACCGCGGCGCCGCGAGCGCCGTGTACTTTACGCTCTACTACGCCGCGGGCGCGCTCGCCGGCTTCGTCCCGGGCCTCGCCTGGCAGGCCTGGGAGTGGCCAGGGGTCGCCGGGCTTGCCCTCGCCGCGCTCGGCCTCGGCCTGGCCGGGCTGGCCCGGCCGGTTCGGCCCGCGGCGGCCGGCGCGTAAGCGGGGGGCTTCCGAGCAGCGGCTCCGTCGCCGGCACATTGCCACCATACCCCGACCGTGTCTGCATTCCCCGTTGGCGGTCAGCTCGACTTCGTGTACATGCCGAGCCGCGACGTGGCCGCGGAGATGGCTTGCCTCGCGAACGGGCTCGGCGGCGAGGTGGTGTTCGCGATCGAGGCCTTCGGCGCGCGGGTGGCGATGCTGCGGCTGGGCGAAGGGCCGCCCGAGCTGCTGCTCGCCGACCACCTCGAGGGTGAGCGGCCGGTGCTCGTGTACCGGGTGGCGAACCTCGACGAGGAGATGCGGCGCCTGGAGTCCGCCGGCGTGGACCCCGGGCCGCGCTTCGGGATCCCACACGGGCCGTGCTGCTCGGTGACGCTGAACGGCGGCCACCGGATCGCTCTCTACGAGCTCACGCGCCCGGAGACGACCCAGCGCTTCAGCGGGCGGCGGGACTTCTGATGAGCAGTGCGAACTGCAACGAGTTAGACCAGCACGCAAGCGGGGCCCTTGCGGGCCCCGCTCCCCTCGCTCAGTTTGGGTGCGTGCTCTACTGAGGCGTCGAATCAGTGCGGTCCGGCAGCGAGCCACCGGCACACGGGTTGCTGACCCCGCTGTCCGTTGCCGCCAGGAAGGGGTTGCCGGCGACGATGCCGCTGCTGGCCCCTGCGCTGGTGGTGATCGTCGCGCCCGGCCCGAACAGCGAGCATCCCTGCGGCGGCGCATTGCCCGGCCCGAACGTGTACGTGAGGTTGCCGTCGGCGTTGACGTCGCGCGGATCGCCCACGGTCGTCGGAATCGCAACCACCAGGCTCCACGCTCCGCCATTGGCCACATAGCCGCCGGTGCGCGTGGTTGTGTACGTGCAGGTGTCACCCGCCGGAGAGACGCATCCCTCCTGCGAAGCCGGAGCCGGAGTCGTGATCGGATCCGATGCCGAGGCAGTACCGGCGAAGGCGGTCGAGCTGACGAAGGCGGCCAGGCCGATCTTCGTCGCCTCGGGGCTGATGCCGCGCAGGTGCAGGCTTCGGAGCACGGAACCTCCTATGCGTGGCGGGCGTCGATTTCCCTGAGCGACCTCAGCCGGGCCGCGTGTGCCGTATAGGAGGGCGTCCCTGGCGGGACCTACTCCTCGACCCCAAAGCTATGCCCGCGCTCCCCGCGCGTTGTTACCGAGTTCCTGCGCTGCGGTGAAGTCGGTGTGAACCGTGCGGGGTGGTCGTCAGCGGCGCTTGCGCACCACGCTCACGAGCGCCGAGCGGCGCAGCCGGCGCCGGTCCGAGCGCACGGTCACCAGCACCCGGTAGCGGCCAGCACGCGCCGGACGCAGCTTGCCGCGGCGGCGAAGGCGGCCGTCCCACCGGGTGGTCACCGCGCCGGCGCGCGAGATGCAGGAGGAGCGCAGCTTGCGCACCGTGCGCCCCCTGCGCCGGATCAGCACGGCCACCCTCGCGGGCTGGCGCAGCCTCACCCTGGCCACGGCTCGCCGCTTCGGCGGCCGCAGCGCCCGCACGCGCAGCGCGCGCACGCGGCTCGCGATCTTCTGCCCGCGGCGGCTGGGCACCGACACCGGGCGGGCGGTGGTCTCGTACCCCGAGGTCACCCGGATGCGCGCGGCGCCGGGGCAGCCTGCGCGGAACAGCCCATCCGTGGTCTGGGTGCGTTCGTTGCGCCGCGGATCGTCGCTCTTGGACGCCACCGGCGCCAGGACCTGGGGATCGCTGGTGGCGAACACACGGGCGGGATTGGGCAGGCTCTCCAGGGGCGTGGTGGTGGGCGTGCTCTGCTGGGCGAGCGACATGCCCGTGGTGCCGATCATCGCCGCGCCCGCGGTAGCGCAGGCCACGGCCACCAGCCTGCGCCGCGGGCGGGGCAGGCTGGCGGTCATCGCCACTCCCCCCAGCAGTAGGAGCAGCACCGGCACCAACGCCCAGCCGCCGCCGCGCACGAAGTCTCCCCACGCGCCCATGCCGGAGCCCGACACGGGGCGCACCGGATCGGGGTCGCGCAGCTCGAGCGCCTCCACCTTGGCGGGGTCGTTGAACACCGGCTGGCGGCCGAAGGCCTCGAACTGCACGGGCTTGCCCGGCCGCACCGACCGCGCGCCCTCGATGCGGATCCCCTCCCGCACGAAGATCGGGACCGAGTCCGTGGTGACCTGTCCGCCGGACACGCGCAGCAGGCGGAAGCCGTGCCAGTAACCGTGATCCGCTCCCACGGGCCCCTCGGTGTAGAGCTCGCCCCCGGCGCCGCCGTCGACGTAGTAGGGCACGTCCCCGCGGCCGCGGTAGATGAACTGGCCCTTGATGTGCCCCAGGAGTACGCCGTCCACACCGCTGCGATCGGCTATCAGCTCGAAGCGCTGGTTGTCGGGGGCGCCGGTGGGCGAGGTGTTCTTGCCCATCACATGGGTGAAGCTGGTGGGTTCGATGTAGGACTGGTCGCGCGGGTCGCGCGTGGGCATGTGCATGACCACGAACACGGTCTTGTTGCGGCGCCGGCCCTCGTCGGCCTTGCGCTCCAGGAACTCCAACTGCGTGCGGTTGCCCTCGGCGTCGGGGAAGGCGGGGTTCTGGAAGGAGTCGCAGTCGCTGAGGCCCCAGCAGGAGTTGTCGAGGTAGATTAAGCGCGTGTCGCCCACGTCGGCCACATAGTGCGAGGAGGCGCCCGCGGGGTCGTTGCCGGGCCGTTGCGTGGGGTCGAAGCCCGGCTTGTCATAGGGCGCGGCGTCCCCGAACGGATAGGGGCGGTCCTTGAAGACCTCCTTGTAGTTGGCCAGGCTGCCCTGCACCGGCGGCGGGGTCAAGAGGCCGGCGGTGCCCGGCAGCACCCCGGGCGGGGTGGTGCGGTCGTGGTTGCCGATGCCCGGGAGGTAGGGAACCCCGACGCGGTCGTAGGCGGCCATGATCGACTTCCACATCTCCAGCTGGTCGACCGTGCCGTCGTTGTCCTTGTCGCCGGACATCGTGACCAGGGCGGGCCGGTAGCGGCTTGACTCCTCCACGATCCGCGGCAGCAGCGTGAGGCCGTCCTCGTCGTTCCAGTGCTCCTCGCCGTAGTGAACGAACAGCTGGCCTGGCCCGCTCGCGGGCGGCCACGGCCTGCCCGTAATGGACGCCTGAGCCGCTGGAGCGCAGGCGAGGGCGGCGAGCAGGGAGAGGAGCAGTAGCCGGCGCAAGCGAACGCAAGCCTGCACCAGTCAGGCCGCACGCGCAAGCGGCAACTGTCACCGTGCGGTTAAAGCGTGGCTCAGACCACGCGCAGCGAGATCTTCGGCGAGCGGGCGGGGAGATTGAGGCGGTCGCCGTAGGCGCCGGCGGTGATCCGGTACCTGCCGCGCGACAGGCGGGGCAGCCGCGCGGCGAACCGTCCGCGGCGCACGTACGGGTAACGGCTGGCCACCACCACCCAGCGGCCGGCCACGCTCCGCTCGAGCTTCACCTGGACGCGGTGGCGGTTGTCCCTCTTGACCGGGTTCACAGTGCCGCGCACCTTCACCACCCGGCGGGCTCGGGCGCGCTCCGGTGCCTCGACCGTCACCGCCGAGCGCACGCTCAGCCGTACCGGGCGCGAGACGAGCTCAGGCCGCGCGCCATCGCCCGCGAACCGGGCGCGGAGGCGGCGCGTGTAGTCCAGCGCCACGGGCACCGAGAAGGCGCCGTCGGCGGCGGTCACGGCGCTGGCCTGGGAGCGCCAGCCTCCCGCGTCGAGGGCCTGGACCTCCACGGTGAGCCCGCCGGGAGCGGAGCCGTCCGGGAAGGCCAGCCGTCCGGAGGCGGTCACGGGCTTGCGGTAAGCCGCGCGCGCGGTGCGCAGGCGCAGGGAGAAGCCCGTTCCCGTGGCCAGCTCAGAGGCGCGGGCGCGCAGCGTGGGCAGCTGGTCGAAGAGGGCGTTGCCGGGACACGACGTCGAGCACCCGTCGCGGTGACCGGAGATCCGGTCGAACGCCACGCGCCGGCCCGCGGGGTGGCGGTTGGACCCGCCGCCGGAGGAGACCAGGGTGACCTCTCCCTCCGTGGGCACCTGGTGCACCGAGAGCTTGTAGGCGAGCGTCTGGGCGATCGCCTCGAAGGTCTGTGGCGTGACGCGCTCGGTGGAGTGCGTGCCGATCGAGGCCACGCCGGTGGAAACCGAGTTCCAGCCCTGGGCCTGGGCGCCGATCACGGCCCCCTCGATTCCGCCGGCGCGGCCCTCGTAGATCGTGCCGAAGCGGTCGACGAGGAAGTTGTAGCCCACGTCGTTCCAGCCGAGGGTGTTGCGGTGGTAGTGCTGGATCGCGCGCATCACCTGCGGCGACTCGCCCGCCGTGTAGTCGTTGGTGGACACCGTGTGGTGCACGAAGGCGAGGTCCACGCGGCCATAGGAGGGGGCCGAGCGCGGCGCCTGGGCGCGCCACTGCGCGCGGGTGACCATGGCCGGGGCGCCGGAGGCGGGCGCCTGGGCCTGCGAGCGGGCGGAGATCCCCGCGGAAGGCTTCGCGACGGCCACCCCGTGTGCGCGCACGGCGCCGGGGCTGCGGCGCGCCCGCACCTGGAACGTGCGCGCGCCGCCCACGAAGGCGCCATCGGTGGCCTTCAGCTTGCCCGCGCCGTCGGGCGCGTGACCGCCGATTCCGGGAAGCTCCACCCACCGCGACCAGCGACCGCGGCGGCGCACGCGGACCTCCAGCGTGCCGGGGTCGGCCCCGCGCCAGCTGAGGCCGAGCAGGGTGAGAGCCCGGGGGGAGCGCATGCGCGGCGACACCACCCAGCGGCTGCGCGCCACGCGCGCGCCGCGCGGGCTGCGCAGGGGCACGTCGAGGGTCACCTGGCCGGGGCTCGCGGTCCCGGCAGACCTGCGCCCGAGCGCCCTCGAGCCGGGCAGGAGGCCCGCCACGGCGGCGCCCGCCGCTCCCATCAGCGTTTGTCTGCGCGTCCAATGACCCTGCATATGGAGGCAAGACACGGTAGCCAAGGGTTCGATTCGGTGGCGCCGGCCAATCGTCGCCGACACGTGTCTGTCACTGTTAGCGGCCGCATGGGCCGACAGAACAGCGACAATAAGGGACGCCGGGGCAAGCCCGGCATGCGTGGCGAGGCTCGCCGCTACAGCAAGCTGCCGCGCGAGGAGATCGACAAGATCGACTACAAGAACGTGACGCTGCTCCAGCGCTTCGTGACCGAGCGCGGCAAGATGCGCTCGCGCCGCGTGACCGGCCTCAGCCGTCGCGACCAGTCGAAGATGGCCCGGTCGGTGAAGCGGGCCCGCGAGCTGGGGCTGCTGCCCTACGTGGACGCCAGCAAGGGCCTGGAGCGCAGTGGCGGCCGCGGCCGCTCGCGCGACTAGACACCGAACCTACAAACGAGAATCATTCTCAGTAGGTTGGGCCCGATGCGAATGCGCTCGGGTCTCTCGCTCCTCGCGGCCCTCGTCCTCGCGGCGGCCGCCGGTTGCGGTGACGACGGGGGCGGCCGCTCGGGCCACGCGTCGCTGACGGCCGTTGCCACCACCACGCAGGTGGGCGACTTCGTGCGGCAGGTGGGCGGCGAGCGAGTGGACGTGGAGCAGATCCTCGAGCCCAACGCCGACCCTCACGACTACGAGCCGCGGCCGAGCGACGCGGTGGCGCTGGGGGACGCGGACGTGGTGTTCCGCTCGGGGGGCGACCTGGACGAGTGGCTGGACGAGCTGATCGACAGCGCGGGCGGCGACGCAGAGCCGGTCGAGCTGATCGACTCGGTCCGCACCATCCGCGGCGACGGCGAGGTGGACCCCCACTGGTGGCAGGACCCGCCCAACGCCGAGCGAGCCGTGAACGCCATCCGCGACGCCCTTGCCGAGGCTGATCCCGGCGGGCGAGACATCTACCGGCGCAACGCGGCCGCCTATGTCGTGCGCCTCCAGCGTCTGGATCGCGACGTGGCGGGCTGCATCGAGCGCGTGCCCCCGGCGCGGCGCAAGCTCGTGACCACCCATGACGCGCTCGGCTATTACGCCGACCGCTACGGCCTGGAGGTGGTGGGCGCGCTCATCCCGTCCCTGTCCAGCCAGGCGCAGCCGTCCTCGAAGGACACCGCCGAGCTGGTGGGCCAGATCGAACGGCTCGGCGTGCGGGCGATCTTCCCCGAGAGCTCACTGAACCCAAAGCTCGAGCGCGCCGTGGCGCGGGAGACGGGCGCCGCGGTGGGGGAGGCCCTGTGGGCGGACACGCTGGGCGCCCAGAGCTCGAGCGGCGCCACGTACCTCGACTCGATCCGGGCCAACACGGAGGCGATCGTGCGCGGGCTCACCCGTGGCGAGGCGGACTGCTCGTCCCCCGGGTGATTGGGCCGCGCGTTTGACAGCCCCGCGGGTCGATGCGAGCATCGCCCCGTGCAGGGGCTCTCACGACGCATCGTCCTAGGCTTTTCGGCTGCCGCCTTGTGCGCGGCCGGAGCCGTCCCCGCGTTCGCGCTCGGCGACGCCGGCCCGCGATCGCTCGTTTCCCAGTACGGCGAGGACGACGCCAAGCCCAAGGTCCGGCTCAGCGTCCGCGGAGGGCGCGGCGCACAGGCCGGCGAGGGGGTGCGCTATCGCTTCAGCGTACGCAACACCGGCCGCATCGCGCTCGCCTCGGTGCGCGTGTCCACGCGCCTGCCGCGGTCGTTGAAGCACCTGCGCGGAGGAAGCTTCCGCGCGGCCACGAGGACCGTGGTGTTCTCGCTCGGCCGCATCGCCCCGGGGCGCGTGCGGTCCCGGCTGATGGTGGCCCGAGTGGCCGAGGACTTCGAGGCCGACGGCCGGATCGAGCTGCGCGCGAAGGTCTCGGCCCGCCCCGCCTCCGACTAGCGCCGGCGCGTCAGCTCGCCGCGCGGCAGGTGGGGCACTCGCCGTGCAGCGTCACGTCGTGCGCGGCCACGGCGAAGTCCACGCGCTTGGACAGCCGGCCGATCGCACGCTCCAGCGCCTCATCCTCGAACGGCTCCACGGTGCCGCAGCTGTCGCACACGATGTGGTGGTGGTGCTCTCCGGAAGGGTGGGCCGGCTCGTAGCGCGCGATGCCCTCGCCGACATCGAAGCGCTTGACCAGCGACAGGCGCTCGAGCAGCTCCAGCGCCCGGTAGATGCTGGCCAGGCCCACGCCGCTGCCGTGGTCGCGCAGGACATCGGCCACCTCGCGGGCGGTCACCGAGCAGCCCAGTTCGGCGATCGCGGAGATCACCTCCGTGCGCGCGCCACTGGCGCGGTGACCGGCGGACGACAACGTCTCCAGCGTGTGCTCGGTCCAGGTGGCGTGAGAGGCGGTGACACTCACCCCCGCAAGGCTAGCCGTGCTATGCATCCAAACCCGTCGAGGGGCTAGGGTCACCGCGTGGCCGAGGTCTTCCGCACTCCGGACGAGCGCTTCGCCGGCCTGCCGGGCTACGGGTTCGAGCCCCACTACGCCGAGGTGGGCGGGCTCCGGATGCACTACGTGGACGAGGGCGACGGGGATCCGGTCGTCTGCTTTCACGGCGAGCCCAGCTGGGCCTATCTCTACCGCAAGATGCTCCCGCCGCTGGTGGAGGGCGGGCACCGGGTGATCTGCCCCGACCTGGTGGGCTTCGGGCGGTCGGACAAGCCCACCGACCGCGGCTGGTACTCCTACGACCGCCACACCGAGCAGGTGTCTGGCCTGCTCGCCGGGCTCGACCTCGACAGGGCGACCGTGGTCGTGCAGGACTGGGGCGGCCCGATCGGCCTGCGCTGGGCGGTGGAGCACGCGGACCGTGTCGCGCGGCTGGTGGTGATGAACACAGGCCTGTTCACCGGCCGGGTGTCGAAGGGCTTCATGGCGTGGCGCGACTTCGCCGAGCGCAACCCGGACCTGCCCGTGGGCTTCGTGGTCCAGGGAGCCACCTCCACCGAGCTTCCCGACGACGTGGTGGCGGCATACGAGGCGCCCTTTCCCGCGCCCGAGTCCAAGGCGGGGGCGGCGCAGTTCCCGTTGCTGGTGCCCACTGAGGAGGGCGCGCCCGGGGCCGCCGAGATGCTGGCGGTGATCGACGCCCTCCGGAGCTGGGACAAGCCGGCGCTCGTCGCCTTCTCGGACTCCGACCCGGTGTTCCCCTATCCGCGGTCAGGGGAGGAGTTCACCCGGATGATCCCCGGCGCGGGAGAACAGGTGCGCATCGAAGGCGCCTCCCACTTCCTCCAGGAGGACCGCGGCGACGTGATAGCCGCCGCAGTCCTCGACTGGATGAAGTCCTCCGGCTAGCTGCCCGCCGCCTCGAAGCGCTCGGAGACCTTCGCCCAGTTGACGGTGTTGAACCACGCGTCGATGTAGTCGGGGCGCTTGTTCTGGTACTTGAGGTAGTAGGCGTGCTCCCACACGTCCACGCCCAGAAGCGGCGTCTTGCCGTCGGTGATCGGGTTGTCCTGGTTGGGCGTGCCCACGATCGCCAGGCCGGAGCCGTCGTGCACCAGCCAGGCCCAGCCCGAGCCGAACTGGCCCACGCCGGTCTCCTTCATCTTCTCCTTGAAGTCGTCGAACGAGCCGAACGCGGAGTTGATCGCGTCGGCCAGCTCGCCGTCGGGCTCGCCGCCGCCGTCAGGCGACATCGACTCCCAGAACATCCCGTGGTTGAGGTGGCCGCCGCCGTTGTTGCGCACCGGGCCGCGCTTGTCGTCGGGCAGGTCCGAGAGGTTGGCGATCACGTCCTCGATCGGCTTGCCGTCCCACTCGGTGCCCTCCAAGGCGCCGTTGGCCTTGTCCACGTAGGCCTGGTGGTGCTTGTCGTGGTGCACCTTCATCGTCGCCTCGTCGATGTGGGGCTCCAGCGCGTCGTAGCCGTAGGGGAGGTCAGGTACCTCGTATGCCATGTCTCTCCTTCTTTTCAGTTGGTCGCCATCGAGTCTACCCCCTGGCCGATGGCCCTCAATCCGCCTTCGGCGGTGCGTCGATAGCCTGTTGCGATGCCATCAGCCTCCGGTGAGTGTAGGCGCCGCCTGAATACTGGTCCACCTGCGCCGGTCTAAAATTGGGCCACCCCCGCGCAGCGGCTGGAGCCCTCCGACCGGGCCCGTGATCCTGGCTTGATCAATCGATCGAGACCGGAGGAAGGCAGTTGCTGAGCG
>DASROS010000015.1:0-6735 GCA_035646775.1 Thermoleophilaceae bacterium | reverse complement strand
GCGCCCGGCGGCTCAGCGCACGACCTCGTAGCGCAGCTCGGTCATCCCGTTCTTGAACGGGCGCGTGCCGGTGAGCCGCAGCGGCTTGTCCTGAAGCCGCTTGGCGAACGTGGGCATGCCGTCGCCGAGCCATACCGGCACCACGGTCACGATCAGCTCGTCGAGCAGGCCCTCCGTGGCGAACTGGGAGGCGAGGTTGCCGCCACCCACCACCCAGACGTTGCGCTCGCCGGCCTCGGCGCTCATCTCCTCGTGGACCGGGGCCACGGGGCCGTCGGCAAAGCGCACATCGGCGCCCTCGGGCACCGCCAGCTCGCGCGAGGTGAACACCCAACAGGGCGTGCCCTCGTAGGGCCAGCTGTCCACTTCGGCGAGGATCCACTCGTAGGTGGTCGACCCCATCGCCACCGCGCCCACCTGGGCGAAGAAGCTGTCGTACTCCCCGTCGGTGGCCTGGGAGACGTCGGCGCCCGCGTCGCCGTCGTAGGACAGCAGCCAGTCCAGCGTGCCGTCTGCCTCGGCTATGTAGCCGTCGAGCGACTGGGCCACGTAGTACTGGGTGCTCACCGTCTCGAGGCTACTCAGAGGCGCCGGCGCATGGTGTGCAGCCCCACGTAGCCCTCGGTGGGGTGGTGAAGCCCTCCGTCGACCCGGGCTGACCCAGGCTCTGAGGGAAGCGGACCCCCGCTGTGTCCCCGCATCGACAGGGAACCTGAGGGGTTGTACGGCGGGATGCGACTCGCGAGAACGGGCGGCTCCTCGCTGCTCAGGCTCACCGCGGCCTTGGTGACCTTGGTCGCCGCGCTGGCCGTCGCATCGCCGGTGCGGGCGGCGGAGCGAGCGAGCAACGGAGCCATCGCGTTCTCGGGGGCCCATGGGGGCGACCGGGGCATCTACACCAGGCAGCCTGATGGCCGGGGGCTGAGGGTGATCCCCACCGGCGGGCGCTCGGGCCATCCAGCGTTCTCGCCGCGAGGCCAGCGGCTGGCCTTTACGAGGTACGGGCCGTCTGGCGCGCAGATCTTCGTCGGCTATCAGGACGGCAGCGGCATGCGGGCGCTGACCACCGGAGCCTCGGACACGATGGCGTCCTGGTCTCCGACTGGGACCGAGGTGGCCTTCGCGCGGGGCGCGGCGGGAAGCCGCGACATCTATCGGATCGGTGCGGACGGGACCCGTCTGCGGCGTCTGACCAGCAGTCCCCGCAACGACGAGTCTCCGAGTTGGTCTGTCGATGACCGGGTGGCCTTCGTCCGTCGCGGGCCCGAAGGGCAGGACATCTATTCCGTCAGCGGACGCGGCGGCCGCGCACGCCGACTCACCCGCAGCCCCCAGGCCGACCTCTCCCCGGCGTGGTCTCCTACCGGCCGGACGCTCGTCTTCACGAGGGGCCGGGCTGGGCGGCGAGACCTCTACCTCCTCCGGGCGGACGGCTCGCGCGAGCGGAGGTTGACGGCGGTGCCCGGGAACGAAAGCGAGCCCAGCTGGTCGCCCGACGGCACCCGCATCGCCTTCACCCACACACGGCGCGGAGCGCGGCGACTGTACCTCATGAAGGTGAGGGGCAAGCCGATGTCCCGCCTGGTCCCCCTCAGCCGGCGCGTCCGTCGGCTGTCGACGAGTGGCTCCGCGGCGGCCACGCCCAGCTGGCAGCCAGGCGGGCTGGACCCAGTGGTGGCCGCGGCGGGCGACATCGCCTGCGACCCCGCCAGCCCCAACTTCAACCGGGGGCTGGGGTACCCCGGCGCCTGCCGTCAGAAGCTCACGTCGGACCTCCTGCTGCGGATGGACCTCTCGAGCGTCCTCGTGACCGGCGACGCCCAGTACGAAGACGGCAAGCTTGCGGCCTTTCAGGCGTCCTTCGACCCGAGCTGGGGCCGAGTGAAGGAGCTGATTCGCCCCGTCCCTGGCAACCACGAGTACCGCGACCCGGGCGCGGAGGGCTACTTCGACTATTTCAACGGGCCCGCGATCCGGGCAGGCGCGGCCGGCGAGCGGGGAAGCGGCTACTACAGCTTCGACATCGGCAACTGGCACGTTCTGGCGCTGAACTCGGAGTGCAGCAACATCGGCGGCTGCGGGCCCGACTCCCCCCAGGTGCGCTGGCTCAAGGCCGATCTCGCCGCGCACCCGGTGCGCTGCACGCTGGCCTTTTGGCATCGGCCGCGCTTCACCTCGGGGCGCCACAGCGCGGACGGAGACATGCGCGTGGTCTGGGACGCCCTTTACGAGGCCAACGCCGACCTCGTGCTGGGCGGGCACGAGCACTTCTACGAGCGTTTTGCCCCCCAGAACCCCGACGGCGTGGCGGACCCCGCCCGGGGAATACGCCAGATCACCGTGGGGATGGGCGGCAAGAGCCGTCACGGCTTCGTCACCGTGGCGCCCAACAGCGAGGTACGTGACAACCGCACGATCGGCGTGGCCGAGCTGACCCTTCGCCAGGGCAGCTACGACTGGAAGCTCTTGGCCGCCCCGCGGGGCAACGCCACCGACACAGGGTCAGGCAGCTGCCACTGAGAGGGTCCTCTGGAGCACCGGGTTAGGCGGGGGGGTCGTCGGGGTCCGGGTAGTAGGGCAGCCGTCCCCCGGCTCGCCGTTCCACGATCGAGTGGAGCTCGCGCGCCTTGCCAGGGTTTTTCTCGGCGAGGTTGCGGGTTTCGCCGGGGTCTTGTTGGAGGTCGTAGAGCTGGAAGTCGCTGGGGCGGTTGACGCCTGACATCGCCCAGCGGTCGGTGCGGATGTAGAAGCTGTTCGAATATCCCCCGTAGGCGTAGTCGCGTCGGGGCGGCTGGTCGCGGGAGAACAAGCTCGACAGATCCACGCCATCCATCCGGGACGGAGCCGCGACGCCGGCGATCGACAGGACCGTGGGGGCGAGGTCGTGGGTGGAGGCAAAGTAGTCGCTCGTGCGGCCCGCGCTGCGGCGCTCCGGGTCGACGATCACAAAGGGGACGCGGGTGAGCTCGGGGTGCAGCATCTCCGAGCTCTTGCCGGTGTAGCCGTGCTCGCCGAGGAAGAACCCGTGGTCGGAGATGAGCACCAACACGGTATCCCGATCAAGGCCGAGATCGTGGAGGCGGTCGAGGAAAACGCCGAGCCAGCGGTCGGTCATCGTCACCTCGGCCGCGTAGAGGGCGCGCATTCGCGGCAGGAACACCTCGCGCGCGGCGTCGGAGAGGTAGTTGTCCACCAGCTTGTAGCGGGGCCTCGCCGGCTCGGGGCCCTGATAGTCGGGGTCGCCGTAGAGGTCGATGTACTTTCGCGGCGGCGTCCACGGCTCGTGGGGCTGGAAGGTGTCCACCACCATGGCGAACGGCCTGCGGGGCTCTGCCACCTCGAGCTCTCGCACGGCGTCGCGGAACACGCGGGCGGCGAACGACTGGGTCTCGTCGTTTGAATAGCGGCCGTTGGCGAGGTATCTGTAGACGCGCTCCCTGGTCGTCGGATCGCGGAACTGTGGCGGCAGCCAGTGGCGAAGCTCGCGCTCGGAGACGCCGTAGTCGCGCCCGCCGAGCTGGCCGCCCCGGCGAGCGAAGCGGTCAAAGCTCGCGCGCAGGGGCTCGTACGGCTGCGAAAAGCCAAGGAACGGGTTGTCGGTCGCACACACGGTCCAGTAGCCGGCCTGGCGCAACACGGTTGTAAAGGCGTGCTCAACGCTGTCCAGCGGCTCCCAGCCAGGCGACTCGGGCAGGTCGCGCCAGTCGCGCCAGTCGCGGAAGGGAAACTGGCGCTGGCCGCTGAAGATCGAGTCGCGCGCAGGGCCCGTCGGCATCGCCTCCGGATAGGCGCGGGTAAAGCTCAGCCCCTCGCGCACCAGCGCGTCCATGTTCGGCGTGCGCGCCCGGTCGCCGTAGACGTGGTCGTCGCGCAGCGTGTCCGCGATGATCACCACCACGTTCGGACTGTCGGGGCCCCGTTTCCTGGACCCGAGATCGCAGCCCGCCAAAACGGCGGCCGACGCGCCCGCCGCCTGCAGAAACCGCCGACGCGTCGTTAGAAAGGCGATGCCACCGACAATATCCAACGACCCGCCTTGCCGCCCCCGGCGCAGCGGCCACTGCGCAGCGCCGTGACGCGCACTGATCGGAGCCTCAACGTATAGGCCGAGTCCCCCGCGCCGCTAGAGTCGCGGGGGATGGCGACAGAGGACGCCACCCGCGGCCGCGGACCCGATGACACCGGGGTGGAAGGCGCGAGCCATCCGCTTCCCGATCGCGACACCTGCGAGAAGATCCTCGCCAAGATGTTCCTCATCCGGCGCTTCGAGGAGCGCGCCGGGGAGATGTACGCCAAGGCCAAGATCGGCGGCTTTTTGCACCTGTGCATCGGCGAGGAGGCGACGATCGTCGGGGCCACGCAAGGCATGGCCGAGGGCGACTACCTGCTCTCCACCTACCGCGAGCACGGCCAGGCGCTGGCGATCGGCACCGACCCCAAGGCCGTGATGGCCGAGCTGTTCGGCAAGGCCGCCGGCACCTCGGGCGGGCGCGGCGGCTCGATGCACCTGTTCGACGCCGAGCGGCGCTTCCTCGGCGGCTACGGGATCGTGGGGGCCAACCTGCCGCTGGCCGCGGGCGTGGCGCTGGCCTGCGACTACAGGGAGACCGAGGACGCCGTGCTGTGCATGTTCGGCGACGGCGCGACCAACCAGGGCACCTTCGGCGAGACGATGAACATGGCCGCGCTGTGGTCGCTGCCGATCGTGTTCATGGTGATCAACAACCAGTTCGGGATGGGCACCGCGCTGGAGCGCCACTCGGCGGTGACCGACCTGTCGCAGAAGTCGGCGGGCTTCGGGGTGCCGGGCAGCCGCTGCGACGGCATGGACGTGCTCGACGTGCACGACAGCGTGACCGAGGCGCTGCGCATCGCGCGCGAGGACCGCCAGCCCCGGCTGGTGGAGGCCGTGACCTACCGCTACCGCGGCCACTCGATGGCGGACCCCGAGGAGTACCGCACCAAGGACGAGGTGGAGGAGTGGCGGGTGCGCGACCCGGTGGAGACCTTCCCCAAGCGCGTGGTGGAGGAGGGCGTGCTGTCCGAGGAGGACGTGAAGCGCCTGGACGAGGAGGCGGTCAGGAGGATCGACGAGGCGGTGGAGTTCGCCGACGACGCGTCGTTCCCGGACCTGGGGTCGCTTTACGACGACGTGTACGTGATCGCCGAGCAGGTGCGCGACCCCTACTGGTCGACCGACGTGCGCTCGCCCGACACCCACCGCGGCGAGGGTGAGCGCGAGGCCGGCGACGTGGCGCGCGAGCTGGCCGAGGCGGGCGCCGCCCACGAGGACGACACCGACCCCGACCAGCGCGAGGCGCGCTCGCGCGGCGAGGGCGGCTGAGCTGATGGCCGAGATGCGCTACCGCGAGGCGCTGAACCTGGCGCTGCGCGAGGAGATGAGCGCCGACGAGAACGTGTTCCTCATGGGTGAGGACGTGGGCGTGTTTCAAGGCGCCTTCAAGGTGACGGCCGGGCTGCTGGAGGAGTTCGGCGAGAAGCGCGTGCGCGATACGCCGATCTCCGAGAACACCTTCGTGGGCATGGGCGTGGGAGCGGCGATGACCGGGCTGCGGCCGGTGGTGGAGCTGATGACGATCAACTTCTCGCTGCTGGCCATGGACCAGATCATCAACAGCGCGGCCTCGATCCGGTACATGTTCGGGGCGCAGACCAAGGTGCCGATGGTGATCCGCATGCCCCAGGGCGCGGGCCACCAGCTGGGGCCCACCCACTCGCACTCCTTCGAGGCCCTGTACGTGCACATCCCGGGCCTGCTGGTGGCCGTGCCCACCACCGCGGCCGACGCCCGCGGCCTGCTCAAGGCCGCCATCCGCGACGACAACCCGGTGATCTTCATCGAGCACGAGACGCTCTACGGCCGCAAGGGCGAGGTGGACGAGGACGACGACGAGCCGATGCGCTTCGGCGAGGCCGCCGTGCGCCGCGAGGGCGACGACGTGACGATCGTGGGCATCTCGCGGATGGCCGAGACCGCGCTGAAGGCCGCCGACACGCTGGCCTCCGAGCACGAGATCGAGGCCGAGGTGATCGACCCGCGCACGCTGCGCCCGCTGGACCTCGACACGATCATCGAGTCGGTGCAGAAGACCAACCGCGCCGTGATCGTGGAGGAGGGCTGGCCCCACGGCGGCGTGGGCGCCAACCTGGCCGCGCTGATCCAGGAGCAGGCCTTCGACCACCTCGACGCGCCGGTGGGTCGCGTGACCGGGGCCGACGTGCCCATGCCCTACTCGCGCCCGCTCGAGCAGGCCGCCTTCCCGCACGAGGAGCACGTGGTGCACGCGGCGATCGCCACCTTCCGGGACGTCTGATGGCCTCAGACGTCGTGATGCCGCGCCTGTCCGACTCGATGGAGGAGGGCACGGTGCTGAAGTGGCTGGTCGAGGTTGGCGGCGAGGTGAAGCGCGGCCAGCCGCTCGTGGAGATCGAGACCGACAAGGCCAACATGACCCACGAGGCCGACACCGATGGCGTGCTGCTGGAGGTGCTCGCCAACGAGGGCGACACGCTGGCGATCGGGGAGCCGATCGCGCGTGTTGGTGAGGAGGGCGAGGAGCCGTCCGGCGGCGGTGGCGAGCAGGCACCGGCGGAGGAGGAGCCCGAGACCGAGCGCGAGGAGCCTTCCGGCGAGGCCGAGGAGGAGCCCGAGGCGAAGGAGGACGAGGAGGAGCAGCCCGAGCAGCCGGCTCCTGTCCCCGCGAGCTCCGGCGA
>DASROS010000014.1:0-3534 GCA_035646775.1 Thermoleophilaceae bacterium | reverse complement strand
GGCGGGCTAGGCGATCTTCAGGTCGGGCTTTCGTGACCGTTGCGGCAGGAGGCGGACGAACTCGACCAGCGCCTCACGGTAGCGGTCCAGCGACTCGACGGACACCCACTCCTCGGGTCCGTGGTGGCCGTCGCCGATGGGACCGAACTCCACCGCGGGCGTGCCCGCGTTGAGGAAGGAGATGACCTCGGAGGTGCCGTCGCGGCCTACGGCGATGCTCTCGCTCACCGGACTGACCTTCGACACCGCCTCGGCGAGCACCTGCACGTACGGCTCGTCGCGGGAGACCACGATCGGCTGGCGGTGGAAGACCTTGGCGATCTTGGCGTCCGGCTGCCCGGACAGGATCCCGACGCGATCCTGGAGGCCATCGCCGGGCAGGTAGCGGATGTCGAGGTCGATCGTGCAGAGGTCGGGCACGCAGTTCACGGCGTCGCCGGCGGCGATCCGGCCCAGGCTGATCGAGGGGCGGTCGAACATGTCCGAGGACTCGCGCGTGAAGGGCAGCGACTCGATGCTGCGAAACACGTCGACGGCCTTGAGCACGGCGTTGTCGCCCAGCCACGGCGTCGAGCCGTGGGCCGACCGCCCGAACACCTCCAGGCCCACGGCGAGCACGCCCTTGGCCTGCACGCCGACGAGCAGGTTGGTGGGCTCGCCGGTGATGGCGAAGTCGCCCGCGTAGCCGCGCTCGACAAGGTAGTCGGTGCCGCGCGTGCCCTTCGCGTCGGACTCCTCGTCGCTCACGCAGACGAAGTGCACCTTCACCTGGTCCTGGTCGGCGAGGTCGCGGACGGCGCACATCATCGCGGCCAGCCCGCCCTTCATGTCGTAGGCGCCGCGGCCGAAGAGGCGGTCGCCCTCGAGTCGCGGCTCGAACTGCTCGGAGTGCGCCGGCACCACGTCGAGGTGGCCGTGGAAGGTGACGGTAGGGCCCGAGGAGGCGCCGACGGTGGCGGCCAGTACCGGCAGCCCGTTGTACCTGTCGCCCTTGACCTCGATGTCCCGCGCCTCCAGCCAGCCGTACACGAAGGCCGCGGCGCCCTGCATGCCCTCCAGCGTGGAGGTGTCATAGGTGATCAGGCGCTCGGTGAGGGAGCGCTCGTCCATGCCGGAGTGAGGATAGGCGGTCTACCCTCGGGACCAGGAGCCGGCGCCTCAGGCCCCGAAGCCCTCGATCACGGCCACGATCGTCCGGCCCAGGCGCGCGAGGTCTGCGACCGCCACTCGCTCGTCCACCGCGTGCGCCAGCTCCAGCCCCGGCGTGCCGCACATCACGCACGGGATGCCGCGCGCGCAGAACAGGCGCATGTCGGCGCCGTAGGACACGCCGGCCACCGCCACCTCGCGCCCTGCCTCCGCGGACGCCGCCGTGCGCACGAGCACGGTGAACGGGTGGTCGGGCGGCGTCTGGCCCGACTCAAAGCGCGCGCCGGTGAAGCTCAGCTCCACGGGATGGCCGGCCAGGGCGGCGCGCAGGCCGTCGGCGGCCTCGTCCAAGGTCTCCCCCACGCGCACCCCGAGGCGGCCCTCGAAGCTCACGCGGTCGGGCACCGAGCTGGACCACTCGCCCCCCTCGATCCGTCCCACCGACAGCGGGTAGGGCAGCTCCAGCTCCCGCATCAGGGGGTGCTCCACCTCGGCGTTCACCGCCCGCTCGTGCCCGGCGAGCGCCGCGTGCACGCCCACGTAGGCGTCGATCGCCGACTCGCCCTCCAGGCGCATGGCGGCGTGGGCGGCGCGGCCGCGCACCTCGCCGGTGAAGGTGAGCGCCCCGGCATGGGCGCAGACCACGTCGAAGCCGGTGGGCTCGGGGATCAGGCAGGCGTCGAAGCGGCTGTCGCGCTCGAGCGCCGCGAAAGTGCCCAAGCCGCCGTCCTCCTCCGAGGACACGGCGTGGAGCACCACCTCGCCACGGTTGCGCCCGCGCGCGGCGGCCATCGCGTGAAGGGCGGCCACCACGGCCCCCTTCATGTCCACCGCGCCGCGTCCGTGCACGTGGCCGCCCTCCACCGCGCCCGACCACGGCCCCAGCCGCCACTGTTCGGTTCCGGGGGCCACCACGTCGAGGTGGCCGTCCAGGGCGAGCCGCAGGCCGTCCGGCGAGCCCGGCAGCGTGACGGTGAGGCCGAACAGCTCGTGGCGCTCGGCCTCCTCGCCGGGGTGGTCCGGGTGTGCCCGCAGGGCGGCGAGGTCGTGCTCGCGCAGCTCGGCGTCGAGCCCCAGCCTGGCGGCCAACTCCCCCAGCCGCTCGAGCACGGCCCGCTCCGAGCCGGTCAGGCTCGGCATCGCCACCAGGGCGGCGGTGTCACGGGCGAGGGCGTCGGGCTCGATCGCCGTCCCGGCCGCGGACATCAGTAGTGACGCGGCACGACCCAGGGACGCCGCCGGTGGGGCGGAATCCTCGGCGCGCGCAGCGGGGGCGACAGGCCGTCGCCGGCGCGTCCATTCACGGCAGCCTTGACAGCTTCTTCCACCTCCCACGCAAGGTCCCGACGAAACGTGTGAGGATCGAAACGGCGGGCATTGGCGCGGCAGTCCTCGGGGTCGATCTCCAGGGCTTCGAACGAACGTACGGCCTGCGCCAACTCGTGGGGGCCGCCGTCCCAGAAGCAACCGGTCCTGCCGTCGATCACCGTCTCGAGAGCGCCGCCGCCGCGGCGGGCGATCACCGGACGGCCGGCAGCCTGCGCCTCCACCGCGGCGATCCCGAACTCCTCGATGCTCGTGAGCACAAAGGCACGGCAGGTGGACAGCAGGCGCGCCACCTCGGAGTCGGACACCCTGCCGGCGAAGGTCACGTTGGCCGGCGCCATCCGTCGCAGCCGCCGGTAAGCAGGTCCATCCCCCACGATCACCAGTGGCCTGCCGACCCGGGCGAAGGCGTCGATCGCGAGGTCGATGCGCTTGTGCGACACCAGCTCGGAGAGCACCACGTAGTGGTCCTGGGGCTCGGCGAGCGCGAAGCGGGCGAGCTCCACGGGCGGGTGCACTATGCGCGACTCGCGCCCGAAGTAGGCCCTGATCCGCTTCTGGGTCATCGACGAGTTCGTGACGTAGCGGTCCACCCGCTGCGCGGCGATCCAGTCCCAGGCGCGCCAGCGGCGGAAGAAGCCGCGCAGCACGGCGCGGGTCATGGGGTCGGCGCGCTCGGCGAGCGCCCGGTGGCGCTCGTTCCACGCGTAGCGGAAGGGGTTGTGGCAATAGCTCACGTGCACGGCGCGCTCGTCGCAGACCACGGCGTGCGCCCACGCGCTCGAGCTCGAGACCACCACGTCGTAGCCCGACAGATCAAAGCTCTCCACGGCCGACGGGTAGAACGGGAGCAGCGCGCGGAACCAGCGCCGGTCGGGACTGAGCTTCTGCAGGTAGGAGGTGTGCACGTTGCGCCCGGCGAAGCGCCCCTCGGTGCCGTCCTCGTCGTAGACGGGGGTGAAGATGTCCGCCTGGGGCCACGTCTCGCACATCTGCAGGAAGACGCGGTCCGCTCCTCTGAGCGAAAGCAGAAAATCATGCACCAGCGCCACGCGAGGC
>DASROS010000013.1:0-14795 GCA_035646775.1 Thermoleophilaceae bacterium | reverse complement strand
CCCCGCCAGCATGCGTGCGACGGCCCGGCCCCTACCTGGTGGCCGGCCTCGCCCGCTCGGGCCGGGCCGTCGCACGCATGCTGGCGGGGAGGGGGGCGAAGGTCGTCGGGGTGGACTCCGGCGAGCCCTCCGGCCTCGAGGACCTCGGCGTGGAGGTGCACACCTCAACCGACGGCGTAGCGCTGCTGGAGCGCGCGGCCACTCTGGTGAAGTCCCCCGGCGTGCCCCGCGAGGCGCCGGTGGTGGCCGAGGCGCTGGCGCGCGGGATCGAGGTGATCGGCGAGCTGGAGCTGGCCTGGCGGGCGCTGCCCAACCGCTTCGTGGCGGTGACCGGCACCAACGGCAAGACCACCACCGTGGAGCTCACCGGCGAGATGTTCCGCGCGGCGGGCATGCCCGTGGCCGTGGCGGGCAACGTGGGTACGCCGCTGGTCTCGCTGGTGGGAGAGTTGGACCCCGGGGCCTGGGTGGTGTGTGAGTGCTCGAGCTTCCAGCTGGAGGACTCCTCGGCCTTCGCGCCCGAGGTGGCCGTGCTGCTGAACCTCGAGGAGGACCACCTCGACCGCCATGGCACGCTGGAGCGCTACCGCGAGGCCAAGCTGCGCGCGTTCGCGAACCAGCCGCCCGGCGCGGTGGCCATCGCGCCCGAGGCCTTCGACCTTCCGGGGGACGCGCACCGCGCCGGCTTCGCCGACCTGAGTGGGATGGAGATCAGGCTGCGGGGGGCGCACAACATCGAGAACGCCTCCGCCGCCGCGGCAGCCGCGCTGGCGGCCGGCGTGCCGCGCGAGGCGGTGTCCGAGGCGCTGCGGACGTTCACCGGCGTGGACCACCGCCTGGAGGAGGTGGCCGACGTGGGCGGCGTGCTGTACGTGAACGACTCCAAGGCCACCAACGTGGCCTCCGCGGTGAAGGGGATCGAGGCGTTCGAGGGCCGCGTGCACGTGATCCTCGGCGGCAGCGTGAAGGGCGGCGGCTTCACCGGCCTGCGCGACGCGGTGACGGCCCGCTGCCGGGCTGCCTACCTGATCGGAGAGGCGGCGGACCGGCTGGCCGTCGACCTCGATGGCACCGTGCCGCTGCACCGCTGCGGGACTCTCGAGCGCGCGGTCGGGCACGCCTCCGGCGCGGCCAAGCCGGGCGAGGTCGTGCTCCTCTCGCCGGCCTGTGCGAGCTTCGATCAGTTCCGTGACTACGAGCAGCGCGGGGAGCGGTTCCGCGGGTTGGTCCCGGGCGGGGAATGAGTCCGCGGCGCGGTGTCGAAGACCGCGAGGATGGCCGGCGCCGGCATCTTCAGGTCCGCCCGCGAGCGCTCCTCCGGGGCGGTCAAGCGGCCCGTGGAGTACTCGATCCTCTACACGGCCACGCTGTGCACGCTGGCCGTGGGCGCGGTGATGGTCTACTCGGCCAGCTCGGCCGAGTCGCTGCTGGGCACGGGCGACCCGTTGACCTACCTCAAGCGCTACGTGCTGGTCGGCCTGGTCGGCGTGGCGGCGCTGCTCTTCCTCTCGCGCCACGGGCTCTCGCTGGTCCGGAGGGCCACGCCGATGCTGCTCGGGGCGGGCTTCGTGCTCACCATGGCGGTGTCGGTCCCGGGCTTGGGCGTGGAGGTCAACGGCGCCCAGCGATGGCTGGCCGCTGGGCCGCTGCAGTTCCAGCCCTCGGAGCTGCTCAAGCTGGCGCTGGTGCTCTACGCCGTGCACATATTGGCCTCGAGGCCGAAGTCGGTGCGCTCGATGGGCACCCTGGCGCGGCCGCTGCTGCTCGTGGTCGGCGCGGCGTGCGCGCTGCTGATGACCCAGCCCGACATGGGCACCGCCCTGGTCGTCTGTGGCTCGATCGGTGCGCTTCTGATCGCGGCCGGCACGCCCATCCGGCTGATCGGCACGATGTTCGCCTGCGTGGCCGGCCTGGCGCTCGCGCTCGCGGCGATTGCGCCCTACCGCATGGCGCGCCTCACGGCCTTCATCGACCCGTTCTCCGACGCCGGCGATACCGGTTTCCAGGCGGTGCAGGCGCTTACGGCGATCGGCTCGGGCGGGCTGTTCGGAGTGGGCCTCGGCGAGTCGGTGCAGAAGATCTTCTACCTGCCCGAGGCGCATACGGACATGATCCTGGCGATCATCGGAGAGGAGCTGGGGCTGGCGGGCATCGTCGGGGTGGCCGGCCTTTACGGCCTCATCGGCTACGCCGGGCTGCGCACCGCCAAGGCGGCCCGCGACCGCTACTCCAAGCTGCTGGCTGCGGGGCTCACGTCGCTGATCCTGTTTCAGGCATCGCTCAACCTGTTCGCGGTGCTGGGCCTGGCGCCGCTGACCGGCGTGCCGTTGCCGTTCATCTCCTACGGCAGCACCAACCTGATCGTGCTGATGACGGCGATGGGGCTGCTGCTGAACGTGGCGGCCACCGGCGGTGTGTCCGCGAAGGCCGCGAAGCCGAAGCTGTGGGCGATCGACGGGGGTCGCGGTGGCCAGAGTCGCGATAGCCGCGGGCGGAACGGCGGGGCACGTGGTGCCCGCTCTGGCCGTGGCGGACGCGCTGCGGGCTAGCGGCGCCGAAGTCGAGTTCATAGGGGGCGAGCGCGCCGAAGCCGAGTTGGTGCCGGCGGCCGGATACCCCTTCCACCATCTTGCCGTGCGAGGCGTCGACCGCCGCAATCCGCTGCGGGCGGCGCTGGCGATCGGCCTGGCGGCGGCGGCTGTTCTGCGCGCTCGCCGCCTGCTGCGCTCCATCGGCGCCGACGCCGTGATGGGCGGCGGGGGGTACGTGGCCGGTCCGGTCGGCCTGGCCGCACGCACGCTCGGCCTTCCGCTGGTGCTCACCGAGGCCGACAGCCACCTCGGGGTGGCCAACCGGCTGCTGGCCCGGTTCGCCGACCGGGTGTTCCTGGCCTTCCCGATCGCGGGCAGGGAAGGCGCGCGCTACGAGGTGGCCGGACGCCCGCTCCCCGCCGGCACGGGCGAGGCCGACCGCGAGGAGGCACGCCGGCGCCTGGGCATCGGGCCCGACGAGGCGTGCGTGCTGGTGTTCGGCGGCTCGCTGGGCGCCCGGCGCATCAACCACGCCGCGGTGGACGCGTTCGGCTCGGGCGCCCCGGGCGCGGTCCTTCACGCTTCCGGCCGGCGTGACCACCCCGAGCTGCAGCGACGGCTGGAGGAGCTGGGCTCGCCGTCGCACTACCACCTGCACGCCTACCTCTCGCCCTTCGCGGACGCCCTCGCGGCAGCCGACCTCGTGGTGGCCCGGTCAGGCGGCTCGGTGCTCGAGGTGGCGGCCGTCGGCCTGCCGTCGATCCTCGTGCCCTACCCGCACGCCACGGCCGACCACCAGACCCACAACGCCCGCCACATGGAGCGGGCGGGCGCCGCTGTGGTGGTGCCCGACGCGCAGCTGGACGGTCCACGGCTGGCCCACGAGGTCGCCGCCCTGCTGGGCGCCCCGGACCGGATGCGGTCGATGGCGAATGCCGCGCTCGAAGTCGCGAGACCCGACGCCGCGCGGCGGATCGCGGACGAGCTGCTGGGGCTGGCGGGCGCCGGTGGCGCTTAGGTGCCGGACGCTGCCGCTCCATTCACGCGCAAGCGATCGCGCCCGCATGGCGGCGGATGACGTCGATTGAGCGTTCGTGCACCCCCATAGGGTGGTCGATGCTTCAATCGCTGCGCGCCCGCGCGCGGTGCAGCCACCCCGCCCACGAACCACCGCTTTTGCGCGGAAAGGAGGAGCGGCAAATCTAGGCTGCCCCGGGCGCTTCTAGCCCATGGTCCCGAGCCGCCTCAGCCCGAAGGGCAGCGGCTCGGCCGCCGAGCGCCCGGCTGCAGGCAGAAGTCAGTCCGCGCCGGCACGCGGTCGCGGCGGATGCGGATGCGCGTGAACTTGCCCACGCGGCCCTGGGCCGTGACGCGCACCTCGATCGCGTTGCCCGCCGAGTACAGGCCCTCGGCGTTGCGCAAGCGCACCCGCCCGGCCGACGGGATGCGCCTCCGGGCCGAGCGGAAGGCACAGCCCCGCCCGCTGCAGCGCGCCTGCACCAGGGCACCCCGCGGGCCGCGAATGGTGAAGCTGGTGACGGCCGTGATGCGCCCGCGCTCGCGGCCGGTGAGCACCACCACCGGGAACGGGCGCAGCAGCTTGGGCGCGGGGGCGGTCTCGATCGGGCCGAACGGCTCGGACAGGCTGGAGTTGGACCCGGAGGAGTTCGACGCGGTCACGCGCACGCGCAGGTAGGACCCCGCGTCCGCAGAGGTGAGCCGGTAGGTCGGCTCGATCGCGCCGGTGACCGGCTTGCCGCAGCTGCCGGTGTCCGTGCCTGAGCAGCGAAGCCAGTCATAGGTGAAGTTCTGGGCCCCGACCCAGCTGCCGCTGTCGGTAGACAGCGTGTTGGCGCTGCGGGTGACCGTGGGCGGCGCCTGGTTGACCGGGCCGGGCTGGGGAGCCTGGGCGTGCAGAGCGGCCGGGACCGCGCACGCCGCCAGGCAGGTGGCCGCGAGGGCACGCAGCCCCCGCCGGCGGTCTCGCTTTCGCCCCATTCCCACACTCAACACGGTGCGGCGGCCGGAGTAGTGGCTGGCCGTCCCCTTATCGTGAGCGCGCTATGCCCGACGTCCCCCTCACCGGCCGCCGCCTGCACTTCGTCGGGATCGGCGGCGCCGGGATGAGCGGCCTCGCGCTCGTGGCGAGCAGCCTCGGCGCCGAGGTGAGCGGATCCGACCGCTCCGAGTCCTCCTACACGGAACGGCTGCGGGCGCACGGCATCGAGCCGGCCATCGGCCACGACGCCGCCAACGTGCCCGAGGGGGCCGAGCTGGTGGTGTCCACCGCCATACCCGAGGGCAACCCCGAGCTGGCCGCCGCCGGCGCCGCCGGCGCACGCGTGCTCCACCGGGGCGAGCTGCTGGGCGAGGTCTCGCGCCTCAAGCGTTCGATCGCGGTATCCGGCACGCACGGCAAGACCACCACCAGCGGAATGGCCGCCCACGTGCTGTCGGCCTGCGGCCGCGAGCCGGCGTTCGTGATCGGCGGCGAGCTGCGCTCGGCTCACACCAACGCGGCGTGGGGAGAGGGCGAGTGGATCGTGGTGGAGGCCGACGAGTCCGACCGCTCCTTCCTGCACCTCGCGCGCGACGTGGCGGTGATCACCAACGTGGAGCTCGACCACCACGCCACCTACCGCTCGCTGTCGGAGCTGCGGGCGGCGTTCGAGGAGTTCGCCGCGCCCGCCGCAGCGGTGATCGCCGGGCCCGGCGCCGGGCTCGGCGGCGCCACTTCCTACGGGATCGGCTCCGGCGACCTGCGCGCCGAGAACGTGTCGCTGCGGCCGCTGGGCTCGAGCTTCGAGGTCGAGGGCCTGGTCGTGGAGCTCAATGTGCCCGGCGAGCACAACGTGCTCAACGCCCTGGCCGCGCTGGCGGCCTGCCGCGAGGCGGGGCTGGGCCTGGATGAAGCGGCGCCGGCACTGGCCGGCTACACGGGTGCGGGGCGGCGGTTCGAGGAGCGCGGGCGCACGGCCACGGGCGCGCGGGTCTTCGACGACTACGCCCACCACCCGACCGAGGTGCGGGCCACGCTGGAGGCCGCCCGCACGCTGGGCGCCGGGCGCGTGGTGGCCTGCTTTCAGCCGCACCTCTATTCGCGCACCCGCGAGTTGGCGCGCGAGTTCGGCCGCGCGCTGGCGCTGGCCGACCTGGTGGTGGTCTGCGACGTCTATCCCGCGCGCGAGCGGGCGGAGGACTTTCCGGGCGTGAGCGGGCTGGCGGTGGCCCGCGAGGCGGCCCACGCCGGCCGCGGGCGCCCGGTGTGGTGGGTGCCTTCGCTCGACGATGCCGCCGCTCGCCTCGGGGCCGAACTGGGGGAGGAGGACGCCCTGCTCACCCTCGGGGCCGGGGACGTGGATCGCGTGGCGGCGGCGCTGGTGGAGGCCGATGGCGGCTCCTGAGCCCCCCGAGGGCGTGCAGCCGGGGTTCCCGCTCGCGCGCCTGACCACCGTGCGCACCGGCGGGATGGCGGACTACTACGCCCGCCCCTCGACGCCCGAGGAGCTGTCTGAGCTTCTGGCCTGGGCGAGCGATGCCGGCATCCAGGTAGGAGTGGTCGGCTCGGGATCGAATCTGCTGATAGCGGATGCTGGCTTTCGAGGACTCGTGATCAAGCTCGACGGAACGCTCGCCTCGATCGAGCGGGATGGCACACATCTGCTC
Organism: Thermoleophilaceae bacterium; assembly: GCA_035646775.1. GTDB lineage: Bacteria > Actinomycetota > Thermoleophilia > Solirubrobacterales > Thermoleophilaceae > JAAYBF01. The sequence continues at coordinate 8,598 of DASROS010000013.1, read as the reverse complement.
TGCGGCGGGGGAGCCCGGCTCCCGCAGGCCTCCGCCCGCGCCGCCCGTGACGGCCTCACCGGTCTGGAGTTCGGCGTGAACATCCCCGGCACCGTGGGCGGCGCGGTGAAGATGAACGCCAACGCCTACGGGGGCGACCTCGCGCGCGTGCTCGAGTGGGTGGACGTGGTCTCCCCGGCGGGCACCACGCGCCGCACGCCTGCCGACCTGGGCTTCACCTACCGGCGCTCGAACCTCGCCGACGGCGAGATTGTGGCCCGCGCCTCGTTCGCGCTCGAGCCCGCGGAGCCTGAGAGCGTGAAGGCGACCCTCGCAGGCATGCGCGAGCAGCGCCGAGCGGCACAGCCGTCGGGCATCAAGACGTTCGGCTCCACCTTCAAGAATCCCGACGACTCGCGCGCGGAGGGCCGCAGCGCGGGGGTGCTGCTCGACGCGGCGGGCTGCCGCGGCCTGGCGGTGGGCGGCGCACGGTTCTCGGAGAAGCACGCGAACTTCGTGGAGAACATGGGCGAGGCCAGCACCGCCGACGTGATCGCCCTGATGGCCGAGGGCCGCCGGCGCGTGCGAGAGCGCTTCGGCGTGGAGCTGGAACCCGAGGTGCAGCTGCTCGGCGACGTGGACGCCTCGGCCCTCTACGGCTCATGAGCGGCGCGCTGCTCAGACGCGGGCGCTCGTGGCTCCCCGGCGGGCCGCGCCTGCGCCGCCTCGGACGGTTCATCCGCGCCTACGCGGTGGCGGCACGTGCCGCCGCGGCGCTCGGGCCGCGCATGCGCCGCCGGATGCTGGCGATCGGCCTGCTGGCGCTCCTGGTCTCCGCCCTCTACATGCTGTGGCTGCGCGACTCGGGGCTGGTGGCGGTGGAGAAGGTGACCGTAACCGGCCTGACCGGCAAGAACGCGGACGACATACGCAGAGCGCTGGAGGGCACCGGCCGCCAGATGACCACGCTGCACGTGGACGGGGACCGCCTCGAGGAGGCCGCGCTGGCCTTCCCGGCGGTGAAGGCGATCGAGGTGGAGGCGGACTTCCCGTCGGGGCTGCGAGTGCACGTGATCGAGCACCGCCCCGCCGCGATGGTGGTGACCGACGGCCGCCGTGTGCTCGTGGCGGCCGATGGCTCGGTGCTACCCGGGCAGACCGCCCAGAGCTCGGTGCCCGATATCAAGCTCGACGGCGCGGTGTCCGGGGACCGCCTGGCGCCCGGCCCTACCCTGGATGCGGTGCGCGTGGCGGGCGCGGCGCCGACTCCCCTGCTGGAGCGCCTCTCCGACGTGCGCCGCGACGAGAGGAACGGAATCGTGGCCCGCCTCGAGGACGGGCCCGAGCTGATCTTCGGGACGCCCGACCGGATCGGCGCGAAGTGGGCGGCGGCCGCCCGCGTGCTCGCCGACCCCGACGCAGCCGGCGCCGAGTACGTGGACCTGCGGATACCCGAGCGTCCCGCCGCCGGGGGCCTCCCGGTGGAGACTCTGGCGCCCGTTGCCCCGGCAGGCTCGCCCGAGCCCATCGACCCTGTCGCCGACCCCGGTGCGGTGGCTCCCACGGAGCCGCCGGCCGAGGCTCCCGCGGCCGCTCCGGTGGCGCCCGCGGAGCCCGTACCGGCACCGGAGGAGTCCGCCCCGCTCGCGCCCGAGCAGGCCCCGGCCGAGCCCACCCAACAGCCCCCCGCTACGGTCGATGGAGGAGCCGGAGCGTACCCTCAACCATGACTTGAGACTGGGCCAAAGTCTCGAGCTTGGATCGAGGGTTAGGGCGCAGGATTCGTTGCATCGTTGGTTGACACGTTCCACGATTTCGACCTACAGTGCGGAACCTGTGGTGAACGTTGCGGGTGAGGAAACCCTCAATGATCGCTCGATCCCCGGACGGAACCACCCGTCCGGCTCCCTGATGAGACACCAGTCCCGAGAGCACAAGAGGCGAGGATCCACACGATGAACACCGGCAGCTACCTGGCCGTGATCAAGGTCGTCGGCGTAGGCGGTGGCGGCACCAACGCGGTGAACCGCATGGTCGATGCCGGGCTGAAGGGCGTGGAGTTCATCGCGGTGAACACCGACGCCCAGGCGCTGCAGATGTGCGACGCCGACATCAAGCTGCAGATCGGCGATCAGCTCACGCGCGGCCTCGGGGCCGGCGCGGACCCCGAGACGGGCTACGGCGCGGCCAACGAGAGCCGCGACGAGCTGAAGGAGGCCCTGAAGGGTGCGGACATGGTGTTCGTGACCGCCGGAGAGGGCGGTGGCACCGGCAGCGGCGCGGCACCCGTGATCGCCGAGGTGTCCAAGCAGGAGATCGGCGCGCTCACGGTGGGTGTGGTCACCCGGCCGTTCGACTTCGAGGGATCGCAGCGCCGCCGCCAGGCCGACGAAGGGATCGACCGCCTGCGCGAGCAGGTGGACACCCTGATCGTGATCCCGAACGAGAAGCTGCTCGCGGTGGTGGAGCGCCGCACCAGCATCCTGGAGGCGTTCCGCGAGGCCGACAACGTGTTGCGCCAGGGCGTGCAGGGCATCACCGACCTGATCACGATCCCCGGGCTGATCAACCTCGACTTCGCTGACGTGCGGACGATCATGCACGAGGCCGGGTCGGCGCTGATGGGCATCGGCGAGGCCAGCGGCGAGCAGCGCGCGGCCGAGGCGGCCAAGAACGCGATCTCCAGCCCGCTGCTCGAGCAGTCGGTGGAGGGCGCCACCGGCATCCTGCTCAACATCACCGGCGGCAGCGACCTCGGCCTGTTCGAGGTCAACGAGGCGGCCGAGATCATCCAGAGCGCCGCCGACCAGAACTCCAACATCATCTTCGGCGCCGTCGTGGACGACGAGCTCACCGACGCGGTCCGCGTGACCGTGATCGCGACCGGGTTCGACGGGCGTCACAGCGGCCCGCTGTTCACCGACGACACCACGGGTCGCCGCCGCGAGCCGCGCCGCCGGGACGTGCAGATGGACGATCGCCAGCGTAGCTCGCTGGAGATCGACGACGACGACATCGATATTCCGTCGTTCCTCAAAGACTGAGCCTGGAAGGCGAGGGCCATCATCAAGGCGCGGGCAGGATGCCCCGCGGAGGTGACTAGAGCCCGGAGGGCGAGGGCCATCCTCAGGACGCGGGGCGGGCGCTCCGCGGAGGTGACTGGCCGGTGCTCTGCTGCTGTCGACTCCCGTGCCCGCCGCGCCCGGCGAGTCGGTCGAACTCGCCTCAGGGTCGATCAGAGCCGCGACGCGCTCGAGGAGGCGCTGCTCGCGTCCCCCGGCTGCGCGGTGATCATCGCCCACGACCGCTGGTTCCTCGATCGCGTCGCGATCCACGGGCTCGCCTTCGAGGGCGACTCCCAGGTCACGTGGTTCGAAGGCAACTTCGAGGCCTACGAGGAGCACCGGCGCGAGCGGCTCGGCCCCGAGGCCGACCGCCCGCACCGGATCACCTACAAGAAGCTCGTCCGGTCCTGAGCGGGGCGGACGGCGACCTCAGCGAGACCTACGACGCCGACACGCAGACCGCGTAGGTGCTCAAGGTGAAGGAGCTGTTGAGCCCGTTGCGCACACGCACGACCCAGCCAGTGGGCGGGATCAAGGGACGCGACTCCATCACTGTGACATTTTGCTGCATGGCGTCGGGAATCGTGAACCGGTCGTTCCACCGAAAGCGCTCGCACCGACTGTGACTCCTACGTTCTCGACCCAGATGGCGGAGAAGCCGGCGGGGCCCCTCGGGCCCTCGGGACCTTCGGGGCCTCGGCAGGCCGAATCGGTCGACGGGCAAGGATCGCCCTTCGGGCCCGGAGCGCCCGTGCCGGTGTCGCCCTTGGCACCCGTCGCGCCCATCGCGACGGCGGGACCAGTCGCGCCGGCAGGCCCGGGCTTCCCGGATTGCGCCAACGCGCGCTTGGCGTTCTTGTTCGCGGCCTTCGAGAGCTTGAGCGCCTTGGCGACCTTCGTGGCCAGGCTCGCCGCGCTGACGGCCTTGGGCGCGCCGAACGCCGGCGCGAGCATCGAAGCCGAGAGCAGTGCCGCGATCGCCAACAGCACGAGAGCCCACAACCTGCCCCGGCCTGAACCTGTCACTTGATCCTCTTCAAACGCAATGATCCCGGAACCCGCTGCCCCGGCTGAGAGACCAACCTAGGCGCGATCTCCGGAAATCGCAGATACTGCTACACGCGCCGCCTCGGGCCGCGGCGCTAGGCAGGCCGCTCAACTCCGCGCCACGCGCAGCTCAGGCGCCAACTCAGCGAGCACATCGAAGTCGTCGTCCTGCGTCCAGACCACCAGGTCGTGGGCCAGTGCGGTGGCGGCGATGATCGCGTCCATCGCGCCGGCTCGGCGTCGGTGGGCGCGCGCGACAGAGAGGAGCAGCGCCAGGCTGTCGGCGACCGGCTCGTCGAAGGCCAGCGCCACGAACCGCCGCGCGCGGCTCAGCGTGGCCCGCCGGAGCTCGCGCAGCGGGTCGCTGCCCGCCCTTCGCACGCCCACCCCGAGCTCGGTGAGGGTGGCGACTGAGATGCGCGCCTCTCCTTGCGGAGGCGAGCCGATGGGGCGTCGCTGCTCAGCGGCGACGAACACGCTCGTGTCCGCGATGTAGCCGTTCACTGCACCATGTCTTCGGTCGTCAGCCCGACGTCGAAGTCCTCGCCGGGCGACGCCACGTCGGCCTTGGCAGCCAGCTCGCTGATCTCCGTCAGATCGGCGAGCAGGCGCTCGCTCGGACGGCGTTCGCTGCGCTGCACGCGCGGCACAATGTCGGCGACCGGCCGGCCGTGGACCGTGAGCGCAACCGGCTCGCCGCTCTCGATCGCGGCGATCACCCGGCGGGTGTGGTTGCGAAGCTCGCGCACGGACACGTCCATAAGCGTGGCACAGCGTAGCACGTTCGAGTCCACCCCTCAGCCGGCGGCCATCCCGAGCGCTTGAGCTACCTGGCGCTGACCCGCGTCCCTCGTCACAAAGACGAGCTGCTCGTCCCGGCTGGCAAGCCGGCGTCCCTCGCGGTCGGCGACGGCGAGGTGGAGTGCGTCGAGCGTGCGCAACGCGTACTCGACCACCAGTTCCCGCCCGCGCGCGAGGGTCGGTGGCCCATCGAAGGCGATCAGACTGACCACGCCGTTCGCGCTGAAGTCAGACTCGAACTGGAAGAGCAGCCGCTCCGCGAGCCTGCTCCCCAGCCGGCCGGAGCGACTCGCCGCGACCACGGCTCGCGCTGACTCGACCCGAATCAGCTCGCTGGCCACGACCGGCTCGTCACCGAAGACGATCGCCGCGGCGGCTTCGTGCCCCTGCTCGTCCGGCAGGTAGGCGCGGACGAAGACGCTCGAGTCGAGGAAGTGGACGGCCACCGGTCTCAGGCGCGCGGGCCGCGATCGTCATCGATCAGCTCATCGAGCAGCGGTCCGAGTCCCCGAAGCTCCTCGATCAGGGCGGCTCGCCCTGCCGGGTGCGATCCGGGTCCGGGGGCAACGACCAAGTTCACTCCGTGTTCATCGGCTCGCCGCCGCAGTTGCGCGTTGGGAGCGGCGGGATCTCGAACGGCAGCCTCCAGCGCCTCGGTCGCCAGGGAGTTGAGCGATCGGCCGTGCGCGGCCGCCCTGTGCTTCAGGCGGGCGTGGAGCACGTCGTCGATGCGAGTGATCAGCTGCTTCACGGACGTCATGCTATCAGTTACTAGCAGGACTGCTATCACAGCTTCCGTACGGGGATGCGCGGCACGCCGGGCGATCTCGCGATCGACCGCGACCACGGTGGCGCCGATGGCGTCGAGGAACTCGTCGACCTTGGCGTCCGATCCGTGCTGGAGGGGACGCACCAGCACCTCCATGTAGACGCTGGCGCTGAGAAGGATCGCACCGCCGGCCGCGAGCACGGGTCGAAGCGCGTCGGCTGCGCGCTCGTGCTGATCGCCGCCCGCGTCCAGGAACGCGATCACGAGATCGGCGTCGAGCGCTACTGGCGCCACTCGTCGACGTAGGTTGAATCAGCGGCGACACCCACCCATGATCTAGCCTTGCGGCGGCTTGCCCGCCGCCGCCGACACCCTCCGCCAGAGCCCCCTGCGTGACCGCCATGAGGCCGCGGGGGCCAAGCTGGTCCCGTTCGCCGGCTGGGAGATGCCGGTGCAGTACCAGGGCGTGCGCGCCGAGCACCTGAACGTCCGCGCCAAGGCCGGCATGTTCGACGTCTCCCACATGGGCGAGGTGCGCACCTCGGGCCCCCAGGCGGAGGAGCTGCTGCAGCACCTGCTCTCCAACGACGTGTCCAAGCTGGCCGAGGACGGCGCGCAGTACTCGGTGCTGTGCAACGAGGAGGGCGGTGTGCTCGACGACCTCTTCACCTACCGCCTCGCCGACGGCTCCTTCCTCACTGTGACCAACGCGGCCAACCACGAGCGCGACCACGACTGGATGGCCGGGCACGCCGAGGGCTTCGATGCGACCGTGGAGGACGTTGCGGCCCGGTACGCGATGCTCGCGGTCCAGGGGCCAGTGGCCCGCGGCGCCGTGGAGTGCATCGCCGATGGCGTGTTGCCCAAGCGCATGCGCACGGCCACGATCCCCGTGGCCGGCGAGGACACCCTGGTCTGCGGCACCGGCTACACCGGGGAGGACGGCGTAGAGCTGCTGATGCCGCCCGCGCACGCGCCGGCCGTCTGGGACGCGCTGCTGGCCCAGGGCGTCAGGCCCGCCGGCCTGGGCGCGCGCGACACGCTCCGCCTGGAGGCCTGCTTTCACCTCTACGGCAACGACCTGTCGCTCGATCGCAACCCGATCGAGGCGGGCCTGGGCTGGATCTGCAAGCTCGACACCGGCTTCATCGGCTCCGAGGCGCTGCAGGACGTCGAGCCCGAGCAGACGCTCGTCCCCTTCGTCTTCACCGGACCGGGGATCCCCCGCCAGGGCAACCCCGTGAACACGCCGGCGGGCGGCGGCGAGGTGACCAGCGGCACACTGTCGCCGTGCCTGGAGACCGGCGCCGGCCTGGCCTACGTGCCCAAGGGCGCCGCCGAGCCGGGCACCGAGATCGAGGTCGACGTGCGCGGCAAGCCCCGCGCCGCGGTGATCAGCGAGAGGCCCCTCTATGCGAAGCAGCCGGCTCGGCCGGCTGCGCACGATCCCCATTCCCCACCCAAGAACAAGGAGAGCTGAGCGACGTGGCCGAGAGCTACCCCGAGGACCTGAAGTACCACCCCGAACACGACTGGGCGCGGATCGAGGGCGACGAGGCCGCGTTCGGCATCACCTGGTACGCCCAGGACGCGCTTGGCGAGGTGGTGTTCTACGACCCGCCGGAGGTGGGTGCCACCGTGTCCAAGGACCAGGCCTACACCGAGGTGGAGTCCGTGAAGGCCGTCTCGGACGTGTTCGCGCCGCTCTCCGGCGAGATCACTGCCGTGAACGACAAGCTTTCCGACAGCCCCGAGCTGATCAACTCCGACCCCTACGGCGACGGCTGGCTGGTGCGCGTGAAATTAAGCGACACGGACGAGCTGGAATCCCTTCTTGACGTGGGCGCGTACAAGGATCTGTTGTCGTCCTGACCACTAGTCTCGCTGTAGAGCCATGAGCCGCTACACCTCCGCAACCGACGCCGACCGCAAGGCGATGCTCGACGCCATCGGCGTCGGGTCGCTCGAGGACCTCTTCGCCGAGATCCCGGCGGCCGTGCGCCTGGACCGCCCGCTGGACCTGCCCGCGGGCATGGCCGAGCAGGAGGTGTTCGAGCACCTGTCCGAGCTGGCGGCGCGCAACCGCCACTCAGACGACGAGGTGAGCTTCCTCGGCGCCGGCATGTACGACCACTACGTCCCGTCGATCATCGACTCGATCCTGCAGCGCTCGGAGTTCCTCACGCCGTACACGCCCTACCAGCCCGAGATCTCCCAGGGCGGCCTGCAGGTGATGTTCGAGTTCCAGACTGCGATCTCCGAGCTCACGGGCCTGCCGGTGAGCAACGCGTCGGTGTACGAGGGCCCGTCCGCGGTGGCCGCCGCGGGCTACCTGGCCAAGCTGGAGACCAAGCGCGGCAAGCTGGTGGCCTCGCGCGGGCTGCACCCGCACTCCCGCGACGCTCTGGTCACGCACGCGGCCGGCTACGGCATGGAGGTCCAGGAGGCCGCCCTGGACGCCGAGGGCGCCACGGACGTCGACGCGCTGGCCGGTCTGGTGGACGACGACACCGCCGCCGTGTTCGTGCAGCAGCCCAACTTCCTCGGCACGGTGGAGGAGCTCGGCGCCCTCGGCGAGGCCGCCAAGCGCACCGGCGCCCTGTTCGTGGTGGCCGCCGACCCGCTGCCGCTGGGCATCCTGGAGCCGCCCGGGTCCTTCGGCGCGGACATCTGCGTGGGCGAGGGCCAGACGCTGGGCAACCGGCTGGACTTCGGCGGCCCGTCGTTCGGCTTCTTCGCCGCCGCCGAGCGCTTCATCCGCAAGATGCCCGGCCGCATCGCCGGCGAGACGCGCGACGTGGACGGCAAGCGCGGCTTCGTGCTCACGCTCCAGACGCGCGAGCAGCACATCCGCCGGGAGAAGGCCACGCACAACATCTGCACCGCCCAGGCGCTGAACGCGCTGGCGGGCGTGATCTACCTCTCCTGGCTGGGCAG
>DASROS010000012.1:0-14265 GCA_035646775.1 Thermoleophilaceae bacterium | reverse complement strand
GGAGAACGGGGGCGGCAGGGCGGGGTTGGCCGCGCCGACCACCACGTGGGCGTACTCGTGGCGGGGCGACCGCAGCAGCGCCTCGCGCGAGCCGGGCACTGCCGACGCGCGCCTCTCCAGCGCCTCCGGCGCCAGTACGTGAATCTCCCGGAGCCCGAACCAGCCGGTGAAGTAGCGCCTGCCCGCGGGGGCGGACACCGCGCGGGCCAGCGGCAGCCACGGCGCGGCCGCGGCCAGCATCAGTGGCCGCGGATGGATCACCACCGACACCTCGCCTGGCACGCGATCGAACAGGGTCTCGAGCTTCGCGCGGAAGGCCTCGAGGTCGTCGAGGACGCCGGCCGCGGCATCGGCCTGGGCGGACTCGTGGCGGGCGATGAAGGACAGGCTCGCCGTCTCGACCCAGGCCATGACCTGGAACCTAGTGGCCTACCGCCCGAGGTGTATCGACTGCTCCCAGGTGCCCCGGTCGAAGAACGGAAGGTCGGGAGCCGACGCGGCGCCTTGGGCCGCGACCTCGTACATCCGCCGCGGCTCGCGCCACGTGTCCGGGTTGGGGTTGCGAAAGCGGGCGGCCATCGCGTCGTGGGTGCGCGCGGCGGCCTTGCGGACTCCGCGGATGTCGAGGGTGCGCAGGGCGTACGCCTCGCCGTTGGAGATGTCGAACTCGTGTGAGGTGCCGGGCTTGCCCAGCAGGCTCTCGGCGCCCGTGCCGGTGAGCGGCGCCTTGGTGATCCTGCGGAAGGCGATCAGCTCAGCCTGGTCCTTGAAGTTCTCCCAGACAGCCACGCCCGGGTCGACCTTGCCGGCGCTGTCGGCCCGCGCGTAGGTGCCGTCCCACTCGAGCAGGGTCGTGAGCAGCTCGCGCGCCTTGCCCTTCGAGCCCTTGCGGGCGCGGCGCAGCTGCCTCCCGTACAGCGGGCGCTGCTGCGCCGTGGTGCCGCTACGGCGGTCCACGGCCTTGGACCCGTCGTACGAGGGCTTGGCGGCCAGCCACGACACCAGCCGCTTGAGCAGGCCGGACCGGTGGAACGGCCCGGTCTGGCGCTCGCGGGCCTCGCCGTCGCCGGAGGTCCATCCCGTCGAGGGCACGTTGTTCCACTGCAGCAGGTAGCCCTGGCGTGGGTTGATCACGTGGGGCGTCTTGCGCCGCGGCAGCAGGCCGCGCCACTCGGCCTCGCCGGTGCCGGGGTAGGGCAGCCGCTCGTCGTAGTTCTTCGGCCGCAGCGGGTGCAGCCCCGGATGCCAGTACCCGATGTTGCCGCGGTCGTCGGTCGCGATCACGTTCTCGTTCCACGTGACTCCGAGCAGGGCGCGGTCGGCCTCGCGCACCGTCTTGGCGTCGTTGAGAGCGGACAGCCCCACCAGCGTCTCCAGCTCGCGGCCCCAGATCGCGTACCGGCGCGCGAAGGCCACGCCCTTCTCCCGTGCCTGCACGGGCCCGTGCACCGTGCGGCAGATGCGCTCGGTGCGCGAGCCGGCGAGGCCGCCGGGCTTGATGATGTCGCCGATCCGGTCGGGTAGGTCGGTGGGCGGCGAGCGATAGTCGAAGCGCTCGTCCCGGCAGCTCATCTGGCGCTGTGAGCCCTTGAACGTGTAGGTCTCGGGGCCGGTGAGCTTCTCCGCGTAGAGGTCGTCCTCGTCGGAGAGCCCCGACGTGAAGCCCCACGCGAGGCGACCGTTGTGGCCGATCCCCAGCACGGGTACGCCGGCGGCGCTCACGCCGCGGATGTTCTGGACCGGCGAGTGCAGCTCGAACTCCACGAACAGCTCCGGGATCGAGAAGCCCAGCTGGGGGCCGTTGAAGAGATAGGTGTCGACGCCCTTCGTTCGGATGCGGCGTCCCCTGCCCGCCTTGCGGTTCATGCCCCACATGTAGGACCCGCCGAGCGCCTCCGAGCGCCCCGCCGTCGCAGCCTCGACGGGGGTGGGGATGGGAGTGGTCTTCAGCGCCCGGCGCGAGCGCAGGTACGCGGCCCGCTCCTGCTTGACGGTCCGGCCCGGCTGGGACGGGAACAGCCCGGCCTTGCGCGGCACGGTGGAGATCCGCCCCGGGGCGCGCAGCGGCAGCAGCCGGGCGAAGGCGCGGGCGCCCAGTTCGCGCAGCGCGCGCAGGTTGTCCAGCTCCACGCCGTCGCCGGACGGCACGGTGCGCGCCAGGAACACGCCGATGCGGGCGGTGTCGCGCACCGTCCAGGTCGGCGGCTGCACGCCGAGCGCCGTGAACTCGCCGGGCAGCTTGGTGGGGTCGCTGCGGGTTTCGGCCACCCAGGCGTTGATGCCGTCGCGGTAGGCCTCGGCGCGGCGGACCAGGTTGGTGGGCAGGCGCGCGAGCATGGCGTCCACCTCGCCGTCGGTGTAGTAGTCGCGGCGAGCGATCAGGTCGTCGGGGAGGAATCCGTCGCCGAGGATCTCGGCGAGGCGCCCGCTGGTGGCCCGGCGAAACAGCTCGAGCTGGAACAGCCGGTCCTGGGCCACCGCGTAGCCCACTCCCCACCAGGCGTCGAAATCGGTGGCGCCGGTGATCGACGGCACGCCGTAGGGGCCGCGGACGATGCGCACCCCCGCCCGGGGCATCTCGGTCTCACCCTGCTGGCCGAACAGCGCGGACTTGTAGCGGAAGGAGGTGAACAGCGAGGTCTGGTCGGTGAGGTGGGGCGAGCCCGTGCCCTCGGCCAGGCCCGCGGCCGACACGAAGCCGCTCTGGCCGGGCGGCAGTACGGTCTCGGCCTGCTTCACCGCGGCCTGGGCCACGTTCGAGCTCGCCAGCGCCGCGAGGCCCAGGGTGGCGGCGGCCAGGAGCGTCCTAGCGTGGGCGGTGGCTCTGGATCTCAAGGATCTGTTGGAAGGTCGGGCGGTTGATCCAGTGGATCAGCGGCTGCTCGGCGGCGCCGAGCGGGCGGAAGCGTATCCGGTCAAAGCACGCCTGGTCGAAGGGCTTGCGGCCCGGGTCCGCGGGGGCCGATGCCGGGCTGGGAGCTGCACACCTCGTCCTTGTAGGTGGTCTCGGTCGGCACCGCGACGGCGGCCTTCAGCGAGCGGGCGAGCGCACGCCGGCAGCGCCTGAGGTTGCCCTTGCGCCGCTTGGTGCCGCCGCAGTAGGTGCGCGAGTAGCGTCCCCGCACGCGGGCGATGGCGCGCCCGCGGCCGGCCCGCCGCAGCCGCTTGCGGCCCAGAAGCGTGCGGAGGTCCTTCTCCACGAGGCCATAGGTGCCCCCCTGATAGGCCGAGCCGAGGTGCTCGCCGTGGTTGTTGGGATCGTTGTCGAGGGTCTTGATCGCCAGGAAGCGATCGAGCAGCGGCTTGCCGAGCACGGGCGCGAACTGAGCATCCACCAGCTTCGGCCACCAGGCGTCGAGGATCCGGATCGCCTCGGTGTGCTCGTAGGCGCCGTCGCGGTCGGCGTCCTTGCGCATCGAGCCGGCACGCCGCCAGGCCTGCAGGCGCGAGATCGCACCGCGCACCACGGGGTCGCGTTGGCGGTTGCCCAGCACCTGCAGCACGAACGGCAGCACCTTGTCCGCGCGCACGTCAACTACGCCGGCCGTCTCCATCGCGTCCACCAGCTGGGGCAGGTTCATCTTGCCCGCGCCGCGGATCTTCGCCCTGATGCGGTCGTCCAGCGGCTCGGAGCGGTAGATCGACGTGTACTCGAAGTTCGCGTCAGCGGCCCGGTAGCCGCGCGCCTGCTTGTTGTTCCAGCTCGTTAGGAACGATTGGTTGACCACATTGGGGTGGCGGCCAAAGGCGGTGTAGGCGGCCGTGTTGGCGTCTGCGTTGAAGCGCCGCCACGGGAAGCGAGCGCGGGTGGGAAGGCTCGGGTCCACGCGCTTGGAGCGGACCGGGTTGTTGCCCGAGTTGTAGTAGGCGATGTCGCGGTCGTCGGCGTAGAGCCAGTTGAACGTGTAGCCGATCTTGCTCGCCGCGCGCTTGAAGTCCGACGCGTTGCGCATCGCCGCCGGGTCGTTGAAGTCCACGAACCCGCGGGCGGAGTCCACCTCGTGCAGGTAGGTGGAGCGCAGCTTGGTGTAGATCACCGGCTTGCCCTTGATCGTTGCCCGCGCGCTCACGATCCCGAGCTTGGTGCGCTCGGCCTTAAGCGTCTCGCTGCCCGAGGGCGTGTCGTCCCCGGCGCTGGATTGCCAGGTGTTCGTTCGCTGGAGCACCTCGATCGGCAGGCAGCGGCCGCGGAAGCGGTAGCCGGTCGAGGCCAGCGACGGCCGGCCGCCGCCCGGGTTGCACAGGGGCACGGCGAACGTGTCCACGATGTCCTGGCCGGCGGAGGTGGCGGAGAAGGCGTAGTCGCGCCCGCGGCCCAGCTGCACGTAGAGGTTCACTCCGGGGAAGGAGGCGCCGCGCGCGTCGATGCCGGGACCGTGGATGTCGATCTCCATCAGGATCTGGGGCGCGAAGTAGCCGGTCTGGGGGCCCATCACCGCGATCGGCTTGCCGGAGGCCGACTCACGCCCCGAGACCAGTAGCGCGTTGGAGTTGGCGGTGGGGAAGGCGAGCAGGCCGTCCAGCGGGCCGTTTGCGCCCGCGGTACTCGCCCGCGAGCCGCTCGTGGCCGGTACGGCCTTGGATCGCGTCACCGAGCCGCGGTCAGGCAGCGCCACGCTGCCCTTGCGGACCCGCTTAGGCTGGGGCTGGTACGGGAAGCGCTTGCGGTGGACGGTGGTGGGCGCCTCGGGGTCCTCGGCCGAGCGGAAGTCGCGCCAGATGCGAGCGCCGCGCTTCTTGCCGAACCGCCGGCGCGACTGCTGGTAGCTCAGCGCGGAGTCCAGCTCCGAGCCGCCGCCCTTGCCGAAGATGCCTCCCACCAGCGCGGCGGTGGCGATCACGTCGCGCGCGGTCCAGGGCTCCGGGCCGCCCGGCCTGCCGATCGCCGCGTACTCGCCGGGCAGCAGCAGCGGGTTGGCCCTGGCGTCGCCGATGTACTCGTTGATCCCCTCCACGTACGCGGCCACGTCCTCCTGGACCTTGCGGCCCTCGGCGCCATAGAGGTCGTCGAGCTGGTCCACCTGGCGCTGAAGGTCGGCCTCGGTGTAGGGCGTCTGGAGCCACTGCTCGCGGTCCATCTCCCGGTTGGCGCCACCGGCGAAGGTCGACAGGCTGCCGCGCCCGAGGTTGCGCAGCACGTCCATGAAGAACAGCCGGTCCTCGCCGCCCACGTAGCCCGCGCCGAACATCGACCCGGCGCGCGTGGTGCCGTAGACGTGCGGCACTCCGAAGCCCTTGTCGCGCACGATGGTCACGTCAGCGCGCGGGGAGTAGGAGCGCTCCACGTCGCCGGGCTTGACCCCGAAGCTGGCGTCCTTGAAGAAGCGGTCCAAGCTGGCGGCGGAGATGCCGGGGGTGGAGTACACGAGGTCGCCGTACATCGCCAGCTGGTCGTTCGAGTGCGGGGGACGCTGGCCGGTGCCGGCGAAGGCGGCCAGCTGGGGCGCGTTGATCAGGCCGTTCTGGCCCGGGGGGAGCACGTTGCGAAAGCCGCGGCCGTCATCGGCCTGGTAGCCCGGAACCTGCTGACCGCCAGGGAGCGGCAGCGGCGGTACGCCGGGAAGCTGGGCGCGGCGCGGCCGGCGCGACGGCGCCGGCGGCGATCGCCACCGAGGCCAGCGCCACGAGAGGCGCTGCGCGCGACTCTCCTCCCCTCCCGATCCTCACCGCGCGCGAACCTACCACCGCCCCGGGGGGCGGTGCGCCGGGCTCGCGCGGGCCGGCGGCTAGGCCAGCAAAATAGGACCGCCGCCCCGCATTCACCCGCGCTCCTGCTTTTCGCGCCCTGCGGGAGTGACGGCGTCGCTGCTGCTTTTCCACAAGAGGAGCAGCGAGTGCGCCGCTCTGTCGCTATCGCTTCGCGCCGAGGCTGTCGCACAAAGCCGTTTCGGAAAGGCCGCTGCGCGTTCACGGAAGCACACGCCAGAGCAACCGTGCGCGACGCCCCGTGACGGACGGCCCGCTCGCGACGCACGAGATGGCCGTCTTGGGAGCCCACCCTTAGAACGATCCAGGGAGCTCTCCGGGAGTTTGTCCCACAGCCTCACGCGGAAGCTACTAGCGGGTGGCGAACCCGCTCGCAGCGACCGCTTGGAGGCCGAGCGGTCGCTGGTTCGAATCCAGTCGCCCCGACTACATGGAAGCGCGCTCGGCACAGCGGATTCGGCGTTCTTGACCTCCGTTGTGGCCCGGCTCAGCCGAGCCAGTCGTCCTCGGTCTCTCGAAGCGCCGACAGAAACGCATCCTCGAGCGCGGATACGCGGGCGCGGTCCTGCGCGGCAACGGACTCGGCCGACGTCAGGTCCAGGCCTGACATCAGGGGCAGAAACGGCGACATGGCGCCGTACATCGCCCCGGCCAGTGGCGCGCGCGCATCGGGCCAGTCGCGCAGTTCCACGCGGAACTCGGTGTCGCTGACTCGCGTCCATCCCGCGTCACGCATCTGCTCCTCGCGGGCCGACCCGTCGGGGAGGCTCGCCATGAACGGGACGTCGCGGGGTGGTGGCGGCGCAACGGCGGCATTCTTGTCCTCCAGCCGCTCGCGCGCGAAGGCCCGGATCGCAGCGGCTCCTTCGCCGGCGTCCGTGAACGCAGGTTGCGCTCCGGTGCGCCCCTCGGATGTCTGTACGACGAGAAACGGCGCGTCGACCAAGGACCCCAGCGTGGCCCGGTGGTCGGCGTTGCCGACGATGCCGATGAGCGGAACGCCTGCCGCCCACGCGCGCCCGTGGCTCTCGCTGATCAGCTCGTCGCCCACGCGCAGGCGCAGCCGGGGGATGTAGGTGTGCGACATGAACCCGTCGACGCCGCAGCGCGGGTGGTAGCCGACCTGCAGCATCGCCTGGACGTCATGCTCGTGCAGATCGAACACGTCCCAGGTCTCGAGCCGGGCCCCCGCCGGCAGATCGGCGGGCGCGATGTTCAGCGGGTTGCCGCTCCCGTGGTTGTCGAGCACCACGACCTCCGACGCCCCCCCGGCGAGCAGCCCCTCGGCCGCGGCGGCGACGTCGGCGGTAAGCGCGTCCTTCCCGGTCGCCCAGTACTGGGTGCTGCACGCGAGCACCTCGCGCAGGTCCTGCAGCTGCGATACGCCCTCCATGTCGGCGCTGATGAGCACTCGCATCGAAGCCGAACCTACCCGAAGCATCGAGCGGGCTGGGGGCCGAGCGGTCGCTGGTTCGAATCCAGTCGCCCCGACTACACGGAAGCCCGCTCTCGACGCGAGCTTTCGACGTTTCGGGCCCGCGTCCGAGTTTTACGGACGCCTCGTGGTACCAGCCGTAGTACCGAACAAGTACGCCCGCCGTGCTCGACCAGTCCTGCGTGGTTACTTCAAGCCGCGGACTAGGTCACTGATGCGATTGGCGGGGGGTGTGCGGAGGCGCAGACCGCTCGGTGATGCGCGTCGATGCACTCTGGGTTCGCCCGACATGCGCTCAGATTGATGCCCTACTGATGCCCGCTCCGCCTTCGTTTCTCGACTACTAGCCGGGGTTCGTGGCTGTGACGATCCAGACAGAGCCGCGACCGACAATGGAGCCATCGGACTGCTGCCAGGCGGTGTAGTGCTCGGCGAGGGCCTCGGCTATCTCGGGTCGACGACTCTCGCCGTACTCGCCATTGAGGCGGATCAGCTCGGCCCCCGGCCCGATCGCGAGTAGGGCGTCGATCGCCTCGTCCATGTCCTTGCCCATGTAGTAGGGAAAGTCACGCCGGTGTAGAGCGATCTCCTCAAACCCAGCTGCGCCAAGAATGCCACGGCATGTCTCGGGGTTGCCCAGGGAAAATGGTCCCGGCCCGCAAGTGTCGGCTACGTACTCGTCGGGGCGCGACAAGAAGCGCCCTACGACCTGTTCGGTCTCCGCCCAGAACGGGCTCTCGTCCTTGCGACGCCAGCAGACCTTGGCGAGCGTGCCGCCGGGCTTGAGCGCTCCACGAATCGCGCGCATGGCCGGGACGGGTGCGGCGAAGAACTGCGTCCCCATGCGTGAGAAGGCATAGTCGAAGGTCGGATCCCACATCGCCGTCTGCGCATCGGCGACCTCAAAGTCGACGTTTTCAACACCGGCCTCGTCCGCTTCGCGCCGGGCGTCATCGATAAACCTGGGGGAGGAGTCGGTCCCGAGCACGAATCCCCCAGCTCCCACGAGCGCGGCGAGTCGCTGCGTCGTCTCACCAAACCCGCAGCCGATGTCGATGCAGCGTCCGCCCTCGGGTGGCGGAGCGCGATCAAAGACTTCCTGGGTGACCTCGTCCAGGGCGCCAACGAAGACCTTGCGGTTCTGCTTCCAGCGCTCGTAAAGGACAGTGTCCCAAGCTCGCACGGCCTCCTCGTTGGCCCAAGCTACCGTCCCGGCAGACTGCCCTTGTGCCATTCGCACAAACTAACGGCTCCAGGGAACCATCTCAACCGGCGCAACTGAGCAGCCGTGTTCTCGGGGTGACGCTCCGAGGATCGCCGCAGCTGTGCGCACTTCGGGCCGATCCGCATCCGTGGTCAGGAAGTGCTGAGATCCGGGGTGACCGGTAGGTGCCAATTGACCGTGAGGTCCGCACCCTGCTCCTGCGGAGTCTTCACTTTGACCTTCTCAAGGAGGAGCCGGAACACCCACGTGTCGTTCACCTCCGGGAGAAGCACGCCGGTGAGTCTCGAAACGTTCTGCGAGGTGAAGAGTGTGTCGAGGACAGGCTTGGCGAAGTTGTCGAGGTCGAAGGCCGGTCTAGCCAGATCTTCTGGAGTCATTCGGAAGATCACCTCGACGGTGAACTTGGTTCCCAAGGGCAGCGAGGTGAATGGGGCCTGCGGATAGGTGGCCGTCACGGCGTCGCGTATGGCCTCCCTCCAGCTGATGGACTCGCGGCGCGCTGGGTGTCCACGCACCTGAATCCGCCACGGATTCGGGTAGTCATCGCGACTTTGGTGAATCGTCATCCCTCACTCCCGGGCGAGTCCGCCTCGAAGGTCGCTGTATTCGGCCCACTCCTCCTGGTCGAGGGGTTCCGCATACATATGGATTGGCTGAGCGTAAACACAGAACCGCTGCTTCGTAAACGGCTGCTGCTCTGGACGCACAGCCCTAGCCGTCCCGGAGCCGCCACGTACTACCGCTCCGCGCGGTGGCTGTTGCGTAAACCCCTGGGTTCGTCCGGCTCGGTGGGGACGATTGGGCCATGTCACAGAACTTCATCGTTTGTGATCGTGAGCAGGAGTTGTTGTTGCCGCCGAGCCTGCGGGAGTGGCTGCCGGAGGGCCATTTGGCGTGGTTTGTGTTGGCGGCGGTCCAGGAGATGGACCTGTCGGGGTTCTATGGCGCCTATCGCCTCGATGGCCATGGGCGCCCGGCGCACGAGCCGGGGATGATGGTCGCGCTGCTGCTCTATGCCTACGCGAAGGGGCAGCGGTCCTCGCGGGTAATCGAGCGCGAGTGTGTTGAGGACATCGCCTATCGGGTGATCGCGGCGAACCAGGTGCCCGACCACACGACGGTCGCGCGGTTTCGTCAGCGCCACGAGGACGCGCTGGCCGGGCTGTTCGGCGACGTGCTCGGACTGTGCGCTGAGGCCGGCCTGACGAGCGTCGGGGTGATCGCGATCGACGGCACGAAGGTCCACGCCAACGCCTCGCGTCACTCCAACCGTGACTACGAGCAGATCGCCCGTGAGATCCTCGCCGAGGCCGACGCGGTCGATCGCGAAGAGGACGAGCGCTTCGGCGAGGCGCGTGGTGATGAGTTGCCTGAGCACCTGTCGACCGAGCAGGGCCGGCGGGGCTGGTTGCGCGAGGCCAAGCGCAGGCTCGAGGAACAGCGCGCCGAAGAGGCGGCGCCGATCCCGCGTTCGCGCCCGGCGCGGCTGCGCGAAGCCAAGCGCCGGCTCGAGCAGGAGCTCGATGTCGAGTGTCGCGCGAACGAGGCCTATGAGGCCTATCGCGCGCGTGGGGTCGCGGCCGACGGCCGGCCGCTTGGGCGGCGTCCCAAGCCCTACCGGCCGCCCGAAACGCCCGCTGGGAAGGTCAACGTGACCGATCCCGACTCGCGCAACATCAAGTCGCCGCGCGGCTATGTGCAGGGCTACAACGCCCAGGCCGTCACGAACGAGCGCCAGATCGTGATCGCCGCCGAGGTCAGCGCCGACTCACCGGACTTCGGGCACCTCGAGCCGATGGTCACCGCCGCCCAGGACGAACTCGATCGGGTCGGTGTCACCGAGACACCACAGGTGGTGGTCGCGGATGCCGGCTACTGGCACCAGGCGCAGATAGAGAACGTGATCAACCGCGGGATGCAGGTGCTGATCCCGCCCGACGCGCTCAAACGGGGAGGCGCCCGGCCCGGCTGGGACGGCGGCGCCTATGCGTTCATGCGCCGCGTGCTGGAGACCGATCACGGGGGCGGGCTCTACCGAAAACGCCAAGGGATGATCGAGCCCGTGTTCGCAGACACGAAGTTCAACCGGCGCATCGACCGCTTCCAACGCCGAGGAAGATCGGCGTGTCGCTCCGAGTGGCGGCTGATCACCGCCACCCACAACCTGCTCAAGCTCCACCGCCACCAAACGGTCCCCGCCGGGGCCTGAAAGACCCCCAAGGCAGCCGCCGCCCTCCCGAGTCGCCACCCCGCCTGAACGTTGCACACCGTCGCCGCCAAGCGCCGCCACCATCCAGCCGATTTACGCAACAGCCACCGCCGAATGCGATAGCGAGCTGACGGTTCATCGAGACTTTTCCTCCTCGTCCGTTGCGAAGCTAGCCAGCGCGGCCGGAGGCCCCTCTCGTCTCGCGACGCAATAGCGCGTCAACCGTCTTCGCTCTGGGCTTCGGTTCGGTACTAAATCTCGCATACGGCGATCTCGCGAGCATCGCGGCGAGCCTTCTCGGTCGCCGGTGACTGTCAAACACGACGGAACGGTCACCCGAATCGAACCATGAGCGTCCGCTGTCGGCTGAGCTCAGGTCAGCGGGACGACCGCCACATGGGCCACATCAACGGCCCGTCACGCAGCGGGATCTCGTCGGTCACTTCGAAGCCGTGCCGAAGGTAGAGCTGCTTGTTGCGCTCGCTCGTCGCCTCGAGATACGCCGGCACGCGGTCTCGATCGCACGTCTCGAGCACCGGAGCCATGAGGGACGACCCGAGCCCGCGCCCTTGCCATTCCGGCCTCGTGCCGAGTAGGAAGAGGTAGTAGTGCGGCTCCACCGGGTGCTTCTCCTCCATGAGCCCGAGGATCTCGAACAGCCGCTCCGCGTATTCCTCCACGACCTCGCCGAGCACGGTCGGGAGCTCCTCGTCGTCCTCGGCCCCGGGCGGCGCCCAGACGGCCGCCGAGACCCCCTTGTCGACCGCGTAGGTCTCGTCATACGCAAGGTACGACTCCGCGACAGCTTTGAAGAAACCCGGCAGGAGCTGCCGCCGTCTCGACCCGTCGTCGATGAACCACATCACCACCGGGTCGTCGTAGAACGAGAGGGCCAGCGTGTCAGTGACGTCCGGCAAGTCCGCCGCCCTTGCCTTGCGCGGACGGAGCGCCGCCGGGCTTGCCGCTCCAGCGACCGTATCGCTCATTGCACACCTCTTCGATAGGGCATTAATCGCGCAGTCGCGCGTGCTGTCAACGACCAGTCTCGACGTGCGGGGATGCGGCGTCAAGGCCGAGCACGGAGCGCACCTAGCCGCCGCAGGCGTCCCTCCGAGCTCGAAATGCACGCCGGTAAACTCTTCGGAGCTGAGACGCCCGCATTGGGGTAAGCGAGCGCGTCAATACCCGGACCGCAGACCCCCGCAGTGGACGACGAGCAACAGTCTCCGGGCACCCACAGCGCGCTAGCGCTCCCGGCGCCAAGCAGTAGCGCCTGCACGCTCGTACTCCTTGGCGCCGAAACCGAGAGCGAGCTGCGGATGCCCAAGGATTTCTGCTTTTCGTCCGATGCGATACGAGCGACCGTCGCGGCGGTGCGACTGCTTTGTGGCCGGAGGAGTGGCGTGCCGCTTCGCCGCACGGCTTCTCCTTTGCGCCGGGGGGTATCTGTCGACCTCAGGTAGCGGCCCGCCGCGTCGCATGAGGTCACACCCTGGCCAGGGCGCTTCGCGAGACTGTCCGCAACCTCGGATGGCGCGTCGCGGGCTCCCAAGACAGGATCGGTTCTGTAGCGTGGCGAGGCCAGCCGCGCTGGAAGCAAGTGCAGGTTTGGGCGTTTCGCGCGCCGCTCTCGCGGCGCCGGCCGCGCCCGGCGTCGCGGGCCGCCGACGCTGGCGCCAAACGGTGATGCCGGTGTGACCGTCCTGGGAACGACAGACCTGAGGTGATGCGTTGGAAGCCCGTCCAGTCGCAACCGAGACGTTCGAGCCGATCCCCGAGACGTCCGCTGCCGAGCGGGTGGTCGCCGACGTGTACGCCATCGGCGCGCCAGCGGCGCACGCCGAGCGCGTCCGCGACTCCGTTCCGCTCTGGTTTCACACCTTCGCCCTTGCGCCCGGGATCTACACGCCGGGCATCGCACGCGACCACGGCTACCGTCTGCCGGTGCTCGGCGCGGACCGCTTTGCGGGGCGCAGCGTGCTCGACATCGGCGCGTTCGACGGCTTCTACAGCTTCCTGGCAGAGGTCCGCGGTGCGCGCCGCGTCGTCGCGGTCGACAACGAGCAGTACGTCGAATGGGTGCGCGCCCGTTTCGGCGTCACGCTGCCGGCCGGTGCCGGGTTTTGCGCTATCGCCGAGCTACTCTCATCGCGGATCGAGTACCACCGAATGGACGCGCTGGACGTGCGCGAGCTCGGCGAGCGCTTCGACGTTGCGTTGTGCTTCGGAATCCTGCACCGGGTGACCGACCCGATCGCGCTGCTGCAGGCGCTCGCCGACGTGCTGACGCCGGGCGGCGAAATCGTGCTCGAAACCTACGGCTCGCACCTCCCGGGCGACACCCCGGCGATCGAGGTCCACGAGCCTGGCGACGTGTACGGGCGCGACGACTTCGTCTACTGGGGCTTTCCTGTTGAGGGTCTGCGGCGGCTGGGGCGCATCGTCGGGCTCGATGACGTCGAGATCGTCGAACAGCTGGAGATCGACGGCCACCCGCGGATCGTCGCCGTGCTGCGAGCAGCGCGCTGACCACACCCTGAGGCCGCGCCGCTCAGGCTGCCAGTGACATGGCCGCAAGCTCGCGGTGCAGCGCGGCCGGTCGATCGGTGGTGATCGCGTCGACGTCGAGTGCAGCCGCTCGCGCCGCCAGCGTCGCGTCGTTGACCGTCCCAGTCGTGACGCTGAGACCATGAGACCGCAGGCGCTCGACCAGAACAGGGTGCAGGAGGAAGTGCTCGATGCAGACGCCACCGACCCCGGTACGCGTCGCCCATCGGGCAAGCGCGGTGGGCGCATAGTCGGCCCACGTCACCAACCGCGCCGGCAGCCCATGGCGCACGGCCTCCTCACACGCGGCCGTATGGAAGGAGAGAACCCCCACACGGTCGCGGTCCGCCCGCCGGCCCACAAGCCGGCACACCGCCGCGGCGCTCGCCCGTGCCAGTGCAGGATCGTCGTGAGCCTTGACCTCGACCTGCACGCGAAGGTCACGGGGCGCGGCGTCTAGCAGCTCGTCGAGGAGCATCGGCGTCTCGTTCGTAGGCGCGGCATAGCGGTCGCGCAGGTGAGCGTGCCGCAGGTCGCTCCACGCCGTCTGGTGCGCCCAGCCACGCAACGTCGTGGCGGTGCTCAGCCACGGGTCGTGCAGCAGGACCAGCCGTCCGTCGGCGGTCAGGCAGGCGTCGGTTTCGAGGCCATCGACCGGGCCGGCGAGCGTCGCCTGCAGGGTTGCTCGCGACGAGTCGGGTCCGGGCTCGCGGCCGAGGCGGTGCGCGTACAACGGGGGCAACGTCGCCACGACCCCCAGGATGGACGACTGCTCCAGCTCAGATGCCACCCCGCTTGTTAACGACCCGTTGTCGTGTCGTGAACACGAGACGAGACAAACAAGCCACACGTCGTGCGCCCGAGTCAGGTACCGAGGTTCCGACTGGATCGAGACAGCTGTGCGATCCGGTCGGGAAGCGTCGCCGTCGGCAAATCTCGCTCCGCCTACCGGCGCGTACCAATGACTGCCGTGCCCGGAGCACCGGGCGACTCCTTTGGCCACAGGGGGGTATCCACTTCGTTGCAGTAGCTTGCTTGTGAATGCAGGCGTCGACGGAGAGCCGGCCGCGGGCGGGTGTGGACTACCCGGGGACGTGGCCGGCGTTCCGGGAGTGGTTTCCTGATGATGCGGCGTGCGCGGTG
>DASROS010000011.1:0-14412 GCA_035646775.1 Thermoleophilaceae bacterium | reverse complement strand
GGCGATCAGCAGGTAGATCGCGCTCGTGACCAGGTTCACCACGAGCGCCTCGGTCTCCTGATCGAGCTCGGGGGGCGAGGGGATCACAAAGAACGCCAGTACGTAGACGATCGAGGCCCCGATGCCGTTCGCCAGCGCGATGGCGGGGAGCAGCAGGAGCGTCGCCCGGCGCGAGATCTGCTTGCCCGAATCGGTGGGCTTGCCGTCGATCAGGCGGTCGAAGAGCATCGTGGGCGTCCAAACTACCTGTGGGCCCTTGTGGCCTACTTGTGGGCCTTTATGGCCTATGCGATGGTCAGGCCGTGATCGTCCTGGCGTCGGGCTCGCCACAGCGGCGCGCGATCCTCGAGCAGCTGGGGATCGAGTTCCGGGTGCAGGCCCCCGAGGTGGAAGAGGCCGTTGCCGGGGAGCCGCGCGCCCTGGTGATCGAGAACGCTCTGCGCAAGGCCCGCGCCGTGACCGGCCTGACCGTGCTCGGGGTGGACACCGCCGTGGTGGCGGACGGGCGGGTGCTCGGGAAGCCCCGCGACGAGGCCCAGGCGCGTGAGTTCCTGGCCGCCCTGGGCGGACGCTCACACCACGTCTGGTCGGGCCTTGCGGTGGTCGATGACGGAGGCGAGCGCACCGCAGCGGCCGTGACCGAGGTGCGCTTCCGCCCGCTGGAAGCCTCCGACGTGGACCGCTATGTGGCCACCGGCGAGTGGCGCGGGCGGGCCGGCGGCTACGCGATCCAGGGGCGCGGGGCGGCGCTGGTGGAGGCGATCGAGGGTGACTACCTGAACGTGGTCGGGCTGCCGGTGGCCGAGCTGGTGCGCGTGGCGCCCGAGCTTCTGCCCTGAACCCGCCCCGCGGGCGGCTTTTTGCAGGGACTTCGCAACAGCTGCAACAGCTGAAACGCGCCAATGGCGGCGGAGCAGTGAGCTACACTGGCTGAGTTCCGCCTGGCCGCTTCGAGGCTACGCCTCCCGCCGCGGGCAGAGCGCAAGGTCTGCTGTTGCGCACCCGCGCGCAGCGCCTATTCTCATCGCACCCATGGGCTTCTTCTCGACTCTCACCGGCATGGGCGGCCGCGACATGGCGGTCGACCTCGGCACCGCCAACACCCTCGTCTACGTGCGCGGGCGCGGCATCGTGCTCTCGGAGCCGTCGGTGGTGGCGATCGACTCGCGCAGCGGGGAGGTGCACGCCGTCGGGATCGAGGCCAAGCGGATGCTCGGCCGCACCCCCGGCACGATCCAGGCCATCCGGCCGCTGAAGGACGGCGTGATCGCCGACTTCGACGTGACCGAGCAGATGCTGCGCCACTTCATCCAGAAGGTTCACCAGAACCGCTGGGCGCACCCGCGCGTTGTGGTGTGCGTGCCGTCGGGCGTGACCGGCGTGGAGAAGCGCGCGGTGGAGGAGGCCTGTCTGTCCGCCGGCGCGCGCCAGGCCTACCTGATCGAGGAGCCGATGGCCGCCGCGATCGGCGCCGGGCTGCCGGTGGGCGAGCCCACGGGCAACATGGTCGTCGACATCGGCGGCGGCACCAGCGAGGTGGCGGTGATCTCGCTCGGCGGCATTGTGGTGTCCCAGTCGATCCGCATCGGCGGCGACGAGCTGGACGACGCGATCATCAACTACGTCAAGCGCGAGTACAAGCTGATGATCGGCCAGCAGACCGCCGAGGAGGTCAAGCTGGAGATCGGCTCGGCGTTCCCGCTCGGCGAGGAGATGCAGGCCGAGATCCGCGGGCGCGACCTCGTGAGCGGCCTGCCCAAGACGATCGTGCTCACCAGCGAGGAGGTCCGCCTTGCGCTGGAGGAGCCGCTGCAGGCGATCGTGGACGCGGTGAAGGAGACGCTGGACCGCACCCCACCGGAGCTGGCCTCGGACATCATGGACCGCGGCATCATGCTCGCGGGCGGCGGCGCGCTGCTGCAGGGCCTGGACGAGCGCCTTCGCGACGAGACCCAGATGCCAGCTCACCTGGCCGAGTCCCCCCTCACGTGCGTGGCGGTGGGCTCGGGGCGCAGCCTCGAGGAGTTCGAGGCGATCCACCGCGCCAACCGCAATTCCCGAAGCCATCGTCGTCGCTAGGGGCGGCGCCTCCGGAGGTCTCCGGACGTGTTCGACAGCAAGGTGATCCGCCGCCGCCGGGCGACGCTCGCGGTGTTCGTGGGGCTTTCGATCGTGATGCTCACCGCCTACTTCGGCGAGTCCAACAACGGGGGCTTCTTCCACACGCTCCAGCGCGGCGCCCAGGAGGCCTTCGCCCCGATCGAGACGGGCACGGACCGCGCTCTGAAGCCGTTCCGCGACTTCTTTGGCTGGTTCGGCGACACCCTCGACGCCAAGGGTGAGAACGAGGACCTGCACAACGAGGTGCAGGACCTGCGCCAGCGCCTGGCCGAGAACGCCACCGGCGCGCGCGACGCCCAGCAGCTGCGCGGACTCGTGCAGCTCCGCCGCGGCGAGGGCTTTCCCGGCGCCACCCGCCCCGTGGCCGCCCGGGTGATCGCCCGCTCGCCCACCGTCTGGTACTCCACCGTAAAGATCGACAGGGGCTCCTCCGATGGCGTCCGCCGCAACCAGCCCGTGATCGCGGCGGGCGGCCTGGCCGGCAAGGTCACGAAAGTGACCGGCGGCACGGCGGAAGTCACGCTGATCACCGACGCCTCCAGCGCGGTGTCCGGCCAGGTGATGCCCAACGGCGCCAGCGGCATCGTCAAGCCCGAGGTGGGCGAGCCCGACGATCTGCTGCTCGACTTCGTGGACAAGGGTCGGCGCGTGACCGAGGGCACGACCGTGGTCACCTCGGGCTTCACCTCCTCGCGCGTGGAGTCGCTGTTCCCGCGCGGCATCCCCATCGGGCGCGTGACGAAGGTGGACCTCGACGAGGTCGAGCTCTATCAGCGCGTGCACATGAAGCCCTTCGCCGACCTGCGCCGGATCGACTTCGTGCAGGTGCTCACCGCCAAGGGAACGCCCGCCGAGGCGGCGCAGGTGCCCGTGCCGTGACCTTCACACCCGGAGCCTTCCTCCGTGCCGGGCTGATCGCCCTGGTCGCGGTCGTCCTCGAGGTCTCGGGCCTCGGCGCGATACGCGTCTTCGGCGCCAGTCCGGACCTCGTCCCGCTCGCCGTGGCCGGCGTGGCCATCTACGCCGGCAGCGTGTCCGGGGCGGCCATGGGCTTCGGCACCGGCCTGCTCCTCGACCTCGCGGTCGGGGGCACGATGGGGGTCTCCTCGCTCGTGCTCACGGCCGTGGGCTACGCCGTGGGGCGCTACCGCGAGGTGCGCGACCCCGCGCACGGCCTGATGCCGATCCCGGTGGGAGCGGCCGCCACGCTGGGCTGGGGGGCCACGTTCGCCGCCGTGTCGTTCATGCTGGACGTGGGAGCCTCCGTGAGCCCTGTGATCTTCCGCGAGATGCTGGTGACCAGCGCCATCGGGGCGGTGCTGGCCATTCCCGTCTTCTGGCTCTGCCGGAAGGTGCTGCGGCCGTCGCTGGTAATCGACCCGTTCGAGCTGCGCCGGCGCCGCGGCCGCCCGCGCGAGGCGGGCCCGCTCGGCCTCAGGGGCCTGGAGATCTAGGTGTACCTCGACTCCGACAACCGCCGCCAACTCACGCCCCAGCTGGCGCTGCGCGTGGCGATCATCGGCGGCGTGGCGCTGGTGGCCTTCGGCTTGGTGTTCTTCCGTCTCTGGTACTTGCAGGTGCTCTCCGGCGACCGCTACAAGGCCGAGGCATCGGACAACCGCGTGCGCGAGATCAAGGTGGAGGCGCCGCGCGGCGAGATCGTGGACCGCGAGGGGCGGGTGCTGGTGGACAACCGCACCGGCCTCGCGGTGCGCGTGACTCCCAAGGAGCTCCCGACCGACCCGGCCGAGCGCCGCGGCGTGTACCGGCGCCTGGGCGAGGTCCTGAAGATGAAGCCCGACCGGGTGGAGCGAACCGTGGAGCGCCAGCTCAAGGCGCTGCCCTACTCGCCGGCGACGGTGAAGGAGGAGGTCTCCCAGCCGATCGTCTACTACCTGTTCGAGAACCAGGAGGACTTCCCCGGCGTGACCGTGGAGCAGGTGTTCCTGCGCCAGTACCCCCACAAGGAGGTGGGCGCGCACCTGTTCGGCTTCGTGCGCGAGATGACCAGAGAGCAGCAGCGCCAGGACCGCTACCGCGGCGTGGCCCTGGGCGACCGGGTGGGCCAGTCGGGTGTGGAGTACCAGTACGACCGCTTCCTGCGCGGGCGCAACGGCGCGAACCGGGTGGAGGTGGACGCCATGGGCAACCTCCGGCGGACCCTCGAGGAGCGGCGACCTGCCCAGGGCCGCCAGCTGCGGCTGTCGGTGGACCTCGACGTGCAGCGTGCGGGCCAGGACGCGCTCGGCGGCTCTGCCGGGGCCTTCGCGGTGATGAACGTGCGCAACGGCGAGGTGCTCGCGCTGGGCAGCTCACCGTCGTTCGACCCGAACCTCTTCTCCAAGCTCATCCGCCCGGCCGACTACGACCGCCTGAGCTCGGAGGAGGCGGGCAAGCCGCTGGTCAACCGCGCCACGCAGGGCGGCTATCCCACTGGCTCCGCGTTCAAGCTCATCACCGCCGTGGCGGCGCTGGAGGGAGGGCTGATCACGCCCGACACGGTGCAGTACGACCCCGGCTCGCTGCGCGTGGGAGGCGTGACCTTCAACAACGCCGGCGGCGCGGTCAACGGTGCGCTGGCGCTGCGCCAGGCGCTGTCGGTGTCCAGCGACGTGTTCTTCTACAAGCTCGGGCTCGAGGCCAACGGCGCCGGCAACGGCCTGCTGATCCAGGACTGGGCCAGGCGCCTGGGCCTGGGCCGGCCCACGGGCATCGACCTGCCCAGTGAGGCCGAGGGCCTGGTGCCAACGCCCAAGTACCGCAACCACGGCTACGCCGAGTACCGCAAGTGCGTGGCGAAGGACAAGCCCACTCCGGAGGAGATCTCACTGGGCGAGTGCGGGTTCCTCGACCGTCCCTGGAGCCAGGGCGACAACATCAACCTGTCCGTCGGGCAGGGCGACCTCCAGGCCGACCCGCTCCAGATGGCGGTGGCCTACGCCGCGGTCGCCAACGGGGGCAGGGTCGTGCAGCCGCGCCTGGGCCAGCGGATCGAGTACCCGGGCGGCCGCGTGCTGCAGGAGCTCGACGCCCCGGTGTCGCGCAAGCTGGGCATCTCCGACGCCAACCGCCAGGCCATCCTCGACGGCCTGCGCTCCGCCGCGAGCGACCCGGGCGGCACGTCGGCAGACGTCTTCTCGGGCTTCGAGATCCCGGTCGCCGGCAAGACCGGCACCGCGGAGAAGGGCGCCGGGCGCGAGGACCAGTCCTGGTACGTGGCGCTGGCTCCCTACCCCAGCCCCAAGTACGCCGTGGTCACCACCTTCGAGTCCGGCGGCTTCGGCGCGGAGACGGCCGCGCCGGCGGCCCGCTCGATCCTGGCGGAGCTGTTCGGGGTGAAGGCAGGGACCACCCCCGCCGGGGACTCGCAGGACTGATGCCGGGCTTGCAGGCGGCACCCGAAGCGGCCGCGGCCGCGGATACTCTCTAGCGATGCAGAGTTCGCCCTACGGAACGTCGGTGCGCGACTTCCGCGGCTCCGCGGTGCCGCGATTCGTGCGCATCGACATGCTGCTCCTGCTTGCGGCCGTGGGGCTGATCGCGTGCAGCGTGTACGTGATCGCGTCCGCCACCCGGGAGGACATCCCGGGCGATCCAAACTTCTACGTCTACCGCCAGGCGGCCTATGGCGTGGTGGGGCTGGTGCTCATGCTGGTCCTGTCGCGCGTGGACTACTCTCGATTCAGGGAGTGGAGGGCCGGCCTGTACGTGTTCATGATCGGAGCGATCCTGGTGGTCTTCGCCGCCGGGACCGCCGTCAGGGGGTCGCGCAGGGCAATCGACATTGGCTTCTTTCAGTTGCAGACCTCCGAGTTGGGCAAGGTGCTGCTGATCCTCTGCCTGTCCGCCTTCGTGGTGGACCGGATGAGGCGGCTCGGAGAGCGCGAGACCACCAGCCGCGTCGTGTTGCTGGCACTCGTGCCGGCGATGCTCGTGATCGCCCAGCCCGACCTTGGCTCGGGGCTGGTGTACCTCGCCATCGTCACGGCCGTGCTGTTCGTGGCCGGGACGAAGTGGACCCATTTCGCGGCCCTGGGGGCGCTGGCCGTGGTAGCGATCGCGGCCGTGCTCGTGGCGGCCCCGGCGATGGGGGTCGAGGTGCTCAAGCCGTATCAGACGGATCGCCTCACGGCCTTCGTGAACCCCACCGAGAACCCGGCCAAGCAGGGCTACCAGCAGGCGCAGTCGCTGGTGGCCGTGGGCTCCGGTGGCAAGACCGGCCTGGGCGACCAGGCAAAGCAGACCAAGCTCGACTTCCTGCCCGAGCACCACACGGATTTCGTGTTCTCGGCGGTGGGCGAGGAGTTCGGCTTCATGGGGGCGGCGATAGTGTTGTCCCTGTTCGCACTCTTGATCTGGCGCTGCCTGCGCATCCTCACCATGTCGAAGAACCTCTACGGCACTCTGATCGCCGGCGGGGTCGTCGCCATGCTGATGTTCCAGATCTTCGTGAACGTGGGCATGACCATTGGGATCATGCCCATCACCGGCGTCACGCTGCCGCTCATGAGCTACGGCGGCTCGTCGGTGCTCGTAACCTTCATGGCCCTGGGCCTCATGCAGTCGATCCACGCGCAAGCGCGCGAGACGGCGCTGGCCAAGGGCAGAGACTTAGCTCTATGAGCTTCCAGAGAGGACATTTTGAAAAAGCAAGTGCTCGTCACGGCAGACCGTGGCGAAACCAGGGTCGCGATCCTCGAGGCGGAGGGCGAGCCCTCCGCAGCTAAGGACGGAGACCAGAAGAAGCAGGGGGGCCGCCAGAAGGAGCCCCTCCAGGCGAAGCAGCCGGCTCGGCCGGCTGCGCACGATCCCAATTGGCGGGTCGGTGAGCTCTACATAGAGCGCCGCGGCTCGCGCTCGATCGTCGGCAACGTCTACAAGGGCAAGGTGGACAACGTCCTCCCGGGCCTGGAGGCGGCGTTCGTTGACATCGGGTTCGAGAAGAACGGCTTCCTGCACGCCGATGACGTGGTCATCCCGGGCGTGGAGGTGGCGCGTCGTGGCCGCTCCGGCGGCAAGGGGCAGCGCATCGCCGAGCTGCTCAAGCCGGGCCAGGAGGTCCTGGTCCAGGCGGTGAAGGACCCGCTCAAGACCAAGGGCCCGCGCCTGTCGATGCAGCTCTCGATCGCCGGTCGCTATCTGGTGTACGTGCCCCAGGGCGAGGGCATCGGCGTGTCGCGCCGGCTCGACGACTCAGAGCGCGAGCGGCTGCGCAGGCAGGCCAAGGGCCTGGAGATCGGCGAGGGCGGGGTGATCATCCGCACCGCCGCACAGGGCGCCAAGCGCGCCGACTTCCAGCACGAGATGAAGTACCTGCACAAGCTGCACGAGGTGCTCCACAAGCGCTCGGAGGAGGCCAGCGCCCCCGCGATGGTCTTCCAGGAGGCCGACCTGTCGATCCGCGTGGTCAGGGACATCTTCTCCCAGCAGTTCGAGCGCGCGATCGTGGACGACCCCCAGCAGCACCATCGCCTCGAGTCGTTCTTCACCCGGACCGCTCCGGAGCTGCTGGAACGCCTGGAGCTGGACAAGGACGCGTCGGCTCCGCTGTTCGAGCGCTTCGGCGTGGAGAAGGAGATCCAGTCGACGCTGCGGCGGCGGGTGGACCTGCCCTCCGGCGGCTACCTGATCATCGACTACGCCGAGGCGATGACGGTGATCGACATCAACTCAGGCTCGTTCATCGGCCGCGGCAAGGGGGCCCGGCTGGAGGACACGATCACCAAGACCAACCTCGAGGCCGCGGACGAGGTGGTGCGCCAGCTGCGGCTGCGCGACATCGGCGGGATCATCGTCATCGACTTCATCGACATGGCCCGATCGCGCAACCGCGACGCCGTGCTGAAGGTGCTGCGCAAGGCGCTCGACGAGGACCGTACGAAGACCTACGTGGTGGAGATCTCGCCGCTCGGCCTGGTGGAGATGACGCGCCAGAACGTGACCGAGGGCGTGCGCGAGATCATCACCAAGACCTGCCCCACCTGCGAGGGCGAGGGAGTGGTGCTCTCGGAGGAGACGGTGGCGATCGACGCCGAGCGGCGCCTGCGCGAGCTGGCCGCCGAGCGCCCGGCCACCGAGGCGTTCCTGATCCAGGTGCACCCGCGCGTGGCGGCGCTGCTGGCCGGCGGGCCCGGGCGGCCGCTGCTGGAGATCGAGGAGGAGACCGGAAAGCACTTCCACTTCGAGGGCTCCGAGGGCCTGCCGATCGACCACTTCCGCGTGTCGCTGGAGGGCTCGCGCGACGAGGTGGAGGAGCGCGCACTGCCCTTCCAGCCCGGCGACGAGGTGCTCGTGTCCATCGAGGAGCCGCACATGTACGCCGAGGACGACGCCGTCGCCAAGCTCGACGGCTACGTGATCTCGGTGGCCCAGGCCGGGTCGCTGGTGGGCAAGAAGACGCTCGTGCGGATCGAGAACGTGGGCCGCTCGGCGGCGTCGGCCACGCTGGTGGAGGGCGCGGAGATCATCGACGCCGCCCCGCGCGGCAACCCTGCCTCCGACAGGGCGGGCGGCTCGACGGCGGTGGCCACACGGACGGGTGGCGGCTCCGGCGCAAGCACCCCTACCTCCGGTAGGACAGGCGGTCCTACCTCCGATAGGACAGGTGAGAGCAAGCCGCGACGGCGCGGGCGCCGCGGAGGCCGCGGGCGGCGCAAGGCGTCCTCCGACTAGCGCGATCCGCGAACGGCGGGCTGCTGGATGGCGCTACACTGGCCATCCGGCGCCCACCGTTCTCCCTACCTTCGGTAGGACCAGCGGGCGCCTTTCCTATGTATGCGATCGTGAAAGTAGGCGGCAAGCAGTACCGCGTGGAGAAGGGTGACTTCCTTCTCGTCGACCGCATGCCCGACGACGAGGGCGCGAAGGTCGCGCTCCAGCCGCTGCTGTTCAAGGGCGACTCCGACGACGCCGTGTTTGCCGCGGACGACCTGGCCAAGATCAAGGTGGAGGCCACCGTGACCGGCCACGAGCGCGGCAAGAAGATCCACGGGCTCAAGTTCAAGCCCAAGAAGGGCTACAAGGTGCGCTACGGGCACCGCTCCGATCTCACCCGCCTCGAGATCGCCGACATCAAGATGTCCAGCCGCAAGCCCGCCGCGAAGAAGGCCGCGACCGAGACCGATGCGAAGGATTCGGCATCCGTGCCGAAGCCTTCCCAGAAGGAGGACTCCGATGGCTCATAAGAAAGGACTCGGCTCCAGCCGCAACGGGCGCGACTCCAACGCCCAGCGCCTCGGCGTGAAGGTGTTCGCCGGCCAGGCCGTGACCGGCGGCGAGATCATCGTCCGCCAGTGCGGCACCCGCTTCAAGCCCGGCGAGGGCGCCGGCCTCGGCAAGGACCACACGATCTTCGCCAAGCGCGCCGGCACCGTGCAGTTCCACTCGGGTCACCGCGGCCGCTCGATCACGGTCGAGCCCGCCGCGTCCGAGTAGCGCCCCCCCACCGGGGGGTGGGTGGCTAATGGGTCAAGACCCATTTACCACCCAACCCCCCCTCCTGGGCCCGCCCGCGCCCGCTCCGCGGCGCCGCGCCGGCGCCTGGCTAGCATCGACCGCGTGTTCAGCGATCGCGCCACCATTCTCGTGCGCGGCGGCGCGGGCGGCGACGGCGTCGTTTCCTTCCGCCGCGAGGCACACGTGCCCAAGGGCGGCCCCGATGGCGGCGACGGCGGGCGCGGGGGAGACGTGGTGCTGCTCTGCGACGCCTCGCGCCGCGACCTGTCGGAGTTTCACCGCGGGGCGCACATCAAGGCGGCCCGCGGGGGCCACGGCGAGGGTGCCCAGCGCCGCGGCGCCACCGGCGAGCGCCGCGTCCTGCGCGTTCCGCCCGGCACCACCGCCGAGGACACCAAGCGCGGAGTGCGCTGGGACCTGGTGGGGCCCGGCCAGCGTGCCACGGTGGCCCGCGGCGGCTCGGGCGGGCGCGGCAACAAGGCGTTCGCCTCGTCCACCCGTCAGACGCCGCGCATGGCCGAGCGTGGGCTGCCCGGCGAGGAGGGCACGATCGAGCTGCGGCTGCGGCTGCTCGCCGACGCGGGCCTGGTGGGCCTGCCGAACGCCGGCAAGAGCTCGCTGCTCGCGCGGCTGACGGCGGCGCGGCCGAAGGTGGCGAGCTATCCCTTCACCACGGTGGACCCCGTGCTCGGCACGATCGAGGCCGACGAGCGCCAGCTGGTCGTGGCCGATATCCCGGGCCTGATCGAGGGGGCCAGCGAGGGCGCGGGGCTGGGTCACGAGTTCCTGGCCCACGTGGAGCGCTGCCGGTTGCTGGTGCACGTGCTCGACCTGGCGCCCCTCGACGGGTCCGATCCCGTGGAGAACCACCCCGCCGTGGAGGCCGAGCTGGCCGGCCACGGCGCCGGCCTGGAGGAGCTGCCGCGGTTGCTGTGCCTGTCCAAGGCCGACCTGGTGGAGCCGGAGGTGGTCGAGCGGGCGTCGGCTGAGTGGCGCGAGCGCCTCGGCGGCCAGGTGCTCGGCGTGCTGGTCACCTCCGCGGCCACCGGCCAGGGGGTCGAGGAGCTGCGCGAGGCGATCGTGCGCGCGGTGCCCGCACACGAGGAGATCGGCGCGGAGGGCGAGCGCGAGGAGCGGGGCGAGGTTGAGGTGCCCGCCACGCACCGCACCTACCGGCCGGGCGCCGACGAGGCGTTCGAGGTGCGGCGTACCGCTGCGGGGGCCTACCGCGTCACCGGGGTGCGGGTGGAGCGCCTGCTGGCCCGTCACGACCTCGGCAACGAGGAGGCGCTGCGCTACCTGGAGGACCGCCTGCGCTCGATGGGCGTGATCTCGGAGCTCGAGCGCGCCGGCTTCGCGCCGGGCGACGACGTTGAGATCGCCGGCACCGTGTTCGAGCTGGACCCCGGGGCGCGCCTGCGCTGACGGCGCGCCGCTCCGTAGTCTTGGCACGATGGCGTCGATCGTGGTCAAGCTGGGCTCGAGCATCGTCGCGGACCACCGCGGCGAGGCCCGCATGGACGTGCTCGGCCCGGTGTGCGAGGAGGTCGCCGTGCGCCATGCCGCCGGTGACTCGGTCGTGCTGGTCACCTCGGGGGCCATCGCACGAGGGATGCGCCTGATCGACCTGCCCGTGCGACCGGCGGCGATGGAGGAGCTCCAGGCCGCCTCCGCGGTGGGCCAGGGGCCGCTGTTCCGCACCTACTCCGACCTGCTCGACCAGCACGGCGTGCCCAGCGCCCAGGTGCTGCTCACGTTCTTCGACATGTCGGCTCGCACCCACTACCTCAACGCCCGCCGCACGCTGCGCAAGCTGCTCGACTGGCGCGTGGTGCCGGTGATCAACGAGAACGACACCACCACCACCGACGAGATCTCCTTCGGTGACAACGACTTCCTCGCCGCCCAGGTGGCGATCCTGCTCGGCGCCGACCGGCTGCTGCTGCTCACCGACACCGACGGCCTCTACACCGCCGATCCCGCCAAGGAGCCCGGCGCCCAGCTCGTGCCCGACGTGCGCTCCTTCGAGGAGCTGGAGGACCTTCAGATCGGGTTCTCGGCCTCACCGCTGGGATCGGGAGGGATGCGCTCGAAGGTGGTGGCCGCCGAGATGGCCACCGCGGCGGGCATCCCCGCGGTGATCGCCCGAGGCGACGAGCAAGGCGCGCTGCGCGCCGCGCTGGCGGGCGAAGAGGCCGGCACCCGCTTCCACCCCCAGGTAGGAAAGGTGTCGAGCTTCAAGCTGTGGCTGAAGTACGCCAAGCCCAGCCACGGCTCGATCGGGGTGGACGAGGGCGCCGAGCGCGCGCTGCGCGAGCGCGGCACGAGCCTGCTGCCGGTGGGGATCGTGGACGTGAGGGGCGACTTCGACGTCGGCGACGCCGTGGACGTGCGCGCCGCCGGCGACGGCCGGCGGCCGATCGGCAAGGGCATCGTCAACTACTCGGCCGAGGAGCTGCGCCAGGTGTGCGGCAAGAAGTCCGACGAGGTGCGCGAGCTGCTGCCGCGCGCGGCGCCGGAGGCGGTGCACCGGGATTACTTCGTCCTGGATTAGCCCGTGCGGGCATCCTGCCCGCATCTGATAGGGCAGAAGCCATCCTGGCTTCGTCGATACCCTTTCCGTCCATGGCCACCGCAGCCGCAACGGTCGCCGACACCTGCCTGGCCGCGCGCGAGGCGTCGCTGGCGCTTGCCACTCTGGACACCGCAACCAAGAACGCCGCCCTGAAGGCGATCGCCTCCGCGCTCGAGGAGCGCACGCTTGAGATCCTGGAGGCCAACGAGCGCGATATGCAGGCCGGCCGCGAGGACGGGCTGAGCGCGTCGCTCATGGACCGGCTCAAGCTCGACGAGGCGCGTCTGAAGGGCATCGCCTCCGACGTGCGCACCATCGCCGCCCTTCCAGATCCGGTGGGGGAGACGATCGAGGGCCACCGCCTCGACAACGGCCTCGACGTGCGCCGTGTGCGTGTGCCGCTGGGCGTGGTGGCCGTGGTGTACGAGGCGCGGCCCAACGTGACGATCGACTGCTCGGCGCTGTGCCTGAAATCGGGCAATGCGATCGTGCTGCGGGGCTCCTCGATGGCCTCCCACTCCAACGCCGTGCTCGCCCAGGTGGCCTCCGCGGCCGTGGCGTCCGTGGGCGTGCCCGCCGCGACGATCTCGCTCGTCTCGGGCGGGGACCGCGACGAGCTGCGCCAGCTGGCCACCCAGGACGGCCTGGTCGACCTGATCATCCCGCGCGGCGGCGAGGGGCTGAAGGCGGCCCTGAAGGAGCACGCCACGGTGCCCGTGATGTACGCCGCCGCCGGCAACTGCCATGTGTACGTGGACGAGACCGCCGACCTCGACGACGCCACTGCCATCGCCTTGAACGCCAAGGTCCAGCGGCCCAGCGTGTGCAACGCGGCCGAGACCCTGCTCGTGCACTCCTCGGTGGCCGCTGACTTCCTGCCGCGCGCGCTCACCGAGTTGCGCGAGTCCGGCGTGGAGCTGCGCGTGGACGGGCGCGCGCGCGCCGCCGCGGGCGACCTCGCCGACTCGCTCGCCGATGCGTCGGACGAGGACTGGGGCACCGAGTACCACGCGCTGATCCTGGCCGTGGGGGTGGTGGATTCCGTGGACGAGGCGGTCGAGCACATCAACCGCTACGGCTCGGGTCACTCCGAGGCGATCGTGACCGGCTCGACCGCCGCGGCCCAGGCCTTCACCGGCGGCGTGGACGCCGCCTGCGTGTACGTGAACGCCTCCACCCGGTTCACCGACGGCGGGGTGTTCGGCATGGGCGCCGAGATCGGCAACTCGACCCAGAAGCTCCACGCCCGCGGGCCGATCGGGGTGCGCGAGCTCACCAGCTACAAGTTCGTCGTCGAGGGCTCCGGCCAGGTCCGGGAGTAGCCGAGCTGCGCATCGGCATCCTCGGCGGCGCTTTCAACCCCCCGCACATGGGGCACCTCGTCTGTGCGCAGGAGGCGCACGGGGCGCTGGGGCTCGACCGGGTCGTCCTGATGCCGCTGGCCGAGCCCACCCACCGCACGCTCGAGGACGATCCCGGCGCCGAGGTGCGCGCCGAGCTGTGCGAGCTGGCCGTGGAGGGCGACGAACGGCTCGGCGTGTCCCGCGCGGAGGTCGAGCGCGGAGGGCCCTCCTACACGGTGGACACGCTGCGGCTGCTTCTGGAGGGCGAGATGGCCGGCGACGAGATCACGCTGATCATGGGGGCCGATCAGGCGTGCAAGCTCGGTGCCTGGCGTAAGCCGAGGGAGGTGCTCTCGCTCGCGCGGGTGGCGGTGGCGGCCCGGCAGGGCGTAGCGCGCAGTGAGGTGCTGGCCCGGGTCGGGGCGCTCGCCGGAGCCGAGCGGATCGAGTTCTTCGACATGCCGCGGATCGACATCTCGTCGAGCATGGTGCGTCGGCGTGTCGCGTCCGCCCGCCCGATCCGCTATCTCCTAGCCGACAGCGTAATCGCCCGCATCGAAGCCGACGGCCTCTATCGCGCCCCCGTGGCGGCGGGCGGCGCATGAGCCGCCAGGCACCGGTGCCCGCCGACAGGGCCGAGGCGATCGACTCGCAGGAGCTGGCCGACCGGATCGCGCGCATCGCATCGGACCGCAAGGCGCTCGACATCCGCGTGATCGACCTCCGCGGCATCGTCGGCTACACCGACTTCTTCGTGATCTGCTCGGGCAACACCGAGCGCCAGACGAAGGCGATCCACGACGGCGTACACCGCGAGCTCAAGGACGAGGAGGGCCTGCTGCCCGGCCGCGCCGAGGGCGTCCGGGAGGCCCGTTGGATCCTGCTCGACTACCTCGACTGTGTCGTGCACATCTTCAC
>DASROS010000010.1:0-7076 GCA_035646775.1 Thermoleophilaceae bacterium | reverse complement strand
CGCAAACAAGCCGAAGGAAAGAGCCGCATCGAAGCGCTGCGCTGCCTCAAACGCCACCTCGCCCGAACGATCTGGAGAACAATGACCACCAACGCCAACGCGCCAGCCCCGACGCTGGCGTTGACATAGGAGCAACGCGTGCCCGCTGACTATGACCTGCACGGCCGCATCGCCTTCATCACCGGTGCGGCCCGCGGGATCGGCGCCGAGAGTGCGCGCAGGCTCGCCTCGCGCGGCGCCACGATCGCGCTCGTGGGCCTCGAGCCCGAGGAGATGGAGCGCGTGGCCGCGGAGTGCGGCAAGGGCTCCGCCGCGTTCGAGGCTGACGTGACCGACCGCGCGCAGCTCGCCGAGGTGGTCGAGCAGGTGGTGGAGCGCTTCGGCGGCATCGACGTCTGCATGGCCAACGCCGGCATCGGCGGGGGAGGCCCGGTGCGGTCGGCCGACCCCGCTTCCTTCGAGCAGGTGATCGAGGTCAACCTGCTGGGCGTCTATCGCACGGTGCACACGTGCCTGCCGCATGTGATCGAGCGCCGGGGCTACGTGCTGGTCGTGGCGTCGGCCGCCGCGGTGATCCACCCTCCCGGGATGGCGGCCTACGCTGCCAGCAAGGCGGGCGCCGAGGCCTTTGCGAACAGCCTTCGCCAGGAGGTCCGCCACCACGGCGTAGACGTGGGGGTGGGCTACTTCTCGTGGATCGACACCGACCTCGTGCGGGGCGCCGACGTGCATCCCGCCACCAAGGGCCGGCGCGACAGGCTGCCCGGCTTCGCGCGCAAGACGTACCCCGTCTCGGCCGTGGGCGACGCGGTGGCCGAGGGTGTGGCGAAGCGTTCGCGCTTCGTGGTGGTGCCCGGCTGGGTAAAGGTGGCCATGGCGCTGCGGGGCCTGGTGTGGCCGCTGGCCGAGCGCGATGCGCTCAAGCAGTGGCCCGACGACGAGGCGGCGTTCGAGCGCGACATCGCCGAGCGCGGGAGCGAAGTGGCCTCGCGTCCGGTGGGCGCCGGCGGGGAGGCCGCCACGGCCGCGCGCCGCGCCCGGGTCTAGAGCTCCTTCACCGCCGCGAGCACCTCCTGCACTGAGGACTTCGCGTCGCCGAACAGCAGCGTGGTGTTCTCGTTGTAGAAGAGCGGGTTGTCGATGCCCGCGAAACCCGTGTTCATCGAGCGCTTGAGCACGACCACCTGCTCTGACTTGTCCACGTCGAGGATCGGCATGCCGTAGATGGGGCTGCTCTCGTCCTCGCGCGCGGCCGGGTTGGTCACGTCGTTGGCGCCGATCACCAGCGTCACGTCCGTCCCCGGGAACTCCGGGTTGATCTCGTCCATCTCCTTCAGCGCCTCGTAGGGCACGTCGGCCTCGGCCAGCAGCACGTTCATGTGGCCCGGCATGCGCCCGGCGACCGGGTGGATGGCGTAGGAGACTTCGATGCCCCGCTTCTCCAGCTCGTCGGCCAGCTCGCGCACGGTGTGCTGGGCCTGGGCCACGGCCAGGCCGTAGCCCGGCGCCACCACCACGCGGTCGGCCAGGGTGAGCTGGCTGGCCACAGAGGTGGCGTCGGTGGAGCGGTGCGGGCGCTCCTCCCCGTCACCCGCGGCGGGGGCCGCGCCGTCGCCGCCGAAGCCGCCCGCCACGATGTTGGGGATCGAGCGGTTCATGGCCGCGGCCATGAGCCTGGTGAGGATCGTGCCCGAGGCGCCCACGATGATGCCGCCCACGATCAGCGCCACGTTGTCCAGCGCCATGCCGGCCGCCGCGGCCGAGAGGCCGGTGAGGGCGTTCAGCAGCGAGATCACCACCGGCATATCGGCGCCACCGATCGGCAACACGACCATGTTGCCGAGCACCGCCGCCGACAGCAGGATCAACAGGAACAGCCCTTCGCTCTCGGCACCCGCGGCGATCGCCACAGCGGCGACCACCGCCACCAGCAGGAGCGCCAGGTTCACGAACTGCTGGCCCGGCACGCCGATCGGCTTGCCGGGCAGGATCCCCTGGAGCTTGCCGAACGCGATGTTCGACCCCCAGAACGAGATGGAGCCGATGGTCGCCGCGAACAGGATCGGGATGAGGGTCTCCAGCTCGGGGTTGCCGCCAAGCGCCAGCGCGTCGCGGTACTCCACGTAAGAGATCAGCGCCACCGCCCCGCCGCCGACGCCGTTGAACAGCGCCACCATCTGCGGCATCGCGGTCATCTTCACCTGGCGCGCCGCGGGCACTCCGACGGCGGTACCGAGGGCGATGCCGAGCGCGATCAGGCCGTAGTCGCCCACCTCTTCGATCAGCAGCGTGGCCACCACGGCGATGGCCATGCCCACGGCGGCGATGTGGTTGCCGCGCCGCGCGGTGTTGACGTGCGTCACGCCGTGCATGCCCACGATGAAGAGCGCGAACGCCACGATGTAGAGGAACCGGATGAAGTCGGGGTCCTGCAGGAAGGCCGCCGGCAGGATCACCGCGAGGCCTCCGGCGTGGCCTTGGTCTCGGCCTCGGCGGCCTTCTCCTTCTCCTCGGGCTTCTTCCGGCCCTTGAACAGCGCGAGCATCCGGTCGGTCACGAGGAAGCCGCCAATCACGTTGATCGTGCCGAAGGCGATCGCGATCACCAGCAGCAGCTTGCTCAGGAAACCTTCCGACTCGGCGACGATCAGGATGCCGCCGAGCAGCACGATCCCGTGGATCGCGTTGGTGGCCGACATCAGCGGCGTGTGCAGCGTGTTCGGCACCTTCGAGATCACCTCGAACCCGACAAAGGCGGCGAGCACGAGGATCGTGAGCTCGGTCAGCAGATCCATCAGGCTCCCGCCGCTTCCTTCGCCCGCTCGTGCACGATCTCGCCGTCGCGCGTGATGCAGGCACCCTTGATGATCTCGTCCTCGAAGTCCAGGTTCAGGGCGCCGTCCTCGCCCACCATCAGCTCCACCAGGGACTGCACGTTCTTGGCGTACAGCTGTGAGGCGTGGTCGGGCATCGTTGAGGCCAGGTTGGTCGGTCCCACGATCTTGACGTCGTGTGCCACCACGGTCTCACCCGCCTTCGTCAGCTCGCAGTTGCCGCCGGTCTCCGCCGCCAGGTCGACGATCACCGATCCCGGCTTCATCTTCTTCACGGCGTCCTCGATGATCAGCAGCGGCGCCTTGCGGCCGGGCACCGCCGCGGTGGAGATCACGCCGTCCATCTGGCCGATCACCTCGGCCAGCGCCTCGCGCTGGCGCTGCTGTTCCTCTTCGGTCAGCTCGCGCGCGTAGCCGCCCTCGCTCTCGGCGTCCTCGAGGCCGATGTCCAGCTTCACGAACTTCGCGCCCAGCGACTGGATCTGCTCCTCCACGTCCGAGCGCACGTCGAACGCATGCAGCACGGCGCCGAGGCGGCGCGCGGTGGCGATCGCCTGCAGGCCGGCCACGCCGGCGCCCAGCACCAGCACCTTCGCCGGGCGGATCGTGCCCGCGGCGGTGGTGAGCATCGGCAGGAAGCGGCCCAGCTCCTCGGCGAAGATCAGGGCCGCGCGGTACCCCCCGACCGTGGCCTGACTGGAGAGCGCGTCCATCGACTGGGCGCGCGTGATGCGCGGGATGGCCTCCATTGCGAACGAGGTGACCCCGGCCTGCGCCAGCGCCCTGGCGGTCTCGCCGTTGGTGAGCGGCTGGAGGAAGCCGATCAGCACGGTCCCCTCCCCGAGCTTGCCGATCTCGTCCGAGCTTGGGGGCGCCACCTTGGCCACCACGTCGCCGGAGAAGCCGTCGCCGAGGCTGACGCCGGCCTCCTCGTACTGGGGGTCGGGGAGGTGCGCGGAATCGCCGGCGCCCGATTCGAGCACCACTTCGACGTCCTGGGAGGACAGCTTCTCGGCGACCTCCGGGACCAGGGCGACCCTGCGCTCCCCTTCGGCGGTCTCCTTTGGGACGGAGAGCTTCATTGGCGGGGCGAGGAGGCTAGTAGACGGCGACCCCCGGTGCCTCGCGGCCACCGATGCTTCCCCGCTGGCTCACCAGGTAACCCACCGGCCGCTCTGGAAGCGGCTCTGCCCGACCGCCCACTTTCGTACACTCGATCCCATCGTGAGTAAGACCGTCGAGCGCAAGGACCACGTGGTGGTGCGGTTCGCGGGCGACTCCGGTGACGGCATGCAGCTCACAGGGAGCCGCTTCACCGAGGCCACCGCGGTGATGGGCAACGACCTCGCCACGCTGCCGGACTTCCCCGCCGAGATCAGGGCTCCCGCGGGCACGCCCCATGGCGTCTCGGCCTTTCAGATCCACTTCGCCTCGCGCGACATCCTCACCCCCGGGGACCACCCCAACGTGCTCGTGGCCATGAACCCGGCGGCGCTGATCACCAACCTCGCCACCGTGGAGAAGGGCGGCACGGTGGTGGTCAACGAGGACGCCTTCACCAAGCACAACCTGCGCAAGGCCGGTTACGACGCCGATCCGCTCGAGGACGGCACCCTCGACGACTACCAGCTCTTCCGCGTGCCGATGACGAGCATGACCGTGCGCGCCACCGAGGGGATCGAGGATGTGACCTCCCGCGACGCCGCCCGCTCCAAGAACCTCTTCGCGCTCGGGCTGGTGTCATGGCTCTACGGCCGGCCGACCGTGCCCACGATCGAGTGGATCGAGAAGAAGTTCGACGAGGTGCCGCCGATCAAGGAGGCCAACCTGGCCGCGTTCCGCGCGGGTTACAACTTCGGCGAGACCGCCGAGTTGTTCGCCGTGACCTATGAGGTGGATGCCGCCCCGGCCGAGCCGGGCAGCTACCGCAACATCAACGGCACCGCCGCGCTGTCGCTGGGCCTGATCGCGGCCAGCGTGAAGTCGGGGCTGGCCCTGTTCTACGCCAGCTACCCGATCACCCCCGCCTCGGAGTTGCTGCACAGCCTGTCGCGCCACCACCGCTTCGGCGTGCGCACGGTGCAGGCCGAGGATGAGATCGCCGCCGCCGGGATGGCCCTGGGTGCCGCCTTCGCCGGGAACCTCGGGGTCACGGCCACCAGCGGGCCGGGGATGGACCTCAAGGCAGAGACGGTGAGCCTGGCCGTGGCGATGGAGCTGCCGATGGTGATCGTGGACGTGCAGCGCGCCGGCCCGTCCACCGGGATGCCCACCAAGACCGAGCAGGGCGACCTGCTCATGGTGCTCCACGGCCGCCACGGCGAGTCGCCGCTGCCCGTGATCGCGGCGGCCACGCCGGGCGAGTGCTTCGACGCCGCAATCGAGGCCGTGCGGATCGCAGTCAAGTACCGCACCCCTGTGGTGCTCCTGCTGGACACCTTCCTGTCCAACTCATCCGAGCCGTGGCGGCTGCCCGACGTGAACTCGCTGCCGGACATCGACCCGGCGTTCGCCACCGAGCCCAACACGCCCGACGGCTTCATGCCCTACCTGCGCGACGAGAACCTGGCCCGGCCCTGGGCAGTGCCTGGCACGCCCGGCCTTCGCCACCGCATCGG
Organism: Thermoleophilaceae bacterium; assembly: GCA_035646775.1. Lineage (GTDB taxonomy): Bacteria > Actinomycetota > Thermoleophilia > Solirubrobacterales > Thermoleophilaceae > JAAYBF01. The sequence continues at coordinate 1,625 of DASROS010000010.1, read as the reverse complement.
CGGGCTGGAGAAGGAGCACGGCAGCGGCAACATCTCCTACGACCCCGCCAACCACGAGTACATGACCCGCCTGCGCGATGAGCGGATCGAGCGCATCGCGGGCGACATCCCGCCGCTCGAGGTGGACGACCCCGACGGCGCCGGCCTGCTGGTGCTCGGTTGGGGCTCGAGCTACGGCGCAGTGGAGGGCGCCGCGCGCCGCACCCGGCGCGAGAACGGCGCCAGGGTCGCCACCGCCCACCTGCGCCACCTGCACCCGCTGCCCTCCAACGTCGGCGAGGTGCTGGCCGCCTACGAGCGCGTCCTCGTGCCCGAGATGAACATGGGCCAGCTGGCGATGCTGCTGCGGGCGCGCTTCCTGGTGGACGTGGAGAGCTACACCAAGGTTGACGGCATGCCGATCCTCACGCGCGACGTGATGGAGCAGATCCTGGACCGGCAGGCATGAGCGAGAACGGTGTGAATGGAGGCGGCGCCACGCTCACCCGCAAGGACTTCTCCTCCGACCAGGAGACGCGCTGGTGCCCGGGCTGCGGCGACTACGCGATCCTGGCCTCGGTGCAGGGCCTCCTGCCCGAGCTTGGCATCCCGCCCGAGAGGACAGTGTTTGTCACGGGCATCGGGTGCGCCGGGCGCTTCGTCTACTACATGGACACCTACGGGATGCACGGCATCCACGGCCGCGCCCCGGCGCTGGCCACCGGGGTGGCCACCACCCGTCCCGACCTCTCAGTGTGGGTGGTCTCCGGCGACGGCGACGCCCTTTCGATCGGCGGCAACCATCTGATCCACGCCCTGCGCCGCAACGTGCCGATCAAGATCCTGCTGTTCAACAACCAGATCTACGGCCTGACCAAGGGCCAGTACTCCCCCACCAGCGAGGAGGGCAAGGTCACGAAGTCCACCCCGTTCGGGTCCCAGGACCATCCCTTTAATCCGGTGGCGCTGGCGCTGGGCGCGGAGGCCACGTTCGTCGCGCGAACGGTGGACACCGACAAGGCCCACGTGGCCGAGACGCTGCGCGCGGCCGCCGCGCACAAGGGCGCGGCGCTCGTTGAGATCTACCAGAACTGCAACGTGTTCAACGACGGCGCGTTCGACGCCGTGCGCGTCAAGGGGCAGCGCGAGATCAACCAGATCCGCCTCGTGCACGGTGAGCCCATCCGCTTCGGCGCGGAGGGCGAGCGCGGCGTGGCCCGCTGCCCCGACGGCCGCCTGGAGCTGGTGGACGTGGCCGAGGTGGGGGAGGAGGCGCTAGTGCGCCACGACGCCCACCGCGCCGACCCGGGCCTGGCCTTCGAGCTGGCCCACTTGTCGAGCCGGCCGACCGGACCCACTCCGGTGGGCGTCTTCCGCTCGGTGGAGCGGGGGGTCTACGCCGAGGAGTTGCAGACCGAGCTGGAGCGCAACCACGCGACGGCCGGGATCGAGGACCTCAGAGCCCTGCTGCACTCCGGGGACACCTGGACCGTCTCCTAGGCTGCTAGTGCGTATCCGGTTCCGTCAGGTGGTGGGTCTACGGTGCGCCGATGGGTCGGCCACGCTTCCCGCGATCGATCATGGAGTTCCAAGACCACTTCGCGACGGAGACTGCGTGCCTTGAGTACCTGGCGGCGTCGCGGTGG
>DASROS010000009.1:0-7931 GCA_035646775.1 Thermoleophilaceae bacterium | reverse complement strand
CACGCTGCTACCGGAAACGAGGACCTTCGAGTGGAGCCCGGGCCAAAGGGTCGAGGCCCGCGTCTCCCAGTACTTCGCCTACGTCGACGGGCGAATCGAGGAGGTCGCGCTTGACTACTACGCCCAGGCCGACGACGGCTCGGTCTGGTACCTGGGCGAGGACGTCTACGACTACGACCGCGGCGGCCTCGTCGACAGCACTCTGGGCAGTTGGCTGGCGGGCAAGGAAGGGCCGATCGAGATGATCATGCCCGCCGATCCCAAGCCAGGCGACGTCCACAGGGCCGAGAACATCCCCGGGATCGCCTTCGAGGAGGTCGAGATCAAGACCACAGACAAGACCGTCGACGGCCCGGCCGGGCCGGTCAAGGGCGCGATGGTGGGGCGCGAGCTCCACGACGACGGGACCTACAGCGACAAGGTCTTCGCCCCCGGCTACGGCGAGTTCTTCAGCGGACACGGGAGCGAGGTCGAGGCGCTGGCGCTCGCCGTGCCGACCGACGCGCTCAAGGGCTCGCCGCCGACCGCGCTGAAGGCGCTGTCACGCGCCGCCCATGACGTGATCGACCCGGCCCGATCCGGGAACTGGAAGGCGGCCTCGACCGGATCGAGGGCCGCGTCTCGCGCCTGGGCGGCGTACCAGCGCGAACAGGTGCCACCCCGCCTCGCGACCGAAATGAACCGCGCCCTCAAGGCCCTGAGCTCCGCAATCGGCAAGCGTGACCGGGCGCGGGCCGGGACCGCGGCGATCGACGTTGTGCAGTCGGCGCTCGACCTCGAGCTCCGCTACCGCCCGCCGGCCGAGATCGACCTTGGCCGCTTCGAGCTCTGGGCGAACCAGGTGCTCGTCGATGGCGCGGCCGGCGATGTCGGGGGAGTGAGGGGCGACGTCACGACCATGGAATGGATCCGTGACCGCTTTGCGCACACGGTCGACCCCGGCGACCTGACCGCCATCGACGCTCACCTCGTCACGATGCGCGAAAGCGTGGCCAATGAGACCGAGGATCTGAAGGCGGCGAGTGCGGAGGCTTCGGAGCTTCGTGATCCGCTGGCCCTCGGGCCGGTAACGGCTCAGGACTGACCGTGGCGAGCAGAGCGCACGGGCTCAGCCGCGCAGCTGATCCATCGAGCACTCCTCCGGCGCCTTGTCCTCGCGCCACCGCAGCAGCTTCGTCCCATGCCGGATGCGGTCACCCGTGATGTGGTCGAACGAGATCTCGGCCACCAGCTCGGGGCGCAGCCCCTCCCACATCAGCTCCTCCTCGGGCTTCCAGCGCGAAGGCTCCGCGGAGCCGCGCTCGCCGGTCCGGTAGGGCTCCAGGAACGAGATCAGCTCGCGCTTCTCCTTGGCCTTGAAGCCCGAGGTGTGGCCCACCACGTGCAGCTCGCCCGCGTCGTCGTAGAGCCCCAGGATCAGCGAGCCCAGGGTTCCCTCCTCCTTGCCGAACCGGAACGCCACCACCACGCAGTCCGCCGTGCGCACGCGCTTGATCTTCACCATCGCCTTGCGCTCGCCGGGCAGGTACGCCGAGTCGGCCCGCTTGGCCATCACGCCCTCCGATGCGCCCGTGAGCCACTGGCCCGCCGAGGCCACCTCGTCGGTGGCGGGCGTGAGCTGCACGGGCCCGAGGTCCAGCGCCTCGAGCCGCTCACGCCGGTCGGCGAACGGCGTGCCCATCAGGTCCTCGCCGTCCAGCTCCAGCACGTCGAACGCCACGTAGACCGCGGGCGTCTCGGCCGCCAGCTTCTGCACCCGCGACTCCGCCGGGTGGATGCGCTGGCTGAGCAGGTCGAACTCCTGCACCCCGTCGACCACGATGACCATCTCCCCGTCGAGCACCACGCGGTCGGCGGGCATCGCCCTCACCTGCTCGACCACCTCGGGGAAGTAGCGGTTCATCGGCTTGCCGCCGCGGCTCTGCAGGTGCACGTCGTCGCCGTCGCGGAAGGCGATCGTGCGGAAGCCGTCCCACTTGGGCTCGTACACCCAGCCCTCGCCCTCGGGCGGTTGCTTGGCCGATCGAGCCAGCTGCGGCTTGATCGGGGGAGAGAGCGAGAGCGCCATCTGGGGATCGTACGTACACAAGTAGGATTGACTCGATGTCCGACGCAACCGTCGCCGAAGAGGAGTACCTCCAGATCATCTTCTGGTTGCAGGAGGCGGGGCTTCCGATGACGGGCGCCAACGTGGCGCGCGCGCTGCAGGTTTCCGCGCCCACCGTGCACGAGATGGTGGGCCGTCTCGAGGGCGACGGGTACATCCAAAGGGGCGACGACAAGACGCTGGCCTTCACCCCCACCGGGCTGGAGCACGCCGAGGGCATAGTGCGCCGCCACCGGCTGATCGAGCGCTTCCTGACCGATGTCTTCGACATCCCGTGGGACCAGGTGCACGAGGAGGCCGAACGGCTGGAGCACTGGATGTCGCCGGTGGTGGAGGAGCGCATGCTGAACGCGATCGGCGACGCCGAGACCTGCCCCCACGGCCACCCGATCTACCTCGGACAGCGCGAGGAGGGCGTGCCGCTGGCCGACGTGGAGCTGGGCGCGAAGGTGCGCGTGCTGCGCTTCGAGAACGAGGCCGAGGACCTCCTGCACTACCTGATGGCCTCCGGCCTCACGCCGGGGCTGGAGGGCGAGCTGGCCGAGTCCAATGACGAGGTGGCGATCACGGCCGGGGACTCGCGCTACAGCGTGAGCCGCAGCGTGGCCGAGACGGTGTCCGTCGTCGCGGACCCCTCACCGCCGCCGCGCACCGCCCTGCCGGCGCAGCTCGTGCTGGCCGAGGACCACTGGGGGCGCTAGGCCCCTCCGGCGCGTTCGCGCGCCCGCAGGTCGTGGAAGAGCAGCGTGATCACCAGCGCCACGAATGGCGCGGTGATGGTGTCGGTCACGATCGTGCCCACCAGCGAAACCGCCTCCCGGTCGGCCGCCTTGGCGAGTGCCTCGAGCGGGACGATCACGAGCAGGCCGGGCAACGCCGCGGCGAGGTTGGACAGCAGCACGACTCCGAACGACCGCCACCACGAGCCCTCCACCAGGCGCCAGCTGCGGCGCAGAGCGTCGGCTCCGCGCGCGCCGTCGAGCATCACGGCCTGCGGGACGAACACCCAGCGCACGGCCAGGTAGACCGCCGGCAGGATCAGCGGCAGCCCCAGGAGGATGCCGGCGGCGGAGAGCAGGACGGCCAGCAGCAGCGGAGTGAAGGCCTCCAGGGCTGTCACGATCGAGGCACCGGGGCTCGGTGGCTCCCGCGCCGCGACGGACCGCAGCGCGTGGATCGTGCCCGCGGTCACCAGCGGCGCGATCAGGACGAAGCTCACGCCGGTGTTGATCGCCACCTCCACTCTGCGCGAGCCCTCGCGATAGGGGGCGGTGAGGTACTCCAGCCCCACGCCCGACACGATCAGGTGCACCGGCACCACGATCGCCGCCGACAGGGCCAGGAACGGCACAGGATGTGCGAGCAGGACCCGGAGGGCGTCGCGGAGCAGCTCTCCGACGTCGCGGGGGCGGCCGAGGTCGAGCCCCGGCCCTGCGCTCACGCCGCGGGTGCCCCGGCCAGCTCGCCGTAGGCGCCGGCCAGGCGGGACACGGCGTCGTCGATCTGGTCGGCCCGCACGCCCGAATAGGCGATGCGGAAGGAGCTCCCTCCATCCTCGAGCAGGAAGTCGGTGCCCTTCACGAACACCACGCCGCGCTCGCTCGCCGCTTCGGCCAGGCGCGCCACGTCGGTGCCGTCTGGCAGGTCCACCCAGAGGAAGTAGCCGCCCTCGGGCACCACGAAACGGGCGTCGGGCAGGTCGCGCTGCAGCGCGGCGCAGAGCACGTCGCGGCGCTCGCGCAGCGCCTTCTTGACGGTCTCGATGGAGCGGTCGATGGCGCCCGAGCGGCAGAACTCGGCCACGATCGACTGGGCCACCATGTTGGGGGAGATGTAGGTGCCGGTGGCGATCTTGCGGGTCTCGGCGATGAGCTCGGCGGGCCCCACGAGGTACCCCACCCGGATCCCCGGGCAGACCGTCTTGGAGAACGACGACGCGTAGACCACGTGGCCGTCGGTGTCCATCGACAGCATCGTGGGAAGCGGCTCGCCGGCGAAGCGCAGCTCCACATAGGGGTCGTCCTCGAACAGGATGAAGTCGTACTTGGAGGCCAGCGCCACCAGCTTCTCGCGCTTCTCCAGGGAGAGCGTGCAGCCGGCGGGGTTGTGGAAGTTGGGGATGATGTGCGCGAGCTTGGGCCGCACGTCGTCGTCCTGCAGGGCCTCCTCGAACGCTCCCACATCGATCCCGTCCTCCTGGAGCGGGATGGCGAGGAGCTCCGCCCCCAGGCCCCGCAGCGAGAGCAGGGTGCGGTCATAGGAAGGCGCCTCGACCACCACCACGTCCCCGGGTTCCACCAGCTGGCCGAAGAGGAAGGCGTCGGCCTGCATCGAGCCGTTGGTGGCGATCACCTGCTCCGGCGCCACGCCCTGGCGCTCCGCGATCCAATCGACCAGCGGCTTGTAGCCGGCCGAGGTCCCGTAGGAGAACGTGCCCGCCGGGTCGTTGGAGAACGCGGCGTCGGCGGCCGCGCGCAGATCGTCGGTGGCCACGATGTCGATCGAGGGGGCGCCGCGGGCGAGGGAGATGGTCTCTTGCTGGCTCACCGCGGTGACGATACCGCGACGTGCGGGAGGGGCCCGGCCTGCGGATCGCTAGGTTCGGGGCGCCGAGCCATGTCGCCGGGGCAAGACACCCGTCTCCTGAGCCGGCGCACCTTCCTCGGTGCGGCCGGCGCAGCCGCGTTCGCGGGGGCCGGCGCGCGCATGGCCGTTCCCCACGCCGTGCTGGCGCAGGCCTCGGCCACGGTTCCCACCACGCTGCGGAAGTGCGTGAGCATGGGCCCGATCAACACGCCCGACGGGGACGACCAGGATCTCCGCGCCCATGGCAACCTCGATCTGCTCACGTCCACGGGAACGCGGTGGGTGAAGCTCGTCGTGCGCTGGGACCAGGTGCAGCCCCTTCCGCCCAGCTCGGTTCCGTGGGACCGCCTCGACGACCCGGTGGCCAACCCGGGCCAGCCGTACCTCGCCGCGCTGGACGCCCAGGTGAAGCTGGCCCGGTCCCAGAGCCCCCGGATCGGCGTGATCGTGATGCCATGGCTGTTCCCCAAGTGGGCCAACGACACGGACCACCTGGTGGACGGCATCCCGGGCGACCTCGACTTCTTCCCGCAGGACCGGATGCGGCCGGAGGCGCACGCCACGGGTGACCCCGCCGCCACCGCGAAGAGGCTGACCTACCGCGTGCCGGCGCCGGAGGAGCTGGCTCCCGACGGCTACTGGGGACGCTGGATCGACTTCCTCTACCGCCGCTTCCTGCGCTACGGCGAGGGCGTCGCGCTCGAGGTGGCCAACGAGCCCAACATCCAGTGGTGGCCCCAGCGCGATCCAAGTCCGGAGGACGACCCCTTCGCGCAGGGCGAGCTGGCCGCCCCGCGCGTGGCCGCCAGGATGCTCGCCACCGCCCAGGAGATCGGCGACAAGTACTGCAACCGGATCCTCCTCGCGGGCCCCGCAACCTGGGACGGGCCCAAGGGGGAGCCGGAAGGGGTGCGCGACTCGCGGCTGTATACCGACTACGCCACGTTCACCGCAGCCCTGCTGGACGAGCTCGACGAGATCCACTTCGCCGCCCGCTCGCGCTTCGTGTGGACCCAGCACAACTACATGGATGTGCTCTTCCGCCACGGCAACCCCGGCGCCCAGCGCAACCGGGCCGCCCATGCCCGCTCCCTGCTGGTGGGCCGCTGGAGCGGCTGGCCGCAGCTGAACGGCGACAAGGACGCGCCGGGGATGTGGCTCACCGAGGGCGGGGCCGACCTCCGGGAGAAGAGCGTGGGCGGCGACACCCGGATGCAGGTGAGGCTGGTGCGCCAGAACTGGGACCGGATGGCCACCGGCGACGGTGACGGCGACGGCATGGAGATGGTGACCAACTACCTCGGCTACTCCGAGTTCCACTACGACACGGGGATGCGGGACCCGCTGGAGGCAGGTGGAGCACCGCGTCCGCTGGAGCAGACGTGGGCGAAGCTGCCCTCGAACGGCTAGGAGCCCAGGACGAGGTAGATCACCTGGGCCTTGATCACACAGGGAAACGGGGCGGCCCTCGGGCACCGGAACGCCGTGCTTCTCGAACAGCTGCTTGCCCTGGTATTCGAGCAGGTCCATGAGCGGCGGGGCAGCCTATAGCCCCGCTACGTAGAATGCCGCGCCTTGCCGCTTCCTAAAGATGTCCAATTCGTAACGTTCGACTGCTACGGAACCCTGATCGATTGGGAGACAGGGGTCTACGAGGCATTCCAGAAGGAGGCGGACCGGGACGGCTTCACGATCGACCGCGACGTGCTGATCCCGCGCTTCATCGACATCCAGCGCGAGATCCAGAGCGGGTCCTACGAGCTCTACGCCGAGGTGCTGCGCCGCACGGCCGTGCGCGTGGCCAAGGAGCTGGGCTGGGAGCTGGAGTCCTCGCGTGCGCAGTTCCTTCCCAACAGCGTGCCGCGCTGGATGCCCTTCCGCGAGACCAACGCCCAGCTCGAGCGGTTCGCGAAGAACCACGAGATGGGGATTCTCTCCAACATCGACGACAAGCTGCTCGGCACCACCCGCCGACACCTGCGCGGCGACCTCGACCTGGTCGTGACCGCGCAGCAGGTGCGCTCCTACAAGCCCGACGAGGCCCACTTCAGGGAGTGCGCGCGCCGGATCGAGAAGAAGAAGAGCAAGTGGGTCCACATCGCAAGCGGCTACCCGACCGACGTGGAGCCGTGCCTGAAGCAGAAGGTGGCGGTGATCTGGGTGAACCGCCATGGCGAGCAGCTCGAGCCCGGCCAGCGTAAGCCCACCGCGGAGGTCAAGTCCTTCCGTGAGGCGGGCAAGCTGCTGAACGCGGCCTAGCCGCCGGCTGGCGCGTGCGCGCGGTCTCGGTCAATCCCGACGCGATCGTGGTCACCAGCCTGCTGTGGCAGACCACCGCCACGGCCATCCGCGCGGGGGAAGAGGCGATGCTCGTGGACTCTCCTTACTTCCCGGACGAGCTGGAGCTGCTGCCCACCGTGCTGGCGCAGTCGGGCTTCGAGCCGAACGCCCTGCTGGCCACGCACGGCGACTGGGACCACCTGCTCGCACGGCTGGCGTTCCCCGACCTGTCGATGGGCCTGGCCGAGGGCACGATGCTGCGCATCCGCGAGCGGCCCGGCGAGGCCCAGCGCGCGCTGCGTGACGCCGACGCCGAGCACTACGTGCGCCGCCCGCGCCCGCTGGCCCTGGGCCAGACGCAGTCCCTCCCGGTGCCCGGCCACCTGGCCCTGGGCGAGCACGAGCTGGAGCTGCACCCCGCCGAGGGCCACACGCCCGACGGGATGGCTGTGTTCGCACCCTGGCTCGGCATGCTCGTGTGCGGCGACTACCTCTCCGACGTGGAGATCCCGATGCTCAACGAGGGCGGGTCGGTGGATGAGTATCGGGCCACGCTGGCACGCCTGGCGCCGCTGGTCGAGCGCGCGGAGACGGTGGTGCCGGGGCACGGCTCGCCGTCGCCCCGCGAGCGGGCGCTTGAGCTCCTGGAGGAGGATCTCGCCTACCTCGACGCGCTCGAGCGAGGGGAGGAGAAGCCGCAACTGCCCGACGGGCGGGACAACTCGCGCCAGCGAGCGGTCCATTCCGAGAACCTCGCCGAGCTGGGCTGAGCGGCCGTAGCCGGCTCTTGCGCGAACGCGCCAGCGGATGTAGTTTTGGCGCACCATGGACACCTACGTGATCCTCCGTCGAAGCGGCTGGCGGTCGCCGGAGGACTTGCAAGCGGCTGCCGAACGCTCCAGACAGGTAGGCGACGAGGAAATGGCGGACGACATCCGTTGGATTCGCAGCTACGTGC
>DASROS010000008.1:0-22493 GCA_035646775.1 Thermoleophilaceae bacterium | reverse complement strand
GCGTGGTCGACGCCCTCCCCGTGCGCCACGAGTGGCAGCCGGTGGCAGCCTCCTACCGCCATGACGAGGCGATCGCGGAGGCCCGCGGCTTCCTCGCCGAGCGTCCCTACGTGCCCGCGCACGAGGCGCAGCGCACGCTGGTCACGATCCGCCGGCTGCCGTCGTGAGCCGGCGGCTGCGCGTGCTGGTGGTGCCCAAGTGGTACCCGTGGCCCGACCGGCCGGTGTTCGGACTGTTCGTGCGCGAGCACGCCCGGGCGCTGGCCCGCCGCCACGAGGTGGTGGTGCTGGCCTCGCTGGCCACGCCGTCGCCCGACTTCGGCCTGTTCCGTCTCACCCACGAGGTGGAGGACGGCCTGCGCACCCTGCGCGTGCGCTACCGGCGGCCGTGGTTTCGCCCGGCGGCGATGGCCTGCCAGATCGCCGGGCTGCTGGCGGCACTGTGGCGGCTGCGGGGTGAGGGGTTCAGGCCCGACGTGGTGCACGCCCACGTGTACTCGGCCGCGCTGCCGGCGCTGCTGCTCGGCCGCCTGAGCGGCGCGGCGGTGGTGGTCACCGAGCACTACACCGGGTTCCAGCGCGGCCTGATCACCGGCACCGACCGGTGGGTGGCGCGCGCGGCCTTCACGGGCGCCGACCTGGTGGCGCCCGTGAGCGAGGATCTGGCGGGCCACCTGCGCGCGATCGCGCCGCGGGCCCGGATCCGCGTGCTGCCCAACGTGGTGGACACCGAGGTGTTCGAGGCGGCGACGCACGCGCGCCACGACGGCCCCGCGCGCCTGCTCACCGTGGGCGCCCTGGCCGAGAAGAAGGGCCACGCCTACCTGCTCGAGGCGCTCGCCGGGCTGCGGGAGCGGCGCGAGGCCGAGCTGGACGTGGTAGGCGACGGCGAGCTGCGATCGGAGCTGGAGGCCCGCGCCGCCGAGCTGGGCCTCGACGGCGCGGTGCGGTTCCACGGCGAGCGCCCCAAGGAGGAGGTCGCCCGGCTGATGGCCGAGGCCGACCTGTTCGTGCTGCCCAGCCTGCACGAGACGTTCGGCTGCGTTCTGATCGAGGCGATGGCCAGCGGCCTGCCGTCGGTGGCCACGCGCGTTGGCGGCGTGCCCGAGGTGCTCCCCCCCGACGCGGGGCCGCTGGTGCCGGCGCGCGACCCTCGAGCGATGGCGGAGGCCATCGAGGCCACGCTGGAGCGCGAATTCGATCCCGCCGAGCTGCACAGGCGCGCCGAGGAGAGCTACGGGTACGGGGCGTTCGCCGACCGCTGGAGCGCGGTCTACGACGATCTGCTGAGCAGCCGCGGAAGGACCTCCTCCGCAACCCGCCGCCGCAGCTCTTCCTCCCGGTAGGGCTCGAGCAGCCGCTCGGCGGCCTGGGCGTACGCCGCGCGGGCGGCGCCGTCCAGCGCCAGCCCGGCGCGCAGCGCGCCGGCCAGCGCCTCGGTGGACCGCTCGCCGGCCACCAGCTCGGGCGCCAGCTCGCGCGCCAGCGGCAGCGCCGCGTTGGCACCCGGGGTGGGCACCGTGACCAGCGGGACGCCGGCCGACAGCGCCTCCATCTGCGCGAGCCCCCAGTCCTCGAAGCGTGACGCGTTCAGGAACACCCGCGCACCCGCCACCACGGCCAGCCAGCGCTCCGGCTCCAGCGGCCCGAGCCACTCCACCCCGGGCGGCGCGTCCACGCCCAGCCTGCGCAGCCAGCGCTCGCCGTCGGGGCGGTCCAGGCCCCCGACCCCCAGCCGCCCGCCGGGCGGCCCGGCCTCGCCCCACGCGCGCAGCAGCAGGTCCAGCCCGCGCTTGTCGGGGTTGGACGCGTAGGCCACGGCATCGAAGCGGCCTCGCACGGCCTCCGAAGGCGGGGACACCGGTGGCGGCAGCACGACGACCGGTCCCGGATCGGAGCCCGTCGCGCGCCGGGCCGCCTCGGCGGCAGGTTCGCTCCACGGGAGCAGCAGGTCGGCCGAGCGCAGCACCGAGCGCTCGCGCCGGCGCTGCCAGGCGCCGCCGACGCCGGGCCGGTTGAGGGCGGCGATGCCGTCGAAGCGCACGGCGGCGGGGGCGCGCGGGGGCTGGAGCAGGGCGGCCGTCACGCTGGAGTAGACGTAGGCGCCGGCCTGCGCCCCGCGCGCGGCCCGGCGGGCGCCGAGCCCCTCCACCACGTCGGTGAGCGCCATCGTGCGCCGCAGCCCGGCCGACCGCCCCAGTCGCACCGGGAGCACCTCACAGGTGGCGCCGGCGGCCCGCACCTGCTCGGCGAAGGCCTCGTCAGCATGGCGCAGCCCCATTGTGCTCCCGAGCGAGACGAGGGCGATGTCGGGAAGGCCTGGCACGGAGGGCAGCGTAGGGTCTCGCCATGCCCGACCCGCGGCCCGCCTGCCTGATCACAGGCACGGTCTCGCCCTACCGGCGCGAGCCCTTCCGGCTGCTGGCCGAGCGCGAGGGGGTGGAGGTGATCGCCTTCGATGAGGCCGGGCCGCCCGTGCCGGGCCTGGCCGTGCACCGGGTGACCCAGGCGGGCGCGGTGCGCCTGGCCGCCTCGGGGCGCTACCGGGCGGTGATCGCCGGGCTGGGCGGGCGCATCGCCCTGCCGGGCGCCTACCTGGCAGCCCGCGCCCGCCGCGTGCCGTTCGTGCTCTGGGCCACCGTGTGGGCGCATCCCCGCACGCCCGCCCACGCGCTGTCGGTGCTGCCCACCCGCCACCTCTACCGCCACGCCGACGCCGTGGCCACCTACGGCACCCACGTGAGCCGCCACGTGGAGCGCCACCGCAGGCAGGGCAACGTGGTGGTGGCACCACAGACGGTGGACGTGGCGCACTACGGCGCGCCCGTGGCCGCCCCCGACCGGCAGGAGTGGCGCCGCCGCGCCGGGGCGCGGGAGGACGAGCTGCTGGTGCTCTTCGTGGGCCGCTTGGAGCGGGAGAAGGGCCTGACGGTGCTGCTGGAGGCCTGGCGCCACGCCGACATGGCCGGGAGCGCGCGCCTGGCCGTCGCCGGCGACGGCCCGCTGGCGGCCGCGGTCTCCCGGGCGGGCGACGGCGTCCGCGGGCTGGGTCACGTTGGCGCCGCCGAGCTGCCCGCCCTCTACGCCGCCGCCGATCTGCTCGTGCTGCCGTCCATCCGCACCGGGACCTTCGTGGAGCCGTGGGGTCTGGTGGTCAACGAAGCCATGCTCCAGAGCACCCCCGTGATAGCCAGCGACGCCGTGGGCGCCGCCGCCGGAGGCCTTGTGGGGGACGGCACGACCGGGTTCACCTTCCCGGCAGGCGACGCGCGGGCCCTGGCCGCCCGCCTGAACGCGCTCGAGGCCACTCCAGAGCTGCGACAGAGCCTCGGCGTGGCCGCCCGCGAAGCGGCGCTGGCGCTCACCCCGGACGCCTGGGCCGAGGGGATGGCCCGCGCCCTGGCTCTGACCGGGGCGGGGCGCTCGGGAGGGACTTGCTAGCCTGCCGCGAAGCAGCAAGGGATTTGATCCGTGCTCGAAAGGCTTCGCACGGACTACATGTCCCCACCGGAGATAGCGGCACAAGTGGCTGTCCCCTCTGTTTCACAGCCCTAGGGCCCCGACCCCTTCCGTTTCACGCTTATGACTATTAGACATCTGATCGCGCCGATGTTCCTGTTCGCCGTGCTGGCTTTCCCCGCACTGGCCCAGGCCAGCCCCGACAACGTGCTCCGCGACTGCAACGCGGACGAGTCGATCGACGAGAAGCATTCCGACGCCGACAAGCGTGCCGCCCTCAAGAAGATGCCGGGCGAGATGCGGGAGTACACCGACTGCGAGCAGGTGATCGCAGCCTCGATCGGCAGCGGCAAGAAGAAGGCCGAGTCCTCGGGCGGTGGCGGTTCAGGCTTCGGCGAGGATGACGGCGCCGGCGGCGGCATCGACCCCGACGCCAACGGCGACGGCGTGGTAAGCCCGGCCGAGCGCGAGGCGGCGAACAAGCGCAAGCGCCAGCTCGCCCAGGCGGACACCGAGCGCCAGCTGGGCGATCGCCAGACCGATTCGCTGAAGGCGGGGGCCGTGGACGGCAGCGACACCGCCAACGGCCTGTCGCTTCCCGCGGTCCTGGCTCTCGTGGCACTGCTCCTGCTTACGCTGGGCGCCGGGCTCTACGTCCTGTGGCGGCGCAACCCTGAGCTGCTGCGCCGTGTCCCGATTCCGTTCCGTAGCCGCTAGCGCCACCCTCGGCGGCGCGCTGAGCGCCGTCGCCTTCGGCGCCCAGGCGGGCACCGATCTGGCGAGCAGCACGACGGTCTCGATCCTCGTCGCCCTCGGCGCGGGGGGCCTGCTGGCCTTCTTCGTGCTGCGCGGGCGCCCCGGTCCGTTCAACGGCGCGGCCGCGGTGCTGCTTCTGGCGGTGTTCACCGCCATTACCGCCCTGTCGGCCGCATGGTCGATCGCTCCCGCCGACACCGGCGAAGAGGCCGGCCGCACCTTTGCCTACCTCGTGGCTTTCGCCGCCGTAGTGGCCGGCGGGCGGCATTCCCCCCGCGCGGCGGGTGCCGTAGCGGGGTCGGTGGCATTTGCGGGGGTGGTCGTGTGCGGCTGGGCCCTGGCCACGCGTGTGTTCCCGGCATCCCTCGGGGGCGAGCTACTGCTCACATCGCGGCTGGGCGCTCCGTTCGGCTACTGGAACGCCCTCGGCGGAATGGCCGCCCTGACCGTGCCGCCGACCCTCTGGCTCGCCACGCGGAGGGGCGCCTCGCGGGCGGCCACCGCACTGAGCTACCCGGCCCTGGGCCTGCTGATCCTCACCATCTTGCTGACGCAGTCCCGGGGGGCGCTCGCGGCGCTGTTCGTCGCGCTGGTGATCTGGTTTGCACTAGTGCCGCTTCGCCTGCGCAGCGTCCCCGCGCTGCTGCTGCCGTCGGTGGCTGTGGCGCCGGTGGCCGCCTGGGCACTCTCTCGCGACCAGTTCACCGAGGCCTTCCAGGATGTCCGAACCCAGGAGGCAGTGGCGGGCGACTTCGGGCTGTTGCTCGTCGCGCTGTGCGCCGTGCTACTGGCAGCAGGCCTGGCGGTCGAGGCCGTGACGGCCAGGCGCACGTTGTCGCTGCGGACGCGCCGCCGGGCTGGGATCGGGCTGGCGGTGGTGGCGTGCGCGCTGCCGCTGGCGACCCTCGCCTCGGTGGCCATGAGCGACCGGGGGCTCGGCGGCACGGTGTCCGACCGGTTCGAGGAGCTGACCAGCGAAACCGAGGCGCCGCCCGCCGGGTCCAGCAGGCTGGTCTCTGCCTCCTCCTCGCGCGGCGAATACTGGCGCCAGGCGGGCAAGATCTTCAAGGAGCGGCCCCTTGTGGGCAGGGGAGCAAACACGTTCGGCCTGGCCAGGCTGCTGTACCGCGAGGACGGGCGGGGGGCCGCCCACGCACATGGGTTCGGGGCGCAGACGCTCGCCGACCTCGGGCTGGTGGGCGTGCTGAGCGCCCTCGCCCTCCTGGTGGCCTGGCTGGGGGCCGCCGCTCGCACACTGGGCCTGGGCCCGGGCCGCCGCCCGCGCCCCGACTGGAGCGACGACCGGATCGCCCTTACCTCCCTGACCCTCTGCGCCGTGGCCTTCGGGCTGCACGCCGCGATCGACTGGACCTGGTCGATCCCCGGCGCAGCTCTCCCGGCCCTCGTAGCGGCCGGCTTCGTGGCCGGGAGGGGCCCTCTGCCTGCCGTCACCGCGGTGTCCGGCCCCCCCGAACGACCATCGCCCCCTGAGGGCATCGGCACACGAAGGCTTGCCGCGGGGGCTGTGCTCGTGACCACCGCCCTCTGCTGCTGGGCGATCTGGCAGCCGCAGGCTTCCGCGCGCGCGAGCGACCGCGCGCTCGACTCGATCGGGCGCGGAGACTTCGAGGCGGCCGAGCGCGAGGCTGCCGACGCCCGTGAGCTGGATCCCTACTCCGCCGCGCCGCTGTTCGTCCGGGCTGATGCGCTGGCGGGACAGGGGCGGCGCGTGGCGGCACACCGGGCGCTGGAGCAGGCAGTCCGGGAGCACCCCCGCGACCCAGACACCTGGTTGCGCCTCTCAGAGTTCGAGTTCAGGGACCTTGACCTTCCCGAGCGGGCGATCGTGACCGTGGAGGCTGCACGGCCCCTCGATCCCAACTCCCGCCGGATCCAGTCCCTGTCGGCGGAGATCCAGGCTGCGATCACGTCCGGCGCACCGGCACCCTAGCCCGCGGGCGCCGTGGCCCGCTCGATCTCATCGAGGCGCTCCATCGGCAGCGGGCCGTGCCCGTTGGAGTCCGACACCTCCAGCAGAAGCTGCTCGTAGGCCGCGGCCACCCCGTCCCAGGAGTAGAGCTCGGCGCGCTCCAGCGCGCGCTCGCGGTAGCCGGCCACCCGCTTCGGGTGGGCGAGCAGGCCGCCGGCAGAGCCGCCCGTGCCTCCACTCCGGGCTGCCCGTCCGCCGCCGCAGCGCCCGCCCCTGCGAGCACCAGCGGCGCGGGCTCGCTTGTGCCCCCCTGGGTGTCCGCGCTCGCGCGATAGGCCGCGTAGGCAGCCAGCAGGCCGTCCAGGTTCTTGCGCGCCTCGCAGTCGCCCACGAACAGCAGGGGGCCGCCCTCCGGCGGGTCGCCGCGGTCCGGCCCGCCCGCGCCCGACTGCCCGGGACCGTGGTGGGCCACCACCAGCTTCGCCGGATGGCCGCGGAGCAGCCCCATCACCTCGATCGCAGTGGCCTGCGAAGGGCAGACCACGGCCGCGCAGCGGCGCACCGCGCGCCGGTAGGTGCGGCGGGCGTAGAGCCGCCACGCCCGCCCGTAGCGGTCGGGGAGCGCGAGGAACGCCACGTCGTGCACCGTGGCCACCTGCGGGGCGGCGATCATGCGGCTGTGCGCGGGCAGCGGGTGGTGCACCACGTCGGCGCGCGCGGCGCGCGCCGCGCGGGGCAGGCCGCCGTGCAGCCACAGCGAGTCGAGGGCGACGTTGGCGGCGGTCCGCAGTGGGGCCAGCGCGCCTCCCGCGCGACCGGGACGCAGACGCAGCCGCTGGCGTGCCTCGACCACCTCCACCCCGTCCCGCTCGCGCAGCGCAGCCAGCAGCTCGCGCACGTACACGCCGCTGCCCGTGGGACCGCGTGAGGCGTGGCTGGTGTCGATCAGGACTCGCACCCCGCGTTGCGTTCTACCTGGTCGCGAGGGCCAGGAGGGTGCCCTCCTCGCGCTCTTGCCGGCGCACGTGGAAGCCGAGCGCGTCCAGCAGCCCCTCCAGCGAGCGGGAGCTGAAGAAGCGCAGGTGGGGCGAGAGCGGGTCGAATCGGCGCTCGAATCCCCGCAGCAGGATGTCGAGGCCGGTGGCGCGCCCGTGCGCCGGAGTGGTCACGGCCAGCCGCCCGCCGGGTACCAGCACCCGCCGCGCTTCCGAGATCAGCAGCTGGACATCGCGCACGTGCTCCAGGGTCTCGGCGCACAGCACGAGCTCGAAGGCGTTGTCGGGTAGCGGCAGGGGAGCGTCCGGCTCAAGCAGCACGGTGCGCGCGGCGGGCAGCCGCCCGGCCGCGCGGGCGAGCGCAACCTCGGACACGTCGGCCACGCACAGCTCCTCCGTTCGCAGCGACGCGGACAGCCTGCCGTCCCCGCAGCCCAGGTCGAGCGCGGTCCCGGCCGGAGCCAGCGCCGCCACGAAGCGCTCGATGTGAGCGGGCGGGCGCGGCCCCGGGTCGGGCACCAACTCCCAGATCTCGTCGTCGTATCTGCTCACCGCGGATGACATGATCGCGTCATGGTGCGCGTCCTGGCTCTCGCCCAGACCAGCGAGCTCGGCGGCGCCGAGCTGGCCCTGCTGCGAATCGCGCGCCGGCTGCCCGCTCACGGCTTCGAGATGTGGCTCGCCACGCCGGGCGAGGGACCGCTCGCCGCGGCAGCCGGAGAGGCCGGGATCCCCGTGCGCCACGTGCAGGTGGGCGGGCTCTCGCGGTGGTCGTGGGCCGGCCTGGCCCGCGGGCTGCCCCAGGCGCTGCGGCTCGTGCGCCGCCTGGCTCCAGACCTCGTCTACCTCAACGGCGCCGTCACCCTGCGCACCTGGCCCGCGCTGCGCGGGCCGGCGCTGGTGCCCCACCTCCACGACCTCGTGGACAAGCCGCCGCGCCCCTGGGCCAGCGAGCGTTTCTGGCGTGCCACGCCGGCGGTGATGTGCGCGGCGGGTGCCGTGGCCGAATCCGCCGCCCCGAGGACTTCTCGCGCCGGACCGGCTGGAAGTACCGCACCTTCACACCGCAGATCACGCGCTCGGCCGAGCGCGTGATCTGCGTGTCCAAACACACGCGCGACGACGTGTGCGAGCGCTACGGCGTGAACCCCGAGCGCACGCGCGTGGTGCTCTCCGCCCCGAGCCTGCCGCTGGGCGACGAGCCGCCGCCGGAGGGGCCCTACCTGCTCGCGGTGGGCGACCTGCGCCGCAAGAAGAACCTCCCCCGGCTGGTTTCCGCCTTCCGTGCGCTGCACGCGGAAGGAATTCCGCACCGGCTGGTGCTCGCCGGCATGGCCGGCTCGGCGGCCGAGCGCGTACGGGCAGCCGCAGGCGACGCCCCGGTGGAGCTGCCGGGCTACGTTCCCGACGGACGTCTGGACGCGCTGATCCGCGGGGCCGATCTGCTGGTCTACCCCAGCTTCTACGAGGGCTTCGGCCTGGCGGTGGTCGAGGCGATGGCGCGCGGCTGCCCTGTAGCGGCGTCCAACGCCACCGCCCTTCCGGAGGCCGGGGCCGACGCCGCGGTCTACTTCGACCCCACCGACGAGGACGACATGGCGTCCGCGATCCGTGACGTGCTCGCCGACCCGGCCCGGCGGGCTCGGATGGCCGAGCTCGGGCGCAGGCGCGCGGCGCAGCTCAGCTGGGAGCGCACGGCGCGCGAAACCGCGGCCGTCTACGCCGAGCTGCTCTGACGACGCGGGACTGCCATTCGCGCCCATATCCTCCGTCGCGATGACGCCACCCGTGGACGCCGCACTAGCTGTCGACTGGCTGGGACTGTGCCGCCGGGCCGCCGCCGGAGCCCGCGGCGCGATGGAGCGCCACCCCCTGCCCGCCGACCGTGCAGCCACCGCCGGGCGCGGCATGGGCGGCGACATGTCGCTGGTGATCGACCGCGAGGCGGAGGACGCCGTGTTCGGCGAGCTGGAGGCGCTGGAGCTGCCGCTCACCGCGGTCTCCGAGGAGCGGGGCGAGGTCCAGATCGCGGGCGGCGGCCCGGTGTACGTGGTGGTGGACCCGATCGACGGCTCGCGCAACGCCAAGCGCGGCCTGCCCGCCTACGCCCTCTCGATCGCGATCTCCTCCGGCCCGTCGATGGCCGACGTCCAGGTGGGCTACGTGCACAACCTCAGCACCGGCGAGGACTGGTGGGCCCAGCGCGGCGAGGGCGCCTTCTGCGACGGCACGCCGGTGGAGGTGAGCCAGAGCGGCGACCTCGAGCTGTTGGGGCTCGAGACCGCGCACCCGGCGCTCGTGGCCGAGCACTCCGAGGCGCTGGCCGCCACCGGCGCCGCGCGGCTGCGCGGCGTGGGCTCGATCGCGCTGTCGCTCTGTTACGTGGCGGCGGGGCGGCTCGACGCGCTCGTGAGCCTTGGCGCCACCCGCTCGGTGGACTCCGCCGCCGGACAGCTGATCGTTCGCGAGGCCGGCGGCGCGGTGTCTTTCCCCGAGGCGGCGGCGGGCGGCGACCTCGCGGGCACGAGCCTCGGGCTGGACATGCGCTCGCGCGTGGTCGCGGCGGCGGGCCCGGACCTGGTGGAGCGCCTGATCGGAATCGGGCGCGCGGCCTGAGAGACCACGCGCCGTTCCGGATGGACACCCAGATCCTGCTGATCTCGGCCGATCACGGGCACCTGCTCGAGCACTCGCTGCCCGCGGCGATCGCCCAGCCCGGGGCGGAGGTCACGGTGATCGACAACGCGTCCACCGATTCCACACCCGCCGTCACCGCCGAGCACGGCGCCCGGACCGGCGGCTGTCGTGGGCGGCCGCCAACAATGCGGCGATCGCTTCCACCGGCGGCGGCGCGGTGCTGCTCGTCAACGCCGACTGCTTTCTCGAGCCCGGCTTTCTCGCCGCCGCCAGGCCGCGCCTCGACGAGCCCGGAGTGGCTTCGGTGGCGCCACGCCTGCTTCGCACCCAGGGGCCGGACCCCGGCGGGCGCCTCGACGCCATCGACTGCGCCGGAATAGTGGTCGACCGCCGCCGAAGGAATTCGCCTCGGCGGCTTTGGTTCCCCCGCGCTGGCCTACGACTCCCCTTGCGAGGTCTTCGGCGCCGACGGCGCGGCTGCGCTGTACAGGCGCGACGCGCTCGAGGACTGCCGGTTGCGAGGCCAGATCCTCGACGAGAGCATGAAGTCGTGGGCGTCCGACGTTGACCTCGCCTGGCGCGCCCGGCGCCTTGGATGGCGCTCGGTCTACGAGCCCCGGGCGGTTGCCTACCATGTCCGCTCCTACAGCCCCGCCACACGCGCACGGATGCCGGAACAAGAGCGCCGGATTCAGTACCGCAACCGCTACCTGATGATGGTCAAGAACGATACGTCCGCGCTGGTGCGCGACCTACCCTGGATCGCCGCCTGGGAGGTGGCCGCCCTCGGGTGGGCGATGCTGCGCGAGCGCCATCTAATGCGAGCCTACGGCGAAGCGGCGAGGCGTCTGCCCGAGGCCCTGCGGGCACGCTCGGAGCTCGAGCGACGGCTGCGGGACCGGGCCACCGCCACCATCCCCTTCGGTTTGGAGGCCATCCGGTGAGCACGCACCCGAAGACCTCCGAGCACACCCCCGCACCGTCCGTGCAGGCCACCCGGATCTTCGGAGTGGGTGTGCAGACCGGCACGCCCGCCGAGTTGCTGCGGCAGATCATCGGCTTCGCCGAGCGGGGCGAGCACCGGCGGGTGAGCTACGTGAATGCCCACGTGCTCAACCAGTCGCAGCGCGACCCGGAGCTGCGCCGCGCGCTGCAGGCGTGCGACCTCGTCTACTGCGACGGCTACGGCGTGCGGCTGGCCGCCCGCCTGATCGGCCTAGACGTGCCGCACCGCATGACGGGTGCCGACTGGATCTGGGGCGTGGCGGCCCTGTGCCAGGACTCCGGCCGCTCGATCTACCTGCTCGGCTCGGACCCGGGCGCCTCGGCCGACGCCGCCGCCACCCTGCGGCGCTGGTACCCGCGACTGGAGGTCACGGGCACCCACCACGGTTACTTCGGCCTGGGCAGCCCGCACTCCGAGCGCGTGCTGGAGCACATCGCCGAGAACCGGCCCGACATCCTGCTCGTGGGGATGGGCACGCCGCAGCAGGAGCTGTGGGTGCACCGCAACTGGGACCGGATCGAGGCGTCCGTGGTGTGGAACGTGGGAGCGCTGTTCGACTACGTGGCGGGCCGCGTGCCGCGCGCGCCGCACTGGCTGTCAGACAACGGCCTGGAGTGGATCTTCCGGCTCGCCGTGGAGCCGCGGCGGGCTGCCCAACCCGGATGCCCTTCCGGCGATCGCGCGGACGCTGGCGGCGGCGGTTGCGCTCTTCTCGCTGTCCGGCTACGCCCTGGCGCGCGTGATCCTGCCTCCCCGGCTGCCCGCCGACCTCTGGCTCTTCGTGCTGCCGGTCGGTGCCGTCGCATCCGCGCTGGCGCTCACCCTGCTCGGCTTCCTGGCGGTGCCGTTCCCGGCGAGCCTGGTGGCCGTGCTGCTCGCGGGCGCGGGATCGGCGGCGTACGCCCGCTGGCGCCTGGGGCCCGAGGACCGCATGCCCGGCGCCTGGCGCTCGAAGTACC
Organism: Thermoleophilaceae bacterium; assembly: GCA_035646775.1. Taxonomy (GTDB): domain Bacteria; phylum Actinomycetota; class Thermoleophilia; order Solirubrobacterales; family Thermoleophilaceae; genus JAAYBF01. The sequence goes on along the minus strand of DASROS010000008.1, from coordinate 10,752 downwards.
CGATCTACTACTCGCTCGCCGCCGTCAGCTCGCTGGCGGGGCTGGACCCCCCGGAGGCGTTCGTCGCGTTCGGCGCGCTGCTGGTGGTGCTCACCGGCATCGGCTTCCACCTGTTGGCGCGCCACATGCTGGGCGCAACGATCGAGGCGGGAATCGTCGCGATGGCGATGGTGGGACTGGCCGAGCAGACACTGCACCTCGCGCTCGAGCCGTTCTACAACCAGCTGTGGGGCACGCTGGCCCTGCCGTTCACCTTGCTGGCCGCGTGGCTCTACCTCACCGAGCCCGGCAGGGGGACGCTGGCGCTGATGGCTTCGTTCCTGGTCGTGGGCTCGCTGGCCTACCCGCTGCTCGCTCCCTTCACGCTGGCGTTCATAGCGGTCGCCGCCGTGCTTGTCCGGCGCGGCCGGGCGCCCGGGGAGCGGCCCGGCTGGGTGTCGGCGCTGAGGCTCCCGCGCGGGAAGGGCTGGGTGGCCCTTGGGGTGGCGCTCGCCGCGGTGGCCGTGCCGATCCTCGTGGTGCTCTCGGTGTCCGCCGCGAACAAGGTGGTGGACGGCGTGGCCGCGGCCCTGCCCGGCGGGGACCTCGGCCCGTGGTCGGGCGGGGCGCTCGGCTTCCTTTCGCTGGCCCGGGCGCTGGGCGTGTCCGTACTGCCCGTGCTCACCCCGGTGCTGCTGGCCGCGGCGATCTTCGCTCTCTGGCGGCGCCCTCGCGACGTGGCTGTGCCGCTGGCCGTGACCACGGGCGGCCTGCTGCTCGCCGCCGGCTACCTGCGCCTGCGCACCGGGGGCGAGCTGTTCGTGTTCAAGGCGCTGGGCTTCGGGGGCGTAATGGTGCTCGGCCTCGCCGGCGTGGGGCTGGTGGAGGCCGCCCGCTCGCCGACGCGGGTCCGCGCCGCTCCCGCCGCGGCCGCGCTGGGCCTCGTGCTGGCCGTGGTGGTGCTGGGCGCACGCGGCGAGATCGTCGACACGGCACCCCACCTCACACACGAGCTCGTCGACCTGCGCGGCTGGAGCGACCAGCTCCCGGACGGCGCCAGCGTGCGCGTGGACATCGCCGCCTACGGCAAGCAGCAGTGGGCGTGGTACATGCTGGCCGACCGGCGGGTCACCTCGTCGGCGCCGCTGCTGGGCTTCTTCCCGTACGCCCCCAAGGGACGCAAGGCGGACTACCTGATCGTGGACCGGCACACGGGTCGCCCGCCCGACGCCGACGGCCGCGCGCTGCACAGTAACCGCGCCTACGTGCTGTACCGGATGCGCCGCGACGTGCCCGGCCCGGACGTGGCGTCGCGCCGGATGATCGACCCGTTCGTCTACAACGACCGCTTCAGGCCCGGTAGCGGGCTCTAGGGCGGCCGGCGCGCGGTGAGCATCAGGGTGTGGCCCAGGGTCGCCGCGCGCTTTCGTGCGCCCAGCGCCCGGTCCAGCGGCCACAGCGTCCGCTGTATGGCCACCGGCATGCGCCGCCAGGTGTAGGTCACGGCCGACAGCTCGGCTTCAAGGCCGGCGGCGCGGGCGCCGGCGAGCAGCCGCCGCGGCGACAACGGCACGTCGTCGGGGGTGCCGTGCACGGCCGGCCCGGCGCCCAGCTTGTTGGCCAGCGCCAGCCCGGCGCCCACCGGGTGCCAGAGGCCGGGCTCCACCGCCACCAGCAGCCCGCCGGGCCGCACCAGCCGCGCCGCCTCCGCGAACACCGGCTCCAGCGGCACCTGGAAGACCACGTGGTGCAGCACCAGGCGGTAGAGCACGGCGTCGAAGGACGCGTCGGGAAGGGAGTCCAGCTCGCCGGCCCTGCCCGCCAGGCCCGCGTCAAGCACGCCTTCGGCCACGAGCGCGTCGGGCTTCTCTGCCTCCGGCTCCACGCCGGTCATGCGCCAGGCAGGCGACGGGAACACGTGGCGGCCCGGGTTCCAGCCGCAGCCCACCGACAGCACGTCGCCGCCGGCGGGCAGCAGGGGCGCCAGCAGCTCGCGCTCGCGCTCGCGCATGTGCTCGTACTGCACCTCCATCGTCGAGCGCGAGGAGAGGCCGTCCAGCAGGTTGTCGGGGTGGTACTCCTCGCTGCCCATCAGGCCAGCGCCTCCTCCACCACCTCGCGCACGGACGCTGCGGTGCGCTCGTAGGCGAACTGCTCCAGCCGCTCGCGCCCGCGCCGCGCCAGCTCCTCGCGCAGCTCGGTGTCCCGCACCGCCATGTCCATCAGCTCGGCCGTGACCGCGGGATCGCCGTCCGTGTACAGCCCGGCGTGGCCCGCCACGCCGGGCACCGCGCCCGCCGGCGCGGCCACCACCGGCACGCCGAAGTGGAATGCCTCGAGCAGCGGCACGCAGAAGCCCTCGTGCTCGGAGAGCGTAAGCAGCACGCCGGCCTCGGCGTAGGCGGCGTTCACCTCGTCCTGGGCGAGGCCCCCGGCCAGCCGCACGTTGCGCGCTCCCGACTCGTCGGCCAGCGTCTGCATCAGCGCCGCGTAGCGGGGATTCAGCGCGGTGCCCACGCACAGCAGCCGGGCCTCGGGCTCGCACTCGCCCTGGTACGCAGCGAACGCGCGGAACACCCGGTCGTGGCGCTTGTTGGGCACCAGGCGCCCCACCACCAGCACGAGCGGCCCGTGGCCTTCCGGCGCGCGCCCGCGCGGAGCCAGCCGCCCCGGCTCGAACAGCACCGGCACCACGCGCACGCCGTCCGCCCCGGCGTCGCGCAGCTCGCCCGCGTTGTACTCCGAGTCGGCGGTCGTAACCCGCGCGCCGCGGGCAAAGGCCGGCAGCTGCATCCGCCCCACCGCGCACTGGACCGCCAGCCCCGGACTGTGGTTCCAGAGGTAGCCCGGCGGGGTGATGTTGTGGTAGACGAGCAGCTTGCGCTGCGGCCGGTCCAGGAGCCGCCCAAGCCCGGGCGACCAGGCCGAGTAGCGAATCACGATCAGGTCCCCTGCCGCGGGCTCGAGCCGCTCCAGCGGCCGGAAGCCGTCGCGCGCGCCCGGATCCACCTGGCCGGCATGGTCCGCGCCGCCATAGCCGGCCTCGGTGAGCAGCCGCCGCCACGCGCGCGCCTGCTCGCTCACGGCGTCGTAGGGCCCGGCGCCCGCCACCGCCTGGTGGACGGCGGTCACTCTTCGCCGGCTCGCGGCGGCGCGTCGCGCTCGAGCGCCTCCACGCGGCGTTCGAGCTGCTGGAACGACGCGAGCAGCCCGAGGTTGAAGCGGGTCTGGCGCGCCTCCAGCTCCACCAGGTGCTGGCGCATCAGCCGCAGCAGCAGCCGCTTGAGCGCGGTGATCGGGGCACCGCCGCGCCGGGTGGAGTAGAGGAGGTCGGGCTCGATCTCGATCACGGCCCACTCGCTGAGCAGCTCCGCCGGCGCCCGGCCGCCGAGGATCGTGGCGTCCAGGGCGTCCCCGCCGGTCGTCTCCGCGTAGCGGCCCTCCGCGCGCTTGAGCTCCGCGGACCGGCGCGCCTGCTCCTGTGCGTCCTCGGGACGCGTCACGCCGTCCTCCCCGCCGGCACCGCCGCCGCGGAGTTCGCGACCGACCACGTGCCACGCAGGTCGGCCACGCCCTCACCGCCGGACACCGGCGCCACCGTGAGACGGGCCACGCGGTCCAGCCACGCGCCCGCGGGCGCGTCCTGCTCGGCGGCGCCCACCGCGACGTCGTAGTCGCCGCCCAGCAGGGCCAGCCGCTCCATCGCGAAGGAGGCCTCCATCGTTCCCTGGACCGAGCCCACCGCGGCGTCGGTGCGGAAGCAGGTCTCGCCGCGCTGGTCGCGCACCTCCAGTGCGGCCACCACCCGCTCGGCGGGCCCGCGCGAGCTGAGCGCCATCCTCACCCGCAGCGCCTCGCCTGGGCGGAACACGCGCCGCGGGGCGCCGTCGGCGTCCAGCAGCTCCAGCTCGGACACCTCCAGCGTGCCGCCGGCGCCCGGGCGCACGCTGCGCGTGGCGCCCTCGCTCACGCCCAGCAGCCGGTGGTAGGCCAGCAGGCCGTCGGCCACCGGGCCGTCGAAGGCCTCCTGCCCGGCGTCTAGCACCACCACCCGCCGGCACACGCGCTCGATCGCGCTGGGGTCGTGGGAGACGAGCACCATCGTGACGCCCGCCTCCATCCGCTCGGAGATCCGGGCCAGGCACTTGCGCTGGAACGACTCGTCGCCCACGGCGAGGATCTCGTCGATCAGCATCACGTCGGCGTCCAGGTGGGCGGCGATCGAGAAGCCCAGCCGCAGGAACATGCCCGAGCTGTAGACCTTCACCGGCAGGTCGATGAACTCACCCAGCTCGGAGAAGGCGACGATGTCGTCCACGCGCGCCTCGATCTCGTTGCGCTCGAACCCGTGCAGCGCGCCGTTGAGGTAGATGTTCTCGCGGCCGGAGAAGTCCTCGCCGAAGCCCGCGCCCAGCTCCAGCAGCGTCACGACGCGCCCGCCGCACTCGGCACGCCCGGAGTCCAGCGGCACGATGCCCGCCAGGCACGCAAGTGTGGACGACTTGCCCGCGCCGTTGCGCCCCACCAGGCCCACGGCCTCGCCGGGCTCCACGCGCAGGCTCACGTCACACAGGGCGTCCACGGTGGCCTCGCCCGCACCGCGGCTGCGACGCACCACCAGCTCCTTCAGCGGGCGGCTGCGGTCGCGGCGCACGTGGAAGCGGCGGCTGGCGTGCTCGAGCACCACCTCGCCCGGCGCCGCGCGCTGTTCGCGAAGCAGCCGGCTCGGCCGGCTGCGCACGATCGGTCTCACAGGATCACCGCCAGGTCGCGCTCCATGCGCCGGAACAGCAGCAGGCCGCCGCCGAGCGCCAGCAGGCCCGCCACTGCCACGTACGCCATGTGCCCGGCCGACGGAGCCACGCCCGCGTAGAGCACGTCGCGCACGTCGTCCACGAACGGCGCTATCGGGTTGCCCCACTGCAGCAGGTCGCCGAGCCATTCGCGGCTCTCCACGCCGGGCAGGTCCTCCACCCGGAGGAAGATCGGGGTAACGAAGAACCACGGCAGCAGCGCCGCAGCCAGCACGGGCTCCACGTCGCGGTAGTGCGCGTGCAGCACCGCCACCGCCAGCGACAGCCCGAGCACGAAGCAGAACAGCAGCGCGACTATCACCGGCAGCAGGGCGAGCGCCGGGTCCAGCGACCCGCGGACGACCAGCGCCACCGGCACCACCAGCACGAGCATCACGAGGAACGTGACGAGCTGCACGGTGGCCACCGACGCCGGGATCGCCTCGCGCGGGAAGCGCACCTTGCGCACCAGCGACGCGTTTGTCACCAGGCTCGGCGCGGCGGCCAGCAGCGCCTGGGAGAAGAACACCCACACGATCAGCCCGACCAGCAGGAACAGCGGATAGTCGGGGACGTCGGCCACCCGCAGCAGCACGCTGAACACGAGCGCGTACGCGCCCATCAGCACGAGGGGGTTCACCAGGTACCAGAGCACGCCCAGCGCCGAGCCCTTGTACTTCTGGCGCAGCTCACGGCGCACCATCTGCTCGAACAGGAAGCGGTACTGGAACACGGGTGCAGAGTAGAGCCGCGAGAGGCTGTCCCGGAGAGCTCTACCAGGCGCCGCGGGAGCGGAACACTGCGGGCAGCGTCTTGAGCAGGATGGTCAGGTCCAGGAACACCGACCACCGCTCGAGGTAGAGGAAGTCCAGCCGCACGAGCTCGTCGAAGTCCAGCTCCGAGCGGCCCGAGACCTGCCACAGGCCCGTGAGCCCCGGCAGCACCAGGTAGCGCTTGCGGTGCCACTCCTCCAGGCGCTCGTAGTCGCGCTCGGGCAGCGGCCGCGGGCCCACCAGCGACATGTCGCCGCGCAGCACGTTGAACAGCTGCGGCAGCTCGTCCAGCGACCACCGTCGCAGGAACGCGCCCACGGGCGTGACGCGTGGGTCGCGGCGGATCTTGAAGATCGCCCCGCCCATCTCGTTGTGCTCCTCCAGCTGCTCCTGCAGGGCCTCGGCGCCCTGGTGCATGGTGCGGAACTTCAGGCACTTAAACGGCGCTCCGCCGATGCCCGGCCGCTTCGAGCGGAACAGGACCCGGCCGCGGGAATCGAGCTTGATCGCCAGTGCCATCATCGCCATCGGCGGCGAGAACAGCGTGAGCAGGAACAGCGAGCCGGCCACGTCGAACACGCGCTTGACCACGAAGTCCACGCCGTCCAGCAGCGGCGGCTTGAGCTCGAACAGGGGCAGCGACTGGCCGGGCACGAACTCCACCCGGTCCATCAGGATCTCCATCGTGGAGGGCGCCACCCGCACGCGGATGCCGCTGCCGTGGCAGCGGTCCACCAGGTCGACCGCCTTCTCCTGGGCGAAGTCCGAGTCGGTGATCAGCACCTCGTCGATCGCGTCGAAGTGGCGCTCCAGCCGCTCCAGCGACCCGAAGTCGCGCAGGCCGTCGCTGCGGCTGCCGTCCAGCGACACGTAGCCGAAGGGCTCCACCTGCGAGCTGTCGCCCAGGGCGTGGGCCACCGCGTCGATGTTCGGTCCCGAACCCACGAGCACCGCGCGGTGGCGGTAGCCGGCGGCGCGCAGGATCGCCCCGCTGGCGCACTCGAACAGCCACCGCGCCGAGCAGATGTAGGCCAACGCGAACAGCAGCGTGCCGTAGAAGATGTAGTAGGACGAGAACTCCTCGCCCTCGATCACCGCGTAGAGCAGGATCACCAGCGTCACCTGGAACAGCGATGAGATCACGGTGGCGAAGCCGGGCCGCATGGGCCGATCGCGGTACAGGCGCGAGCGCGCGAACAGCAGCAGCATCACCAGGCAGGCGAGCGGCGCGTAGTCCTTGGCCTGCGCGTAGGACCGGTCGATCACCGCCAGCTCAGGCGACACCACGGCCGTCTTGATCGCGAGCGCGGTGAAGATCGCGAGGAACATCCCGCCCACGTCGAGCGCCGCGAGAGCGAGCACGCGCGCACCGCGGCGCAGCAGCTCGAAATGCAGGACACCGCGGAGGATCGGCATCGAGCCCGCGCGCACATCGCGGTCAGGCGGAGGAACCGGCTCGGCCGGCTTGATCTCCCGCAGCTCGTTGGCGAGGCCGTTGCTCATCGTGTGTCCCCTGAAGCAAACAGGGCAACCGGCCCAATGTAGCGCCCGGGCGGATAGCCAAGTGGCTCCGGGCGGGGGCTGCCAATACGTCGGAAGGGGGGCGAAGACGTCCCCGAGGATCCTCTACCCACCGAAGGCGATTACGAAAAAGCCGGACCTTGCGGGCGACCGGGTGGCGCGACCGGGCGGCCGGGTTCAACATCGTCGATGGGAGTGGGATTGGGAGCGAGAGCGTCGCTGGACAGGCCGCGGAACCCCGACGGAGCGCTGTTGGAGCGCTTCCGCGAGCAGATGCTCGCCACCGCGCGCCGCTACTCGGCCGGCCCCCACGACGCCGAGGACGCCTACCAGCGCGCCGCGGAGATCGTGCTCGCGCGGCAGCCCACCGGCACAGAGGAGGAGCTCTGCCGCTGGGTTCGCACCACCGTCAAGCACGAGGCGCTGGCCATCCGCCGCCAGCAGCGCCGCACCGCTCCGGCCGGCGACGCGGTAGGAGACCGCGAGCCCGCCGGCCCGGATATCTCCGAGCGTGCGGAGCGATCCGAGCGCCTGCGCCTGGGCGCCCAGGCGCTGTCGCTGCTCAAGCCCCAGGAGATCCGGTGCCTGATCCTGCGCGCCCGCGGCTTCAGCTACCGCGAGATCTGCGAAGAGACCGGGTGGAGCTACACGAAGGTCAACCGGTCGATCACGGAGGGCCGCCGCGCATTCACGGAGAAGGTGGCGAGCATCGAGTCGGGACTGGAGTGCCGCCGGCTGGCGCCCCACCTGTCCGCGCTCGCCGACGGAGAGGCTGACACCTCGCAGCTCCGGGAGCTGCGCCCCCACCTGCGCAGCTGCCTCGCCTGCCGTGCCCGCCTGCGCGAGTACCGCACCGTGCCGTCGCGGGTGGCCGCACTCGCCCCGCCCGCGCTGCTCGCGGTGGGCGATGGCGGCCCGGGCCCGGTGCGCGCCTTCCTGGAGTCGTCCCTGGGCGCCGCCCAGGACCGCGCCGCTGCCATCGGCGACCGCGCGCACCAGGCCGCCGAGATGATGAGCGCCCAGAAGGCCGTTGCCGTCGCGGCGTCCGCGGCCGCGCTGGCCGGCGGCGGCGCGGTGGGCGCCGACCGGCTGTCCGAGCGGCTGGGCGGAGGCGACAGCCCGGCGGCCGAGGTGCGCAAGGCGGCCGCGCAGCAGGCGCAGGACACGCCGCCGGCCGCCCCCACGCCAGACCCGCCGATCGTGGCTCCCGTGCCCGAGCAGCCCGCCGCCGGCCCCGCGCCGGGTCCGTCCCCTACGCCGGAGCCGCAACCCGCACCGCCCCCGGCGGCCCCGGTGAACGAGTTCGGCCCCGAGCCGGCCCCCGTCCCCTCGGCGGCGCAGGCTCCTCCGCCATCCCCGGCGCCCACGCCAGCTCGCAGCGGCGGTGGGGGCGGCGAGTTCACCCCTTAGCCGGGGGGTCTGGCCCAGAACGGACCTATTTGGTCCGAACGGGGCCAAACCCCCCCTAGTCCCCGTCGGTCGACGGCCGGGTGCCCTCCACCCAACGCCGCTCCTCGCCCTCCACCTCGAGCTTCCAGATCGGAGCCTCCGCCTTCACGCGGTCGATGATCTCGCGTGCGCCGGCGAAGGCCTCTCCGCGATGGGGGGCCGAGGCGGCCACCGCCACGCTGGGCTCCGACAGCGGGACCTCACCCACCCGGTGCTCGGCGGCGGCGGCGCACAGGCCGTGGTTGTCGATCGCCTCACGCACGATCTCCTCCATGCGCTCGGCCGCCATCTCGGCGTAGGCCTCGTACTCGAGCGAGTCCACCTCGCGCGTGACGCCCTGGAAGGTGACCACAGCCCCCGCGCGCGGGTCGCGCACGCGAGCGGCCAGCGGATCGAGCTGGAGTGGCTCGCCGGTCACGCGCACGTGCGGGGCGGCGCCGGCCTCCCCGCCGCTCACCGGAGGGATCAGCGCCAGCTCGTCGCCGGCGTCGAGCACCCGGTCGCGCGGCGCGTACTCGCGGTTCACGGCCATCACCAGGGGCAGGCCCTCGGCGAGGTCGCCGAGGCGGTCGAGGGCGTCTGCCACCCGAGCGCCCTCGGGCAGGTCGAGCACGAGCTCGCCGACACCGGCGCGCTCGCGCAACATGGCGAAGAGACGGACCGTGACCTCCACGCCGGGGATGCTACGAGGCCGCCCGAGCCGCCGGGCCGCGCTGCTGGCGTAATCTCTAGCGCGTGGCCACCAAGCCAGAGGACAAGCCCACGATCGCCCCGATCGTCGGCCCCGATGACGAGCGGCGGTTCACCGACTCGGGCATCGAGATCGAGCGCCTCTACACCGAGGAGGACCTCCCCGAGGATCTTCCGGAGCGCCTCGGCGAGCCGGGCGACTACCCCTTCACGCGCGGGATCCACCCCGACATGTACCGGTCGCGGCTCTGGACGATGCGCCAGTACGCCGGCTACGCCAGCGCGAAGGAGACCAACGAGCGCTTCCACTACCTGATCGACCACGGTTCGACGGGCCTCTCCATGGCCTTCGACCTGCCGACCCAGTTGGGGCGCGACTCCGACGACCGGTTGTGCGAGGGCGAGGTGGGCCGCACCGGCGTGGCGATCGACACCATCGACGACATGCGGCGGGTGTTCGAAGGCATCCCACTCGACGAGGTCTCCACCTCGATGACGATCAACGCGCCCGCCGGGCCGCTGCTGCTGCTCTACGAGCTGGTGGCCGAGGAGCAGGGCGTGGGGTCCGAGCAGCTCACGGGCACGACCCAGAACGACGTGCTCAAGGAGTACATCGCCCGGGGGAACTTCATCTACCCGCCCGAGCCGGCGATGCGGCTGACCACCGACCTGTTCTCCTACTGCCGCGAGAACGTGCCGAAGTGGAACACGATCTCGATCTCCGGCTACCACATGCGCGAGAAGGGCTGCTCGGCCGTCCAGGAGGTGGGCTTCACGCTCGCCAACGCCATCGCCTATGTGCAGGCGGCGATCGACGCGGGGCTCGACGTGGATGAGTTCGGGCCCCGGCTGGCCTTCTTCTTCAACGGACACAACAACGTCTTCCAGGAGGTGGCCAAGTTCCGCGCCGCCCGGCGGATGTGGGCTCAGATCATGCGCGAGCGCTTCGGCTCGGAGAACCCCAAGTCCCAGACGATGCGCTTCCACACCCAGACCGGCGGCGTGACGCTGGCCGCCCAGCAGCCGGAGAACAACATCGTGCGCGTGGCTCTCCAAGGCTTTGCCGCGGTCTGCGGCGGCACGCAGTCCCTCCACACCAACGGCTTCGACGAGGCGCTGGCCCTGCCCACCGAGCGCGCCGCGCGCATCGCGCTGCGCACCCAGCAGATCCTGGCCCACGAGTCGGGCGCGACCGACACGGTCGACCCCTTCGCCGGCTCCTACTTCGTCGAGAACCTCACCGACCAGATCGAGGTCGGGGCGCAGGGGCTGATCGACAAGGTGGAAGAGCTGGGCGGCTCGGTGCAGTGCATTCCCTTCATCCGTGCCGAGGTGGAGGAGTCGGCCTGGGGCTACGAGGAGCGCTACAAGCAGAAGCAGGACATCGTGGTGGGCGTGAACGAGTACGTGACCGACACGGTCGATGAGGTGGAGATCCTGCGCGTGGACCCCGAGTCCGAGCGCCAGCAGGTGGAGCGCCTGAAGAAGTTCAAGTCCGACCGCGACGGCGATGCCGTTCACAAGCGGCTCGAGGAGCTGCGCGACGT
>DASROS010000007.1:0-44856 GCA_035646775.1 Thermoleophilaceae bacterium | reverse complement strand
GGAGACCGTCAGTGACGCCCGCCGGACCCCGCGTGACCGTCCGCCGCGCGGTGGGCCGCCCGGGCGTGAGCCGCCGCTCGCGGGCGGGGTGGTGGGTGCGGAGCTGTCGTCGCCGTCGTTGTTGCGCTTGCTGTCGGTGGTGGACGAGTTCTCGTCGGCCGAGCTGGGCGTGGTCGGCACGGTGGTGGGCTCGTCGCTCGCGGGCTCGGGGTCGCCGCCGCCGCCGGCGATCACGGCGATCACCACGATGAGGAAGACGACAGCTACGACCGCAGCCACGAGGCGGCGGCGCATGTAGACGGAGCCGTCGCCGCGGCGCGGCGGCTCACGCCCGGGCGGCCCACCGCGCGGCGGACGGTCACGCGGGGTCCGGCGGGCGTCACTGACGGTCTCCAGCTGGCGCGTTTCCTGCTCGGACATCGTGCGCGACGGTACCAGCGAATCCGTTTGACCGGCTACAGACCGGGCTGGTGGCGCACGGCAAGACCGCTGGTACTGCGCGATGCGTCCTGCCAGCGGGTGCCCGCGCGGCCCCGCCCGCTTGTGTCGAAGCGCAGGCCTGCCACCACCATGAACATGTGACCCTCGTTGGCGTAGATCGTGATCCACTCCCCGGTGCCGCTGCGGCCCCAGTTCATGAAGCCACCTGATGTGAGGGGACTTTGGAGGAGGCCGGCTCCCGCCAGCGCGAACGACACGGAGCCCGAGCAGTCATACCCGGAGTCGCGCCAGGCGCCGTGGCCACCGCCCCATTTGTAGGGCAGCTTCGCGATCGCGTTGCCGGCCTGGATCACGCGCTTCACCGGCTCGGGGGCGTCGTCGGGGGCGATCGCCGTGCCGTCCGGGAGCACCCGCGCGCGCGGGCCCGTCTGGAGGTAGGCGGTGGTGCCCAGGAAGCGCTTGAACTTCGACAGCTCGGCCCTGGCCTCGCGCAGCTCCGCCTTCACCTGGGCGTCGGTGGCGGCGCCCGGGCTCCCGTAGTCGCCGCTCCCGCTGTAGGTCTTCTTCTCCCCTGCGCCGCGCAGCTTCACGGCGCGGGCGCTGGAGCTGCCCTGGACCTTGCCCGCCCGGCGCACCGCCTCCGGGTCCACCGCGTCGGGGGTGAGCACCACGTCGGTCGGGGCGCCCGCGTTGTCGCCCTGGTCGTCGACCGGCTCGGAGCGGCCGCACCCCGCGGCCGCGAGGACGGCGCAGAGGGCGAGGATCGCCGAACCGGCGCGCAGCGCGCGGCTCACGGGGTCACCCGCCGCTCGGTCTGGTGGCGCTTCACGAACTCCTCGTATGGCATGCCGTAGACGATCTCCCGCGACTCTTCCTTGGACAGCTCGATCCCGCGCTCGGCCGCCGCTTCCGCGTACCACCGGGACAGGCAGTTGCGGCAGAAGTCGGCCAGTTCCATCAGGTCGATGTTCTGCACATCGGCACGTTCGCGCAGGTGCTCCAGCAGCCGGCGGAATGCCGCCGCCTCGAGCTCGGTGCGGGTGCCCTCCTCCACGGGGCCGAAAGCTAGCGCGCGCGCGTGGTCGGGGCGCCGGGGTGGAAGCGTTCTGCAAGGATCACCGCCATGAGCCACCGTCCACAGAGCCGGTTTCCCGAGGACCCGAGCGGCATCGAGCAGCCCCACGACGTGCTGGCGGCCGAGGAGTTCGCAATGCCCATGCGGTCGCGCGGCGACATCCCCTCGGATCCGATCCACGAGCCCCACGACGTGCTCGCGGCCGAGGAGTTCGCGATGCCGACCGGCGGGGTGACCCGCTCCTCAGACGGCCTCGTGGACCCGCGCACGCTGATCCCGGCGCTGGCGCTCGTGGCCGTGATCGTGTTGCTGCTCCGCCGCCGGCGCTAGGGGTACAGATCCCCGTCCTCGCCCGTCACGAAAATCGCCGTGACCGGGCAGTTGCCCGCGGCCTCGAGCACCCGGTCCACGTCGTCGCCGTCGGGATCGATCACCACGGCCTTGTCCTCTGAGTCCAGCTCGAACACGCCCGGGGCGCTGTCCACGCAGTCGCCGGACCCGATGCACAGCGCGCGGTCCACGTGGATGTGGATCCGGTTCTTGGGCGAGAGCTCGGCGTCGGCCATGGCGGCCGAGGAGGGTATTACTAACGCCCGCGGTGCCAGAAGCTCGTGCGCATGGCGGCGCCGGGGCGGCTGAGCCCGATGTGCACGTGGTCGCGGTGGGCCAGCGTGTCGCTGATCCTCACCGGCCGGCCGCGCCTGTTGAAGCAGAGCGAGTAGCGGTCCATGTCATCTGACCCCGACCACCACGAGTGGCAGTCCCAGATGATCTCCTGAATCCCCATGCGGCGGGCGAGGGCGTGCGGGTTGCCGGCCCGGTCGGGCGCCAGCAGCACAGCGATCAGGCGGCGCGCGGCGCGGCGGTCGCGCGGGTTGTGCACGTTGAGGAGCCAGTCGATCGCGCGGCCCTCGGAGTGCAGGCTCATGCTCTGCTTGGACAGCCGCTCGCAGCGCATGATCCCCCAGGAGGACCCAAGGCTGTTGCGCGACAGCCAGGCCTCCAGTGCCAGCGCGCCCTTCGCGGGCTTGCGGTGGCAGTGGTGCGCGCGGTCGTAGCGGTAGTCGTCGATCGGCAGCGAGGCCAGCCGGTCGGCCGGGTTGCCGGCCACCGGGCGCAGCTTGGCGGTTGCCACCCCGGTCAGGACCAGCGAGGCCACCAGCACGAGCATGGCGAGAGCGGGGGCGCGCATTCCCCCTGGTGTCGGCCAGCTATGCCGCGGTACTTAGCGAACGTGCCGCGGGCTCAACGCTTCCCGCGCCCGTGCAGCAGCTTGAGCAGGCCGGCCGTGACCTTCGCGGCCCAGCCCGAGTAGGGAAACATGAAGATCTCCCGGCGCGGGCCGAAGCGGGTGATCACCGACGCCTGCCTGCGCGTGTACTTGCGGATGCCGTCGGGCCCGTGGCGCGTGCCCAGCCCGGAGGACTTCCACCCCCCCATGGGCATCTCCAGCGCCAGGTAGTTCACCAGGTGCTCGTTCACGTTGGAGGCGCCGGCCTCGATGCGGCTCGCGATCTCCTCGCCGCGCTTGACGTCCTTGGTCCACACCGAGGCCTGCAGCCCGTACTGGCTCTCGTTGGCCAGTCGGAGCGCCTCCTCGGCGTCAGCCACCTTCATCACGGGCATCGTCGGGCCGAAGGTCTCCTCGGTCATGCACTGCATCGTGTGGTCCACGTCGAGCAGCACGGTGGGCTCGTAGAAGCGGCCCTCGCCCTCGCGGCGCTTGCCGCCCACGGCCACGCGCGCGCCCTTGTCCACCGCGTCCTTGATGTGCGCCTCCACGATGTCGGCCTGGGGCGGGAACGTGACGGCCCCCACGTCCACGGCGCCGTGGCCGGTGGGCACCCCCTGGCGCAGCTTGCCCACCTTCTCGGTCACCAGCTGCACGAACTCGTCGTAGACCGGCTCCTCCACGTACACGCGCTCGACCGAGATGCAGGTCTGCCCGCCGTTCTGCATCGCGTAGTAGGTGGCGGCGTTGGCGGCCTTCTGCAGATCCGCGTCGGCCAGCACGATCATCGGGTCCTTGCCGCCCAGTTCCAGGCCGACCGGGGTGAGCGTGCGCGCGGCGCGCTCGGCCACCTTCTTGCCGGTGGCCGTGGAGCCCGTGAACATGATGAAGTCCACGTGGTCCACCAGCTCGGCCCCGGCCTCGCCGCGCCCGGTGATCACGCCGAACACGTCCTTGGACAGGCCGCACTCGTCAAGCATCTCGGCCATCAGCAGCGACGTGAGCGGCGTGATCCCGGAGGGCTTTAGCACCACCGAGTTGCCGGCCGCCAGCGCGGGGATGCAGTCGCCGAACGAGTTCGTGAGCGGGTAGTTCCACGGCCCGATCACGCCCACCACGCCGAGCGGGCGGTAGCGCACCACGCACTTCTTGCCCACCAGGAAGGGAGAGGCCGAGCGCACCTTCTCGTCGCCGAGGTACTTGGGCGCGTTCTTGGCCCAGAAGCCGAACGCCGCCGCGGCGTAGCCGATCTCGGCCACCTGGGCGTCGTTCCAGGTCTTGCCGGTCTCCGAGACGATCGTGCGGATCACGCGGTCGGAGTTGTCGAGCACCCAGCGCTGGGCTCGGCGCAGCACGCGGGCGCGGCCCTCGAAGCCCATCGCCTCCCAGCCCGGCTGGGCCAGGCGGGCGCGCTCCACGGCGGCCCGCACCTCGTCGGCGCCCATCAGGCGCACCGTGCCCGCGATGCCACCGGTGGCCGGGTTCTCCACCTCGATCTGCTCACCCGCGCCGTTGCTGCGGGCTACTTCCTCCTTCACCGCTGTCTCAGTCATTGGGCCTTCTGCTCCTTCCGCCGCTTTCGCTCTCCCATTCGGTGCATCATCTTCGCCTGTCTCAGCGACGCTTGCGGCGTGAGGCCCGCGAGCTTGGCCTGGCGGCCGCGCCAGCGCGGGATCGCCTCCACCAGGCGCTTGCCGTCCAGCAGCGCGACCGTGCGGTCGGCCACCTCCTCGGGGCTCAGCAACTTGGGCGCGGACCAGATGATCGCCGATTCGTCCTGGTGCTCCTCGTCGCGCACAAGCCGGGTGTCGGAGGAGTCGGGGCAGACGCAGTGCACGGTGATCGGGATCCCGGCCATCGCGAGGTCGCCCTGCAAGGACTCGCTGAAGCCCAGCACGCCGTGCTTGCTCGCGCCGTAGACGGCGAGGCCGGGCACGGGGCAGAATGACGACAGCGAGCCGATGTTGATCAGGTGCTTGTCCCCGCCGGGCGCCGCGCGCATCGCGTCGACCGCCGCGCGCGAGCCCCAGATCACGCCGTAGAAGTTCACGTCGATCATCAGCCGCACGTCGTCGTCGGAGTGCTCCCAGGTCTTCACCGTGCGCATCGTGCCCGCGTTGTTGACCCACACGTCCAGCCGGCCGCGCTCCACCGCCGCGGCGGCCAGGCCGCGGTGGGCGTCGGGGTCGCGCACGTCGGCGGCCATCGAGAAGGCGTCGCCGCCAAGCTCCTCGGCCGTGGCGGCCGCGGCATCGCCGTCGATGTCGGTCACGAGCACGGCGTAGCCGCGGCGCGCCAGGCGCCTGGCTATCTCCTTGCCGAAGCCGCGGCCCGCGCCGGTCACCACGGCCACGCCGGGGCTGTGCTCCGCCGCCATGGGTGCGAGAGCCTAACCCATGGGCCGCGCTGGCTGGCCAGCCAGTCAGGCGCCTGGAGAGTCACTTAGAATCGCGCGATGCCGACTCTCGATCTCGACGACCGCCAGCTCTACTACGAGGTGCGCGGGGAGGGCGAGCCGCTCCTCTGCGTGCACGGCCTGGCGGTGGACACGCCGGGATGGGCGCTCCAGCTACCCGCCTTCTCGGAGCGCCACCAGACGGTGATCTTCGACAACCGCGACGTGGGGCAGTCCTCCTACGTGACGGGCGAGTACGAGGTGGCCGACATGGCCGGCGACGCCCTCGCGCTGGCCGACACGCTCGAGCTCGAGAGCTTCCACCTGCTCGGCATCTCGATGGGCGGCGCGATCGCCCAGGAGATCGCCCTCGCCGCGCCCGACCGGGTGCGCACGCTCACCCTCGCGGTCACCTTCGCGCGCGGCGGCGCGTGGGCGCGCGGGCTGTCGGACGTCTGGAGCGCGCGCGTGCGCGAGATGCCGATGGAGCGGCACGTGGACGAGCTGCTGCTGATGAACCTCTCCGAGGAGTTCTACGAGAACGCCGAGGGCGTGAAGTTCGTGCGCGACATGATGCTCCAGAACCCGCATGCGCAGGATCCCGAGGGCTTCGCGCGCCAGCTGGCCGCCAGCTCCCGTCACGACGCTGCGGACCGGCTGTCCGAGCTGTCGCTGCCCGTTCAGGTGATCGCAGGCGAGCGCGACATCCTGGTGCCGGTCTGGAAGTCACAGGAGTTGGCCGGGCTCATCGACGGCGCGAAGCTCACCGTGATCCCGAACGCCCCGCACGGGCTCTCACTCGAGCGCGCGCAGGAGTTCAACGACCTCGTGCTCGGGTTCATCGCCGAGCACGAGCCCGCGGCCGCGGCTCACTGAGGGTCCGGGGCTAGATCAGTCCGGCCAGCAGGCTGGCCACGCCCGCGGCCAGCACGAGCAGTAGCGAGGCCATCCGGAATCCGCCGCCGCGCAGCCGCTCGAACGCGGGACGCCCCGCCAGCCACCCCAGGGCCGTCGCCGGCACCAGCAGCGCCAGGTAGCCGGCGTCCGCACTCAGGCCCTCGCCCGTGACCGCCACGGCGAGCAGGCCGAGCACGTTGAGAGCCAGGAAGCCCGCCGCCAGCGTGTCGCGCACCTCGGCGGGACTGGCGCCGCGGGCGAACAGCCAGAGGGCGAGCGGCGGGCCGTTCACGCTCGTGGAGGTGGTGAGCGCGCCCACGACCACTCCCACTCCGGCGGTGGTGGCGGGGTGCACCGCCACGCCTTCGCCGGACCCCGAGGCGGCGTCCGGCTCCGGCATCCCGAGCTGGATCGCCGCCACGATGATCACGACCGCTCCGGTGAGCACCTGCAGCTGCTCTTTGGTCACCGCCTCGAGTACCAGCACGCCCAGCGCCAGCCCCGGCAACGCCGCGGCCAGGACCGCGGACAGGTCGCGGCGCCGGATCGCCAGCGGGCGCCGCTCGCCGAACAGGAGCAGTACGCTCACGAGCAACGAGAGCAGCAGGAGGATCGTGATGGCCTCGCGGGGCTCGAGCACGGCCAACAGCGCCGGGGCGGCGATCATCGCGAAGCCCAGGCCGGTGGCGGACTGGATCGCAGCCGCGACCAGCGTGGCGACCGCGGCGAGCAGCACGGCTAGTCCGCGATCAGGACGGCTCGCCGCCGTTGGCGGGGCCGGCGGCGCCCTGGGCGGACAGCTTGGCGAGCCACTCGTGGCCGGCCACCACCGCCTGCTTGACGGGGTCTTCGTCGGACCGGTCGTGCACCAGGTCCCAGGTCTTCTTCGCCACGTCCCGGGCCGTCTCGGGGGCGGCCGCGGTGAACAGCCTCTCCACCAGCTGCAGCTCGAAGCCCTCCATCTGGGCCACCGGGTCGCCGGGCGGCATGCGGGGCAGCGGCTCGTCGGTGACCTCGCGCCACATGCTCGTGGCCATCACCAAGCGGTTGCGCAGGGCGGCGGGGTTCATGGCGGGCAGGCTATCTTGCGCTTCACATATGCCCGAGCTCATTCACACCTGCTACCGCATCACCGACATCGACAAGTCAGTGGCCTTCTACGAGCACCTCGGCCTCGAGGAGGTGGGCCGGATGGACATCCGCGACGAGGCGATCAACGTGTTCATGGGCTTCCCCGACGACGGTGCGCGGCTCGAGCTCACCTACAACCACGGCGTGGACTCGTACGAGCTGGGCACCGGCTACAACCACATCGCTGTGATGGTCGACGGCCTCGACGACACGCTGGGCCGCCTTGCCGGCGCCGGCATCGAGCCCGAGAAGCCGCCCTACCGGGTGCGCGAGGGCGGCTCGCGGATCTGCTTCGTGCGGGACCCGGACGGGTATCGAATTGAATTAGTTGAGCTCAACTCGGCCGATGAACGAGCGAACTCAGGAGATTAAGCGCGGCTCCTCGGACTTCAAGTAGGGTCAGATCCGGAAGTGCGGTCGAGTCAAGGGGAGTCATGAGCGAGCAGAGCGTTGAAGTGGCCAAGGGCATCTATGCCGCATTTGCGGAAGGCGATGTGCCCGGCGTGCTTAGCGCGTTCGCCGACCAGATCGAGTGGCATGAAGCCGAAGGGATGCCGTACGGGGGCCTACACCGCGGCGGCGAGGCGGTCGCCCAGAACGTCTTTGGCCCGATCACCGAAGACATCGAAGGTTTCGCCGTCACACCTGAGGAATTCATTGCATCCGGTGAAAGCGTCGCTGTAGTCGCACGCTACACCGGCACTGGCAAGGCCACCGGGAAGCCGTTGGATCAGACGGCCGTTCACGTCTGGGATATCGAGGGCGACAAGGTTGTCCGCTTCCGCCAGTTCATGGATACGGTGATGTTCGCGGAGGTCGTGCCCGCCTCTGATTCAGTCGCCGGGTAGGACGTCTCGGCGTAGCCAGCCTCGGTTCGATGTCGGACCCGGACGGGTACCGCGTGGAGCTGATCGAACGCAGCTGACCCGCGCTCGCTAGCGCCGCGGTCCGCATACGCGAAAGCGCCTGACCAGCCGCCGCCCGCGGCCGTCCGACAGGCGCACTCGCACGCGCACGCGGCGCACGCCGGCGCGGGCGCCGCGCTTGACCACCACCCGCCGGAGCGGGCGCACTCGGTCGCTAAGGCCACGGCGTCCCACGCGGAAGGCGCCGCGGCGCGCCCGTCCGCGGTCGCGGCCCACCACCGCGGCGGCGACCGGAGCGCGCAAGCACCTACGGCCGCGGGCATCGCGCGCGCGGCGCGCCTTCAGCCTCAGCGCCAGCCGTGGTCGGGGCCTGCAGCCCACCGGCGAGCCCCGTGCCGGCCCCGTGGGCGCCACGCCGTCAGCGATCCGCACCAGGCCTCCGAGCACGCCCACGTAGGCCACGCCGTCGGGGCCGAGGGTGACCGGCGCGTAGTTGTTGTTGAAGCCCAGGCCCGTGCCGGTGAGGCGGCGGTAGTAGCGCCTGCCGGTGCAGAAGTTCAGGGCCGTGAAGTACCAGGCGTCCACGCCGTCGTTGCGGGCGGGCTTGGTGTAGGTGTAGACGAGACCGGTCTCCAGGGAGACCTTGGGCACAACGGTCGGGGCGATCTCGCTGCTGCGCCAGACCGTGCGGCAGCCTTTGTCGCCCTTGCGCACGTCCACGCGCTCGAGGCCAGGAGTGGTGGTGCCGTTCATCGTGGCCGTCGGGCCGCTGTAGCCGTAGTTGTTCTCCACGATGAGCGAGTTGCGGACGGCGATCAGCGACTGGTCGGTGGCGCTCGCGCCCCTGGAGAACACGGGCTGCTCGCAGATCAGTCGCCGGCCCGAGACCTTGGCGGCCTTGCGGTAGACGACCACGTTCATCGGGTCGGCGTTGTCGGCGATCGCCACGCGGCCACCGGCCATCACCGTAGGCGTGGTGCCCGACCCGTCGTCCACCTGCCCGGGCTTGACGATGCCCGAGTTGCGGTACTGCTCGCGCCAGGTGACCGCCGGCGAGCCGTCCGGGCCGGCGTCGAAGCGGTACAGGGCTCTATCGGTGACCACGTAGACCGCGCCGGTCTCGTCCACCCCGAACGAGTTGGCGATCCCCTCACCCGTGGCGCGCGAGCGCACGGTGCCGGTGGTCGGGTCCACCGCGCCCACGACGCCGTTGACCGACACGAACCAGATGCGCCCCGAGAAGTCGGGGATCGCGGACACGATCTTGTCCCCCTGGGCCACCGCGCCGGTGAGGTCGTAGTCGCGCTCGGTGGTAAGGCTCACGCCCCCACTCGGCGTGTCGCGCACGGCCACGACGAACAGGCGGCGGGAGTTGGTGGCGATCACCGCGCGGTCACGGTTGTCGAGGTAGAAGTAGCCGCCACCCGAGAAGTCGGTGAAGACCGAGCCACCGCCCGGGTTGCGCGGGGGCAGCGGGAAGGTTGCGAGGCTGTCCAGCGTGCGGGGGTCGAGCACCTCGAGCCGCGGCCCGTCGACTCCTACGCAGATCGTGACGATCCGCCCGCGGGTGTCGAACGTGACCGACGCGCAGTCGGCGGACTTGAACGTGGACGTAACTGTCATGTCGCGGCCCAGCGGCCCGGCCTGGCGGTAGGCGTCGCTCTGGTACGCGTCGTTGTGCAGGTTGCTGCGCCCGTTGGGGGCCATGAACGGGTGGCGCGGCGGCTCCGGTGAGCTCAGCCGCCGCGGGGTGGCGGCCACGCCCTCGAAGGCCGGCGGCGGGGCCATGAGCGGGTCATTGGGGATGGGCTCGGCGGCTGCCGCCCCCCTGCCCGGCAGAAGGACCAGCGCGGCAACGCACAGCACGGCTGTGGCCCCTCTTGCCCTCACTGGCGCATCGTCTCACGGCAGCGAGTCCCGACGCGCGGGCCGGGAGGCGCTCAGTTCGTGCCGGGCGCCAGCACGGGACGCGAAGCCGAGTTCTGGGCCCAGCGGACCAGCAGGGGCTTCGGGTCGATCGGCGCTGCCTGCGTGCCCTTGCCGGCACGAACCTCGAAGTGCAGGTGCGTTCCGAAGCAGGAGCCGGTACAGCCCACCTGGCCCACTCCCTGTCCGGCCTGGACGCGCTCGCCGGCGGATACGCGCGAGGGGCGGTTCATGTGCAGGTACACGTATGTCTGGCGGGCCTCCGCCGAGTAGATGGCCACGTAGTTGCCGCGGCCGCCGTCGTTGCCCGTCTCCACGACCTTGCCGTCGCGGACGGCCACCAGCGGCGTGCCGGTGCGCGCGAACACGTCCTGGCCCTCGTGCATGCGGCCGGAGCGGCCGGCCCCGAACTGAGCACCGGACTGGCCCCAGTTGAAGTCGCCCACCACCGGGAACTGCGGGCGGGTGCGCAGGACCACGTCCTCGGCCACGTGCTCCACCCGCTCGATCGTCGGCTCGCCGGCCTGCACCAGTGGCTGCATGCCCTCCACGCGCTCCCGCAGCGCGGGCTCGGCCACGGCAGCCAACGGCTCGAGCCTTCCCAGCTCGGGGCCGGGCGCCTCGGTGCGCACCAAGGCCTGGGCGGGGTGCTCGAGCGCGAACGCGGGCACGGCGACCGCGCTCGCCAGGGCGAGCGCGGACAACGCGCGGCGGAGCCGTGATGTGGCCTTGGGTCGGAACATGGCTGTCGGGCCTACGAGGTGAGCTGACGGGCTCGCGCTGTCGCGCTACGCCGCTCGAACGGGATTCGATGCATTTGGCATCCCTGCCAAATCCATCCCGCCGGCGATTCGCCCCGGGCCCCGCGTGAAGGCGGAGCCAGTGGTTCCCCCGTTCCCCGCCGCAAGGCGGCAGGGACTCGGCCGTGAAGGCAGGCAAGTTAGCAGGATCCCCGCAGTTCCCCGCAATTTGCGGGAATTTTCGCCTGGTTCCCCATCGGGGCGGGCAGACTGCGCGCGATGCCTGAACTTCACGTGCTGCGCGTGTTCTGCGGGCCGGGCGGAACAGGGGGCAACCACCTGGGCGTGGTGCTCGACGGCGCGGCGGTACCGGCCGCCGAGCGGCAGTCCGGCGCTGCGGCGATCGGCTTCAGCGAGACCGTGTTCGTGGACGATCCCTCCTCCGGCGCGGTGCAGATCTTCACGCCCGCCGTGGAGCTGCCGTTCGCCGGCCATCCGCTGGTGGGGACCGCGTGGCTGCTCGCCACCGAGCGCGAGGCGGTGCCCGAGCTCAACCCGCCGGCGGGTCACGTGCCGGCGCGGGTCGAGGGCGATCGCGCGCACGTGGTGGGCAGACCGGAGTGGGCGCCGGAGTTCGAGTGGGCAGAGTTGGGCTCCGCCGCCGAGGTGGAGGCGCTGGACGGCCCGCCCGGCGGCCACGACCTGATCGGCGCCTACGCGTGGGTGGACGAGGAGACCGTGAGGAGTCGCGTGTTCCCGCTGCGCCTCGGGATCGCGGAGGACGAGGCCACCGGCGCGGCGGCGGTGCGCCTGGGGGCGATGCTCGGGCGAGCCTTCACCATTCGCCAGGGACGCGGATCGGAGATCGGAGTGCGCCCCGCCGGCGACGGCGCGATCGAGATCGGCGGCCGCGTGGTACTGGACGAGGTGCGGCCCTACCCGTCGCCGGGCGTCAGAGCGACATGAACGCCACCGGCAGCCCCAGGGCCGCCTCCCGCCGCACGGTCGCGATGCGCCGGCCCGGCTGCACGGCGTCGCGCACCTCGCCCAGCAGCGGGCCGAGCACCCGCGCGGTGGCGTCGATGTCGGCCGTCGCGAGCGCCAGGCCGTAGAAGCCGGCAGGGGCGTCGGGATCCTCGGCCAACGGGGTTCCGGGCGGGTGCTCCACCACCTCGAGGATCGCTTCGCCCACTCGGAAGAAGGCCTGCTGCGGTGCTCGACGGATCGCCGATCCGTCTGCGCTCCTCGCCAACGCCTGGCGTTGCGCCCCCGCCGGTGTGGGTCCCTCCCGCAGGCGGCGGAAGTCCAGGCCGGCGGCCCGCAGCGCGGTGATCGTACGCTCGAGGTCCGGGCTGAAGGCAACCACGTGGTCGATCCGCTCGGCGCCGTTGGGGTGCGTCCCGGGACGGTCCACCGACGGGTGTTCGTGGCGCTGGGTGGGCAGACCGTCGAGCTCGGTGGATTGAAGGTCGCGCAGGGCCCAGCCCACGATCCGCCGGCCCGTCGCCTCGGGACCCGCCAGCCGCAGCCGGACGGCGCCGACCCAGGCCGAGCCGTCGTCGCCCACCTCGAAGCCGGCGGCCCGCCAGGCCGACGGATCCGCCTCGAGAGTCAGCTCGGCCAGTGACGGGCACGAGTTGCTTTCCGTCACTACTTTTTTAGCGATCGGCCGCGCTCGGCGAGCGGCACGACTCCGGTCGGCTTCAGCTTCGTCTGGGGCAGTGCCGTCGACCCAGGAGCAGTTGGCCGGCCCGGAGGCTCGGACGCTCTCCCGGTGTTGCCGGCACGATCAGGGGATGGGCCCGTCTCCTTGGAGGGCGTCACCGGCTTCTCCCGCGCAGGCGCTCCCCGGACCTTCAGCGGCTTCGCGGCCTTCGGGGGCTTGGACCCTCGGCCACTGGACCTTGACGCAGAGCGGCGCGCCCGGCCGAGCTTCGCCGCCGCGCCGCGCCCCCCCATCCCGGCCCGCGAAGTCGCGGCTCGCCGGCGCCCGTCCGGCGACCGAACGCCGGAAGTCGGACGCAAGCCGCGATTCTCGCGATCCCCCGTGCTCGTCCGCGGAGACGCCTGCGGGCCGGCCGCCGGGGACGATCCGTCGCCGGGCCGAGGATCGGTGCTCAGCGGCCCATGACCGGTCAGTCCGGCTCCCCCGATCACGGCCGCCACCGCCACGGTGGCCGCTGTGCCGGCCATGCCCACCGCCGCCAGGCCGCCGGCCGCCGCGCCACCGCCTAACCCGAGCGAGGCGAGCAGCCCGGGCTTCAATCCCGCCGTGGGCGCCACGGGGAGCACCAGCGCCAGCATCCGCCGTTGGCGCTTGAGGCCATCGAGATAGGCGGCACAATTCGGGCACGCCTTGAGGTGATGCTTCAGACGGCCGCGGCGCAGACCGCCACGGCGTGCCACCGCCAGCTCGGCGCGGATGTCCGAGCACGCCGCCTCGCGCGCCTCGTGGCGCTCCATCAAGCCGGCCCGGGCGCGGAACACGAGCCCCTTCACGCTCGTGACCGGGCAGCCGATGACAGCGGCGATCTCCGCGTGGGAGAGGTCCTCCAGCTCCGCGAGCACCAGCGCGGCACGCTGGTCGGGGGGTAGGTCGTGGAGGTCGGCAAGCACCTCGCGCAGCTCGGCTCGTTGCTGAACCACGTCCTGCAGGCCCGCGGTCGAGAGTTCGATCTCCTCGTGGGGCCGCTCGTGGCGATCTCGCAGCAGCGACACGCAGCGGTTGCGCGCCACCGTGTAGAGCCAGGCCTTGACGCGCAGCGGCCGCTCGCTCTCCACGAGCTCGCGGTGCGCGGCCGCGAACGCGTGCTGCACCGCGTCCTCGGCCTCCGCGGGGTCGGCAAGCATGTGGCGACAGAAGGACAGCACGCCGGGCACATGCCGCTCGTAGAGCAGCTCGAAGGCCCGCTCGTCTCCCTGGCGGGCGCGCGCGACCAACTCCTCGTCGCCACGGAGGCGCAAGATGCTCTTCGGCGCCCGCCGTGAAACGGAAGGTCGCGCTCGGATGGTGGTAGCGCCCACGACCACATAGTTTGTACCCAAACGCCCGGAAGCGGTCGAAGTTCGCCGGAAACTGACGAACCTCGAGCCCCGAGGAACGTTTTACCCCTCAGTACGACCGCTAGCGGAAGGACTCACTGGATGAAGCGCTTTATTGCAGTTACCGCAGCCCCGGTCACAGTGGCCCTGCCGGCGACGGCCGCCGCAAAGCCCGACCAGGTCGACAGAAAGAACGCGGCGCAGGAGTGTCGATTCGAGCGCGGCAACACCACCGCCTCGCGCGAGGCTTTCCGTACGTACGGCACTAACCGCAACAAGCGCAACGCCTTCGGCAAGTGCGTCTCGAGGCGCGCCAAGGACGAGGAGAGCGAGCGCAGGAACGCCGCCAGGAACGCCGCCCAGGAGTGCAAGGACGAGCGGGCAGCCAACCCGCAGCTCTTCCAGACGTACGGCACCAACGCCAACTACAACAACGCGTTCGGCAAGTGCGTCTCGTCAAAGGCCAAGGCCAAGAAGGACGAGGCCGACGCACGGGACGCCGAGCAGGCCAAGGCGCGGCGTCGAGCCGCCCGCGCTTGCGCCGCGGAGCGCAGGAGGGACGGTCGTCAGGCGTTTGCACAGAAGCACGGCACCAACAGGAACAAGCGCAACGCCTTCCTCAAGTGCGTCTCCAAGAGGGCGAAGGCCGCCTAACGACTTCGCAGCGCACAGCGCGGCGGAGGCAGCGAGGGGCCCCACGGATGGGGCCCTTCGCTCGCTCCGCGCCATGATGCCGCCGTGCACAGCGCGATCTCCGTCCGTGCCCCGCTGCGAATCGCCCTCGGGGGCGGTGGTACCGACCTCCCCTCTCACTACCGCCGCCACGGCGGCTTCGTGGTCTCGGCGGCCATCGACCGCCACGTGCGGATGCGCGTCTCGGCGGCCCGCGGGGAGAGCTGGGTGCTCGATCACCTCGAGCGCGAGGAGGTGACCGACCCAGCCCGGATCGGCCATCCGATCCTCCGCGCGGCGGTGGCCCGCCACGGCTCCGGGCGCCCGCTGGAGCTGACCTCGGCCGGCGACGTGGAGCCCGGGACGGGGCTCGGCTCCTCCGGCGCCTACACCGTGGCGGCTGTGAAGGCGCTCGCGGTGATGGGCGGCCGCGACCTCGAGCCCGCGGAGCTCGCCGAGGCGGCCTGCCGGATCGAGATCGAGGACCTCGACCGCACCGTGGGCAAGCAGGACCAGTACGCGGCCGCGCACGGCGGCGCGAACGCGCTCACCTTCGACCGCGATGGCTCGGTGCGGGTGGAACGACTGGCGCTCGGCCAGGAGATGCGCTCTGCGCTGAAGGAGCGCTTCCTTCTCTTCTACACCGGCGTGAGCCGGTCCGCGGCCGGGGTGCTGGCCGGCCAGGTGGAGCGCACGCTGGCGGGCGACGGAGGCCTGGAGCGCAACCTGGCCGCCACGGCCGAGGCCGCCCGCGCGGGGCGGTCGGCGATGGAGGCCGACGACCTCGACGGCTTTGCCGAGCTGATGGACCGGCAGTGGGAGCTCAAGCGCGAGCGGCTGGCCCACCTGCCGATGGCGCGGATCGAGGAGCTGCGCGCGCTGGCGCTGTCCAGCGGAGCCCGGGGCGCCATGCTCATGGGAGCCGGCGGCGGGGGCTACCTGCTCGTGTACGCGGCGGAGCCGGAGCCCGTGCGCGCCGCTCTCAACTCGGCCGGCGCCCCGGAGCTGGCGTTCGACCTGGACGAGTCGGGCTGTCGAGTCGAACGCGAATAGAGTCAGCGCGGTGGCGACCGACCTGAAGCTCGGGCTGAACACCGGCTACTGGTCCGCGGGCCCACCGCCGGGCGCCGAAGAGGCGATCGCCGAGGCGGACCGGCTGGGATTCGACTCGATCTGGACCGCGGAGGCCTATGGCTCCGACGTGCTCACCCCGCTCGCGTGGTGGGGCGCCGCCACGCAGAACGTGCGGCTGGGCACGGCGATCATGCAGATGTCCGCGCGCACGCCCGCCGCCGCGGCAATGGCCGCCATGACGATGGACCACCTCTCGGGCGGCCGCTTCGTGCTGGGCCTCGGGGTGTCGGGTCCGCAGGTGGTGGAGGGCTGGTATGGCCGGCCGTTCGCCAAGCCGCTGGCCCGTACCCGCGAGTACATCGGGATCGTGCGCGAGATCGTGGCGCGCGGCGGCCCCGTGACCGCCGACGGACCCCACTACCCGCTGCCCTACCCGGACGGAACGGGCCTGGGAAAGCCGCTGAAGTCCACCCTGCACCCCGTGCGGGAGCGCATCCCGATCTTCCTGGGCGCCGAGGGCCCGAAGAACGTGGCGCTGGCGGGGGAGCTGTGCGACGGCTGGCTGGCGCTCTTCTTCTCCCCCCACCACCAGGACTTCTACCGCGAGGCGCTGGCCGAGGGTTTCGCCCGCGACGGCGCCGCGCATGACTTCGACTCCTTCGAGGTGGCCGCCACCGTGCCGCTGATCGTGCACGACGACGTGGAGGCCGCTGCGGACATGCTGCGTCCCATGTACGCCCTGTACTTCGGCGGCATGGGCGCGCGGGGGGCGAACTTCCACAACGACGTGCCGCGCCGGATGGGATACGAGGACGAGGCGACGAAGATCCAGGACCTCTACCTCGACGGCAAGAAGGACGAGGCGGCGGCAGCGGTGCCCACCCGCCTGGTGGAGGACCTGGCGCTGATCGGCCCCGAGGACAAGGTCCGCGCCGAGCTGCAGGAGTGGAGGGAGTCGATCGCCACTACCCTGCTCGTGGGAGGCGACGCCGCCATGGTCCGTCGCGCCGCAGAGCTCGTTCAGGGCTGATTCCAGCTTCTGAGCGGTCCCGTGCAAAACCGCTTGCTGCAAGAAAACCTGCAGGATGCAGGAGTTTCGTCTGTTAGAACGACGCGCTGCCGAATCGCGCCGGCCCGCCCGGTGCGAACGGGGGAACCAAGCGGCCTCATGGCCGCGGGGGCGAATCGTCCGGCCGTACGCGGTCGCGGACGTAGCGTCGGCTTCACCGACGCGAGCCCGACAGCTCACCTCGTAGGCGCCCTCCAACAACTTCAGAGGTGCATCAGTTTTGACTCCGGCCCCCCGGGACCTGGCCTGCCGTGACCCTTGGGAGCAGTCCCTGCAACGCTCGCGCGCCCGCCGCGCGGCCGCCGCACGCAGCAACGACATGCCGTGGATCTCGCCGAAGGGCGTGTCGGTGGCCGCCGCGCTGGCGCTCGGCGCCGGCCCCGCCGGCGACCTCGCCGGCGAGCTGACGGGCGGCGCCACCTCGGCCTCCGAGGCCCAGGCGGCCGCCAAGCGCGCCCGCGGCCCGGGCGTGCGGGCGCTCCAGCGCAAGCTCGGGATCCCGGCCGACGGCGTCTACGGCCCCCAGACCAAGCGCGCCGTGAAGCGCTATCAGCGCCGCCGCGGGCTCACCCCCGACGGCATCGCCGGTCCCCAGACCCGCCGGTCGCTGGGCCTGGGCTCGGGTCCGGTGCTCAAGAGCAAGGCCCGCACCAGGCATCGCCGCGCCGGCGGCCGCCCGCGGCGCCACTCTCGCCGGGGCGGCGGAGTGCGCGCGCTGCAGCGCAAGCTCGGGCTGCCCGCCGACGGCGTGTTTGGCCCCCAGACCGAGCGCGCGGTCAAGCGCTACCAGCGCCGCCGCGGGCTCACGCCCGATGGCGTGGTGGGGCCCGCCACGCGGCGGTCGCTCGGCATGTCCGGGGGCAGGATGCTCAAGCGGCGAGGCCGCGGCGGCTCGCGTACCCGCGGGGGATCGTGGTCGATCATCCGCCGCGTGATCGCGGCCGGCAACCGGATCGCCTACAAGCCGTACAAGTTCGGCGGCGGGCACGGCTCCTACAACGACTCCGGCTATGACTGCTCGGGCTCGGTGTCCTACGCCCTGCACGGTGCGGGCCTGCTGCGCAATCCGATGCCCTCGAGCGGCTTCATGAGCTACGGGCGCCCCGGCCCCGGCCGCCACATCACGATCTACGCCAACAGCGGCCACATGTACATGGTCGTGAACGGCCGCCGCTTCGACACCAGCGCGCTGAGGGTCACGGGCTCGCGCTGGACCAGCCAGTCCCGCTCCACCAGCGGATACGTGGTGAGGCACCCCCCGGGTCTGTAGCCGCCCGGCGCCGGGTAGCCCCGGCGCCACCGCGGGCTCGATCGCCTCGCCCCGTCGGCTTAGGCATGATCGGCCGGTGCCCACCGCTGCCGCGCCCCCGACCGGCCGCTTCGCCCCCAGCCCCACCGGGCCGCTGCACCTCGGCAACCTGCGCACGGCGCTGCTCGCGTGGCTGTTCGCGCGCTCGCAGGACGCTGCCTTCCTGCTGCGGATCGAGGACCTCGACCCGGAGCGCTCCAAGCACGAGCACGAGGAGCGCCAGCTGGCCGACCTGCGGGCGCTCGGGATCGACTGGGACGGCGAGCCGGTGCGCCAGTCCGAGCGCGCCCGGCTCTACGCCGGCGCGCTCGCCCGGCTCGAGGCGGCCGGGCGGGTGTATCCCTGCTGGTGCACCCGGGCGGAGATCCGCGCGGCCGCGGAGGCGCCCCACGGCGAGCTGCCCGGGGGCGCCTACCCGGGCACCTGCCGCAACCTGAGCGCGGCCGAGCGGGCCGAGCGCGAGCGCAGCGGCGCGCGCCCGCCGGCGCTGCGGCTCGACGCTCGGGCGGAGCGCGTGGCCTTCGAGGACCGCCTGCTCGGCCACGAAGAGGGGGTGGTGGACGACCTCGTCCTTCGTCGCTGGGACGGCACCCACGCCTACAACCTCGCGGTCGTGGTGGACGACGCAGAGCAGCAGATCAGAGAGGTGGTGCGCGGAGACGACCTGCTCGAGACCACGCCCCGCCAGCTTCTGCTTGCTCGTCTCCTGGGCTACCCCGAGCCGCGCCACGCGCACGTGCCGCTGGTGCTGGGCCCTGACGGTGCGCGCCTGGCAAAGCGCCACGGCGCGGTGACGCTGGCCGACCGGGCGCAGCTGGGCGAGTCCTCCGAGGAGACTCTGGCGCGGATGGCGCAGAGCCTCGGGCTCGCCACGGTGGGCGAGCCGGTGACCACGCGCGAGCTCATCGCCAGGTTCGACCCCGATCGCCTGCCGCGCGAGGCGAACGTGTTCGTGGGCTGACGGGCTGGACGGCTACAGCCGGCGCGCGGCCAGCACCGTGCCCGAGCGCTTGCCGCCGGCCCGCACCACCAAGCGCACGCGGTACACGCCGCGCGGCAGTCCGCGCGCCCGGAAGGCCGCCCTCCGCGTGCCCGCGCGGCGTGCGCGCGGGCGCAGCCGCCGGACAACGCGCTTGCCCCTCAGCAGCGACACCGACACTCGGGCGCGGCGTCGCAGCTTGTAGCGCAGCCGCAGCGGGCGCCCGGAGCGCCCGCCGAACACCGGCGATCCAAGCGTGGCCGAGCGCAGCGTGCCGCAGCGCTCGCGGCGTGAGAACCCGCGGCGCGAGGCGCCCACGCGTTGGGCGCCGCTCGCGCGACGAACGGTGAAGGCCACCTCGCGGCGATCGGCCTTGCCCGTGCGCCCGAGCGCGGTATAGCGCGCCACGTAGCGCCCGGCGCTCAGCCGGCGCTTCAGCGTGAATGAACGCGCGCGGCGCACGCGCAGCACGCGACGGCCCAGCCGGCCGGCGCGTGCCCGCCGCACCTCAACCGTGACCGGAACGCGGAAGCGGCGCTTGAACGCGAACCGAACGCGGCCCTGGCGGGCGCCGCGCACGCGGGCCGAGCGCAAGCCGGAGTCCGAGACGCAGCCCAGCTCTGTCACGCGCAATGCGCGGTCGCGCAGCACCTCCTCGGTGCAGAAGCGCATGTCCACCCACTTCTTCTGGGAGAACATCCGCGTCTGGTCGGCGTAGTAGGGCGACTCGGGGTTGGCCGACTGCGAGTAGGTGAGGATCGAGCGCGACTCCGGGCAGCGGGTGCCGTTGAGGTGCGCGGCCATCACGAAGCTGGATCCCGTCGTCACGTCGGGGAAGCCGGCCTTGCCCGCAAACGGGGCGGTGATTGCGTTGAACACGCCCAGGGTGCCTGGGCCGCCATGGATCGGCACGCGGTCGTTGCCGCGCGACTCGTACTGGTACTCCCGCAGGCGCGCGTTGAGCGGGATGCCGAGGTCGCGCAGCTCCTTCACCGCGTCGGCGAAGGCGGTGCGCGTGCCCTGGTTGTTGCTCAGGCCGCGCGGGGTGTTGACCGGGTCGTTCACGTCGAATGGCTGCTCGTAGGCCGCGGGGTTGCTCACCACGCTGCCGAGCGGGCCGGGCAGCGCGAGCAGCTTGGTGGCGAAACGCCGGAACAGCACAGCCCCGCGGCTGTCGAGGTCGTCGCGCAGGTTCCACTGCTCGAGGATCGGGCACGCCTCGCGCACGTCGATGGGGCCCTGGCTGCCCTGCATCACCGGCTCGGCCTTGCAGATGGACACCAGCCGGTCGCGGAACAGCTCGCCCGCGTACTGGCGGTTGTTGAACACCGCGTCCTGCAGCTGGCGCAGGGTGAACCGCCTACCCGGCAGGCCGTCGCTGCCCGCCAGGCGCTCCTGAACGATCCGCAGCCCCAGCCGGGTGCGAAGGCTGCGCACCGCCCGCTCGTCTCCGATGATCCGCGCGAAGCCCTCCAGCCGCTGAGCGGGGTTTGACAGCCAATAGCTGTCGTTGGAGTTGGTCACGTAGTCGCGCCGGAACATCGACGGCAGGTTCTTCGGCCCGAAGGAACCCGGCTGGATCGCGTCCGGGTCGTTGTCCCAGCGGCAGGACGTGCGCGACCCGTCGAGGATCGGGATGCCGAGCAGCTGGGTGGTCTGGGTGCCGAGCGCCGTGTTGCACGCCTGGGCCTTGGAGTTCGGCACGTTGGGCACGGCGCCGATGTCCGCGTAGTAGGCCTCGCCCTTGGAGTCCGCGGCGATCGAGTTCACCCACGGGATGCCCTGGTTGCGCCGCTCCACGCGGTCGTATTCGCGCACGCTCTGCGCCAGGTTCGTCTCGAAGAAGTGGTTGAGGTAGCGGAAGTTGCCCGCGTTGATGTCACCCATGGCGTGAGCGGTGGTGGAGGTCCACGGGAACAGCGGCAGCCCGAGGATCGAGGTGAACACCGGGCCGTGCACCGAGGAATAGAGCGTGCGCGTGCGGTCCTCCAGCCTGCCGCCGGCGCCGGGCACCTGTACCGTGACCTTGTCGGCGGTCATCTGGCGCGGCTGGCCGTCGTAGATGTAGGTGGTGGGCGAGCCGGGCACGAGCTTGAGCTCGAACGGGGTGAACCGGCGGGCGGTGGAGACCGTGTGGCTCCAGGCCAGGCGCTGCGTGTGGCCGATGAGCACGATCGGCACACCGAACAGGCTCGCCCCCGCCACGTCGGCCTTGCCCGGGACCGTGAGGTGGGACTGGTACAAGCGCTGTGAGCCCTGCCACGGGAAGTGGGGGTTGCCGAGCACCATCCCGTGCCCGTCCGAGGTCGCCTCACTGCCCAGGCCGTACGCGTTCGAGCCGGCGTCGCCGAAACGGAACCGCTCGAGGTTGCCCTCGATCAGCTCCATCTGCTTCTCAGTGGTCGTCGCCCCGCCCACGGGCACCGGCGGCGTGGGCGGCTGCGCGCTGCCGATGCCGTCGATCGCCACGCCCGAGCTGGCCAGCAGGGCGAGCTTGAAGAAGTAGCGGTACACGTCGATCTCGCGGATCGGGCGCACCCACTCCTTGCCGCGGCAGTTGGGGTCGGACAGTTTCGCCACGCCGGTGTCGCGCAGGTAGCGGTTGTAGCCAGCCACGTAGCCGCGCACACCGGAGCGGATCTCCGCCCTGGGCCCGCTCGGTGGCTTCTGGGTCAGCAGCTTCTCCACCACGCCCGTGTCGATGATGCGCTTGAAGAAGAAGTCGCTGTTGAGGTTGTTCACCGTCGAGCCGTTGCCCTCGAACTTCCACGTGTTGTCGGGCCCGAAGAAGCGCGACCGCTCCGCGCGCACCGTCACGTAGGACGACGCGATCGTGCAGATGTTGTCCTGCGCGAACGCGTAGCCGTAGCCGTAGGCGAGGTTGCGGAAGTTGCTGCCCACGATGTGGGGGATGCCGTGCGCGGTGCGCCGGATGGCCACGTTCGCGCGGTCGGCCCCGGGGAGGCTCTTCACGCGCGGGGCCGCCTCGGCGGACGCGGGCGCAGCCGCCGGCAGCGCGAAAAGGAAGGCGAGCAGCGCCGCCAGTGTGAGCACTCTCCCCCGCACCCGCATCACGGCCAACCTATCTGCCAGGCGGGCGCGCCGCTAGGGACCGCTAACGGATGGCGCGCTTGAACACGAGCACGTGGCCGTCCTTCTCGCCGTGGAGGGCCATGGCCGGCAGCACCTTCTCCAGCTCCCAGTCCTGCGCGCCGTACTCATTCAGCGCCTGCTCGAGCTTCTTGCGATCGAGCTCCTCCTCCTTGCGACCGAGGAGCCCGTGGGTGATCACGGTGGTGGTGTACTCGTAGCCGGGCATGGACGAGAGGCTACATTCGAGCGATGGACTACGTGATCGACGCGGGCGCGCAGGTCGGCCACGTACACCTCAAGGTGTCCGACCTGGAGCGCTCGATCGCGTTCTACCGCGACGTGCTGGGCTTCGAGCTCCAGCAGCGCTTCGGCTCCGAGGCGGCCTTCCTGTCGGCCGGCGGCTACCACCACCACGTGGGCTTGAACACGTGGATGAGCCGCGGCGGCCCACCGGCCCCGGGCGGCAGCGCCGGCCTCTTCCACGCCGCCTTCCTCTACCCCACGCGCGCCGCGCTGGCGCGGGCCGTACTGCGGGTGGTGCAGGCGCGGGTGCCGCTGACCGGGGCGTCGGACCACGGGGTCAGCGAGGCCATCTACCTGGCCGACCCCGACCAAAACGGAATCGAGCTCTACTGGGACCGTCCGCGCGAGGAGTGGCCGCGCCCGGCTGACGGCGGCGACGGCGTGGAGATGTTCACGCAGCCGCTCGACCTGCAGGATCTACTCGCGCAGGCGGAGCGGGCCTGAAACGAAAAAAGCCCCGGCCCGGCGCGGTGGCCGGACCGGGGCGCTCGCTGCTGAGCCCGCTACGCCGCTGAGACGTTTACGGCCTTGGGGCCCTTGTCGCCGGCCTCGGCGTCGAAGTTGACCTTCGCGCCTTCGTTGAGAGAGCGAAAGCCCTCTCCGGCGATACCCGTGTGGTGCACGAAGAGATCCTTACCCCCATCGTCGGGGGTAATGAAGCCGAAGCCCTTCTCGTCGCTGAACCACTTGACGGTTCCGGTAGGCATTGAGTCCTCCACTGCTTGTGTGCTGCGTCTGCGGAGGATCTTTGAGAAACCGCCCTGCGAGCGCCCGCACTACTTTGCCGGATGGCATGCACCCGGCCGTACAAACTGAAACCGTAGCAGCGATCTAGGGTGCATTGCATGTCCGAGCGGTTGCTTGCCGTAGACGCCCCCTACCTCCTGTACCGGGCCTTCTACGCGCTTCCCGACAAGATCACCGGAACATCTGGCCGCCCCGCGAACGCCCTACTGGGATCGGTGAACTCCATCCTCCAATCGGCGGAGGACGAAAAAGCGCGCGTCACGGTCTGCTGCTTCGGCCCCGACGCCGCCCCTTATCGCACCAAGCTGTATCCCGGCTATCACGCTCACCGGCCCCCGATGCCCGACGATCTGGCGCACCAGTGGAAGCAGGCGCCGGACCTATACCGCGCGCTGGGGTGGCGCGTGGAGGAGGATCCTGGGCTCGAGGCCGACGACCTGCTCGGCGCCTTCGCCCATACCGAGGAACGCGCTCGCGGCGAGGCGCTGATCCTCACCGGCGACCGTGACCTGTTCCAGTGCGCCACCGAAGCGGTCACTGTCCTGCTGCTCGGCGGCCAGGGCAAGAAGGGGCCCGAGCGCGTGGACCCCGCCGACGTGAAGCGCCGGTACGGCGTCGAGCCGGAGCAGGTGCCGGACTTCATCGCCCTCCGCGGCGACCCCTCGGACGGGCTGCCGGGCGCCAAGGGGATCGGCGAGAAGCGGGCGGCGGACATCCTGCGCCGCCACGGCTCGCTGGAGGCCGCGCTGGAGGCGGCCGAGCGCGACGGCCCGGAGCGCAACTCGCTGGCCGCGCAGGCCGACCAGCTGCGGGCGTTCAAGGACATCGCCACGCTGCGCGAGCCCGAGGTCAAGCGCCCGCCCGACACGCCCACCGACTACGCGGGCGGGGCCGCCGCGGCGCGCAAGCTGGGCATGGGGCGGCTGGCCGACCGGCTGGAGAAAATGGCCGGCTAGGCGGCTGACGGGCTGAGCTTCCACAGCCCTTCGAAGCCCAGGTGGCGCTCGGAGGCCACCCGGCCGAGCTGCTCGCGCGCGTCGTGCGAGGTCAGCTGGCACACCTCGGCGACCTCCCGGGTGGCCAGCGGCGTGCCGGCCCACCGCAGCACTACCTCCGCGGCGGGAATGGGCTGCCGGGCGGCGTCCATCTCCTCGCGCAGCACGCTCTCGGTCTGATCCTGCTCCACTCAGCGGGCCAGCTCGGCGGGATCGAGCCGCCGCCGGAAGGGCTCAGCGGACCAGGCCCAGGGGCAGCCGGGATCGGTGTACTCGGTGATGCGCACCTCGGCGGCCACCTCAGTCGGCTCCCACGTGGAGCACGGCCTTGCCCGCCACCTGGCGGTCCAGCAGCGCCTGGAGGGCCGGGCCCGGCTCGCGCCAGTCGGCCTCGAGCGCGATCTGCGGATCGAGCTCGCCGGCGGCCACGAGGTCGGCGAGCGTGCGCAGGTCGCGGGTGCCCGACTGGTGGCGCGCCAGCTCGCGGAAGACCATGAAGCCGTACACACGGGCGCCGGCCGCGCGCCCGTAGAAGTCGGAGGCCTTGTAGTCGACCGGGTCGCCCGAGGAGTCGCCGAATGTGACCAGCGTGCCATCGGCCGCGACGCGTTTGTAGGCCGCGGACAACGACGCCCCGCCGACCGCCTCCAGGATCAGGTCGAACTCCTCGCCCTGGGGCTCGAAGGAGTCGATCAGCTCGTCGGCTCCCAGCTCGCGCAGGCCCTCGGCGCGGTCGCCGGACGCGACGCCGGTCACGTGCGCGCCGGCGCGGTGCGCGAGCTGCAGCGCGTAGCGCCCCACGCCGCCGGCGGCGCCGGTCACGAGCACGCGCTGGCCCAGCAGCGCGCCGTGCACCGCCAGCGCGCGCAGTGCGGTGAGCCCGGCCACGGGCAGGGTGGACGCCGCCGCGAAGCTCACCTCGTCGGGCAGCTCGGCCAGCTCGCTGGTGGGCACGGCCACCTTCTCGGCCCAGGCGCCCGAGCCCACGAGCCCCACCACGCGAGCGCCCTCGGGCGCTCCGCTGCCGTCCGCGGCGGCCTGCGCCACCACGCCGGCCACGTCCCAGCCGGGCACGGAACCCGCCTCGCGCTGGGGCAGCCGGCGCGTCTCGCCGCGGTTTAGCGAGAAGGCCCGGGTCTCGACCAGCGCTTGGCTGGGCAGCGGCTCTGGAGCGTCGACCTCGGTGTGCTCCACGTGCGGGGGGTCGGCGGATGCGACGAGAGCGAACATCCGAATCGAAACTAGCAGCGGGTGCGAGGGAGCGAATCTCGCGCCGCCACCCATGTAGTCGACATCGGACCGACACCATCAGAGGAGGACTACGATGCCTGCGATGCCCGTCGCCGAGCGCATGACGGCCGAGGAGTTCCTCGCCCTGCCGCCCCGAGAGGAAGCGGCGCGGACCGAGCTGGTCAACGGTGAGCTGGTCGTGAGCGAGGCGTCCCCGTTCCACGCGACGCTGCAGGGCAGGATCTTCTTCACGCTCGAGCTGTGGGTGCGCGCCGAGCCGGGACGTGGCCGCGCCTTCTTCCCGATCGATGTTGGAATCGACGAGCACAGCGTCTACATCCCCGACGTGCTCTGGTACGCCGAAGGCCGCGCTCCGGGGAATGAAGACCGTCCCTCGCCGCCGCCGGGCCTGGCGGTGGAGGTCCGGTCGCCGTCCACGTGGTCGCACGATGTGGGTCCCAAGCAGGCGGGCTACGAGCGCCGTGGCGTGGCCGAGCTGTGGCTCGTGGACACCGCCGCCGAGGTGGTCCTGGCGTTTCGCCGTTCGCGGCCAGACGCGCCCGAGTTCGATGTCGCGCTCGAGCTCGGTGGTGGCGAGGCACTCGAGACGCCCCTCCTACCGGGCTTCTCCCTCAACCTCGGCGACTTGTTCGAGCGCAGCTAGTACTAGGCGCGGGTCGCGAGCCGTCCCGCCAGCTCCACGAACCAGTCCAGCGCCGCCGGGTTCTGGAGCGAGTCGCGGCTCGCCGCGCGATCCGGCGGTGTGCCCATCAGGATCCGCTTCACCGGCACCTCGAGCACCTTCCCCGACAGCGTGCGCGGCACCTCGGCGATCGCGAACACCTCGTTGGGCACGTGGCGCGGCGAGCACTCCTCGCGGATGCGGCGGGCGATCTCGCGCTCCAGCTCGGAGTCGAGCGACGCGCCATCCCGCAGCGCCACGAACAGCGGCATCCAGCTCTCCTCGCCCTCCCGCGGTACGTCGACCACCAGCGCGTCCACGATCGCGTCGATGTCCAGCACCGCGCGGTAGATCTCGCTGGTGCCCATGCGCACCCCGCCGCGGTTGATCGTCGAGTCCGAGCGCCCGTAGATGATCGCCGTGCCCCGGTCGGTGATCTCGATCCAGTCTCCGTGGCGCCAGATGCCCGGGTACATGTCGAAGTAGCTCTCCCGCAGCCGCTCGCCGTCGGGGTCGTCCCAGAAGAAGAGCGGCATGGAGGGCATCGGCTCGGTGATCACCAGCTCTCCCATCTCCCCCACCAGCGGCTGGCCCTGCTCGTCGAAGGCCTCCACCTTGGCCCCGAGCGCCCGGGTCTGCAGCTCGCCCATGTGAACAGGAAGCAGCGGGCAGCCGCCCACGAACGCGGTGCACACGTCCGTGCCGCCCGAGGTGGAGAACAGCCAGGTGTCCTCTCCGAGTTGGTTATACACCCAGCGGAAGCCCTCGGGCGAGAGCGGCGAGCCGGTGGAGCCCACGCTGCGCAGGGCACTCAGGTCGCGCCCCGCGGCGGGCTTCACACCGTCCTTCATGCACGACGCCAGGTAGGCGGCTGACGTGCCGAAGCACGTCATGCCGGTGCGCTCGGCCAGGTCCCACAGCACGCCGAGGTCGGGATGGCCGGGGCTGCCGTCGTACAGCACGATCTCGGCGTCGGTGAGCAGCACGCCCACCAGGAAGTTCCACATCATCCAGCCGGTGGTGGAAAACCAGAACACGCGATCGCCGGCCTGCGCGTCGAGGTGCAGGTTCATCTTCTTCAGGTGCTCGAGCAGGATTCCCCCCTGCCCGTGCACGATCGCCTTCGGCAACCCGGTGGTGCCCGAGCTGTAGAGCACCCACAGCGGATGGTCGAAGGGCAACTGCTCGAACTCAAGCTCGGCGGGCTCGCCGAGAAAGCCCTCCTCCCAGCCCGAGCCGTCGAGGTAGCCGAGCCAGATCACCCGCGCGCCGATCTCGCCCGCGATCCCCTCCACCGTCTCGCGGCGGTCGAAGTCGCGCCCGTTGTAGCGGTAGCCGTCCACCGCCAGCAGCACCTTGGGCTCGATCTGGGCGAAGCGGTCGACCACGGAGCGGGCGCCGAAGTCCGGCGAGCAGGAGGACCACACCGCGCCGATCGAGGCGGTGGCCAGGAAGGCCGCGATCGTCTCCGGCACGTTGGGCATGTAGGCCGCCACGCGATCGCCGGGCCCCACCCCGAGTGCGCGCAGTCCGGCGGCGATGCGACCGGTGAGCTCGTGCAGCTCGCCCCAGGTCATCGTGTCGAGCTCCCGCAGCTCGGACGCGTGGTGGATCGCGGGGGCCGAGTCGTCCTTGCCGCGGAAGATGTGCTGGGCGTAGGAGAGTCGCGCCCCCGGGAACCACTCGGCGCCGGGCATCTCGCGGCTTGCGAGCACCCGCTCGTACGGGGCGTGGGCCTGCACTTCGAAGAAGTCCCAGATCGAGGCCCAGAAGGCCTCGAGGTCTGACACCGACCACTCCCACAGGGCCTGGTAGTCGCCGGTCTGCACCCCGCGCTCCTTGGCCAGCCACGCCATGAAGCGGGTGAGCTGAGTTCGCTGCTTGAACTCTTCCGACGGCTCCCAGAGCAGCGTGGGTGCCTCGGCGGGGCTCATCGCGCGGACCCTAACGCGCCGCGGTCGCTCAGGAGCGCTGGCTGTCCATGAAGCGCCGCAGCACCTCGTGCCCGCCGCCCACGATCGGATCGCCGTGGGCGAACAGCAGCGTGTCGGCCTCGCGCTCCAGCAGCGCCTCCAGGGAGGCGAGCATGCCGCGCTTGTCCGCCGCGGGATCCCCCAGCAGGGAGTCGGGCACGAACGAGACCTCGCCGCCGTAGTGGATCAGGGCATCGGCGAAGGCCAGGGCGCCGCCCTCCACATCCAGGGACAGCACGGTGTCATCCGGGGCGATCGAGCCCATCTGGAGGGCCTCGATGCCGGGTGCGACCTGATCGCCGGGGCGGAAGCCCTTCACCCGCACCTCGGCGCCCTCGAACTCGTGCAGTCCGAGCTCGTTGCAGTGCACCGTGGCCCCGAAGCGCTCGGACAGCTCGGCGCTGTCGCGCAGGTGATGCCGGCAGGTGAGCACGATCCGCTCCGGCTGGGCGCGGCCGTCGAGGAACCCGAGCCCTCCGTCCGGCTCCAGCGGGTCGAACAGCGCGGCGCCCGGCTCGTAGTAGTGCGAGCTCACGTCCATCTCGATCTTGGGATGGCGGGCGGTCCAGTGCAGCAGTCCGGGAAGGATCTCGTGCATCGCGGGTGGGGTTGCCCGCGCCCGCTTGCGCTAAAACCAGCGGGGTGCGCGCCGCCCTTGCCTCACTGCTCGCCCTGTCCGCCGCCGCCATTGCCCTGCCCGCGGTCTCCGGCGGGACGGAGCGGAGCGGACCTTCGGTTCGCGCGGCGGCGCCCGCGGTGGCCACCGTGGCGGGCAACCTGGAGGTGCCGTGGGAGATCGCCTTCCTGCCCGACGGCCGCGCCCTGGTCACCGAGCGCCCGGGTCGGGTGCGGCTGCTCTCCCGCGACGGTGCCTTGCGCCGCGCGCCGGTAGCCCGAGTGAGGGTCTCCGCCGACGGCGAGGGGGGCCTGCTCGGCCTGGCGCTCGACCCGCGGTTCGGCCGCGGAAACCGCTTCGTCTACCTCTACTACACGACCTCCTCGGGCATGGTGCTCGCGCGCCACCGCTTCACCGGCGACCGGCTCGTGCGCGACCGGGTGATCCTGGGCCGCATCGCGGCCGGCTCGATCCACGACTCCGGGCGGATCGCCTTCGGGCCCGACAACCGCCTGTACGTGGCCACGGGGGACGCCGGAGACGAGAGCCTGCCCCAGCGCCGCAGCTCGCGCAACGGCAAGTTCCTGCGCCTCTCGCCGCGCAGCTACCGCGGACGCGGGGGGCGCGCGCAGATCTACTCGATCGGCCACCGCAACCCCCAGGGCTTCGACTGGCAGCCGGGCACGCGCCGCCTGGTGGCCACCGAGCACGGCCCCGAGACCAACGACGAGGTGAACGTGATCCGGCGTGGCGGCAACTACGGCTGGCCGCGGGTCAACGGGCGCGACCATGGGCGCTTCCGCGCGCCGATCGCCGTGTACGACCCCTCCGTGGCCCCGTCTGGCGCCACCTTCTTGACGACGCCCGGCTCGGCCTGGACCGGGGACTACCTGTTCGCCACGCTGGTGGGCGAGAGCATCCGCCGCCTGGAGATCTCCCGCGCCGGGCGGGTGACCGGTCAGGAGGTGCTCTACCGAGGCCGCTTCGGGCGGCTGCGCACCGTGGTCGAGGGGCCGGGCGGCGCCCTCTACGCGCTCACAAGCAACCGCGACGGCCGTGGCTCGCCGACCGAGGCGGACGACCGCATCCTGCGCTTCTTGCCCCCGCGCTGAGTGGAGTCAGTGGGCCGCGCTCGGCTCGCGGCCACGCAGGACCTGGGTGAGAGACCACGCCGACACCAGCGCCCAGACGAACTCGAGCAGCAGGAAGCCCCACTGCTCCTCGTAGTAGGCCAATCCCGCAAGCACCACCGAGCCGACCAGGTTCAGCCACAGATAGCTGAGCGAACTCTGGTCGAGCTTGCCGAACTGCGCCCCGGCGAAGGCCGCGAGGATGAGCAGCGCGCCCACGATCTGCACCACCTGGTCCATGCCGGGAGCTTAGGCGAGCGATTTCCTATTCTTGCGGTGGTGACCCTAGGAGGCCTTGGCGCGCGTCTTCGCCGCCTTCTTGGCCGCCTGGCTGCGCTTGGCCTGCTTGCGCTTGCGCGTCTGAACTGCCTTCTTGGCGGCAGCCTTGCGCTTGCCGGGGCCGCCCTTGGCGCGGTCCTCCAGCTCGGACGCCGCCGAGCGCAGGTCGGTCACCGCGTTGCGCAGCGCCTTGGGCCCCTTCTTGCCGCCACCGGCCTGCCGCGCCGCCTCGGCCACATCGCGAGCCACGCTTCTGCGCAGGCCCTTGGCTACCCCACGAAAGCGGGTGTCAATCCCGGCGCTAGCTGGCGACCAGGCCCAGGTCGCGGCGCTTGATCGCGGCCGCGGCGAGGTAGTGCAGCGGCTCGCCCGCCGCGGACAGACGGTGGCGGTAGCGCCGCATCTCGCCCTCCAGCTCGAGGGTGCCGTCGTCCAGCGCCCGGCGTATCAGCGCCGAGAAGCCGGTCTCGTCCTCGTCGGAGACGAAGTCCTCCTTGATGTTGAAGGCCACCTGCCCACCTGTCTCGACCATGTTGAAGGCCTCGGCGAACGCGTTCGGCGGGATGTCTCCGAAGCCCAGCGCGGCCACGCAGACCATCGAGTTGAAGTCGTGGTCGTCCAGCTCGGCGCGCGTCTCGTCGGAGAGATCGGTCAGGTCGACCACGTAGTAGTCGTCATAGACCTCGGGGCGGTCGCGTTCGGCGGCCTCGGCGGCCTCGGAAATGATGTCCACGCCCACCATCATCTCGGCGCCCAGCTTGCGCAACTGCTCGCCGACCATGCCGTTGCCGGCGCCCACGTCGAGCACCCGCAGGTCCTCGGGGGATTCGCCGGAGGCCTCGAGCCGCTCGGCCAGCAACTCGCACACCATCCGGGGAGAGTCGCACTTCAGGACGTCGTAGAAGAGCTGCTCGTAGAGGCCAGGCAGCGAGTAGATCTCGTCGTAGTCGTGAAAGCGCACGCTGCGCGTCTGGCCATCGACCACGACCTCACACCACTCCTCGTCCTGGTCGTAGCGGTTAGGGTCGGCCTCGGGGAAGACCAGCTCGTAGCGGGTCTCCGTGCTCGCAGAGGCACTGGTACGAAGGTGATCGGTGGGATTCACCCTTCGTCTCCTTCCAGTTCGCGGCAGGCACACCCTGGCGGTGCCCGCCTTCCAATATGGATACCGCCGCTGCGACCTTCCGGATCAAGACTCACGGCCAGTGTGGCGGCCGCGCGCGGAATCCCTACGTCAGCGAGGGATTCTATCCATCCGGCCGCTGCTACCCGGAGCGGCCCTGCCTCACACGGCGGGAGCGGCTGCGCGAGCCGTTACGCGACCCGTTCCGGGGCGCGTGCGAGCCGTTGTGCGATCCGTTGCGCGCGAGACGTGACCCGCCGTTTACCCGGGGTGCGCCCTGGTCGAACTCGTCGGCCAGCCCGAGGCCGGCCGCGATCTTGCGCATGTCGTGGGTCTGGTCCGGCAGCACGAACGACACACCCGCGCCGCTCTTGCCGGCGCGGGCGGTGCGCCCGACGCGGTGCACGTAAGCGTCGCGGTCGCCGGGGGCGTCGAAGTTGATCACGTGGGTGATGCCCGCCACGTCGATGCCGCGGGCGGCGACGTCGGTGGCCACCAGGGTGTCCACGTCGCCCGACTCGAAGCGGGAAAGCGCCTTCTGGCGCTGGGGCTGGGACTTGTTGCCGTGCATCGCCACCGCTGGGACGGAGCTGGCGCTCAGGCGCTTGACCAGCCGGTCGGCGCCGCGCTTGGTGCGCACGAACACCAGCGTGCGCCCGCGCTCGGAGTCGCCCAGCTCGCTCACCAGTGCGCCGACCTTGGCGTCGTGTTCGAGGTGGACGAAGCGGTGTGTGACCGTGGCCCTGCGCTCGGGCGCCGGGGTGTGCACGTGGCGCCTGGCGTCCCGCGTGTAGGCCTTGGCCTGGCGGCCGGCCTCGCCCTGCAGCGTCGCGGAGAAGAAGAGCGTCTGGCGCCCCTTGGGCGTCTTGGCCACGATGCGGTCGACGGCCGGCTTGAAGCCCATGTCGAGCATCCGGTCGGCCTCGTCGAGCACCAGTATCTGGACGTGCTCGAGGGTAAGCTCGCGGCGCTGGAGGAGATCCTCCAGGCGACCGGGGGTGGCCACCACGATGTGGGCGCGGGCGGCCAGCTTGGCCTGCTTCTGCAGGCCCACGCCGCCGTGCACCACCGCCACGGAGAGGGCGCGGGCGGTGGCGACGCCGTGGATCTCGTCCACGATCTGGCCCGCCAGCTCGCGCGTGGGAGCGAGGATCAGGGCCCCGGGGCGGCGCGAGTCGGCTGCGATGCGGTCGACGATCGGCACCCCGAAGGCCAGGGTCTTGCCCGAGCCGGTGGGCGACTGGGCCAGCACGTCGCGGCCGGCGAGGACGTCGGCCACCACCAGCTGCTGGACGGCGAAGGGATCAGAGATGCCCCGGTGCGCGAGCGCGCGCACTACGGGTTTGGACACGCCGAGATCGGCGAAGGACTGCGAAGACATTGATGCGACTCCTTATGTGTGCGTCTAGGGAGATCCAGCGACCCCGGACGCGCTTGGAGCGCAACTAGGAACGGAACCTCTCGGGCGCCAATGGGCAACCCGACGGCCGGCACGGTAGCAGGTGTTCGAGAAGATGCTGGAAAATGGGCAGATTGCACCGCGGGCGAGCGCCGCCCGCAGCACCGAAACCGAGGCGAAGGCGATCCAGGCGCGGGTGCTCATGCCACGACCCGCAGGTGGCGGTAGGGACGCGCGCGCAGGTCGCGTACCACCGCATCGACCAGCCGCTCCTCGTTGCCCACCTCGCCGTCGGTGACGGCTCCGATCAGCAAGCGCTTGCGCTGCAGCAGCTCGGCCATCGTCTCGTCGATTGTGTCGGGGGCCAGCAGGTACCAGGCGGTCACGCCGCGGTCCTGGCCGATGCGGTGCAGGCGGTCCTCGGCCTGGTCGTGGCGGGCGGGGGTCCAGTCCAGCTCCAGGAATGCCACGTTCGAGGCGCGCGTGAGCGTGATGCCCTGGGAAGCGGCGCGCATCGAGCACACGATCAGCTGCGGCCCGCCCTCGCTCTGGAAGGAGTCGACGGCCGCCTGGCGCTTGACCCCCGAGTCGCTGCCCAGGATGTGCGCGGCGTCGGGGAAGCGCTCCAGCACGGCGCGCTGCACCGCGCGGTGCTCGGCGAACACCACCAGCGGCTCGTCGGAGGCCCGGAAGTCGCCGATCCAGGCGAGCGCCGTGGGCAGCTTGCCGTTCGCCGCGAGCTGGCGCAGCTGGTTCAGGCGCACGAGCTGTTCCGCGCGCAGCGCGGCGGCCACCTTGGCGTCGATCGAGCGCAGGTCCAACGGCAGCGTCTGCAGCCAGGCGATCACGTCAGACTCGGCCATGCGGTAGTCCCGCTCGTTGGAGAGCAGCACCGGCACGGTCTCCTGGCGCTTGGCGGGCAACTGCGGCAGCACCTGCGCCTTGGTGCGGCGCACGTAGCAGTGGGCGCGCAGGTTCCAGTGCAGGCGGTCGTCACTGGCCGCATTACGAAAGCGCCGGGTGAGCCGCGCGCCGCTCCCGAACTCCTTCAGGCGGTCCAGCACCCTCAGCTGTGCCACGAGCTCCTCGGGGCGGTTGAGCACCGGCGTGCCGGTCAGGGCCAGGCGCAACGCGTCGGCTGGCAGCCGGCGGGCCAGCTCCATCGCCGCCCTCGTGCGCCGCGCCCGCGGGTTCTTCACGTAGTGCGACTCGTCCAGCACGAGCGCTCGCAGCCCGTGGCCGGCCAGGCGCTCGGCGTGGGCGTCGAGGATGTCGTAGTTCAAGACGGTGATCTCGGCGGCCGCTCCGGCCACCGGTTCAGTCGAGCGGCCGTCGAGCACCTCCACCGTGCGTCCGGGCAGCCAGCGGCCGGCCTCGCGCTCCCAGACGAGCTTCATGCTCGCCGGGCAGACCAC
This sequence comes from Thermoleophilaceae bacterium, assembly GCA_035646775.1. Lineage (GTDB taxonomy): Bacteria > Actinomycetota > Thermoleophilia > Solirubrobacterales > Thermoleophilaceae > JAAYBF01. Next base: position 11,024 of record DASROS010000007.1, on the reverse strand, counting down.
CGCGGCGGGAAACGCGTCGTCGGCCTCCAGGGTGGCCAGCGCCTGCACCGTCTTGCCCAGGCCCTGCTCGTCGGCGATGAAGGTGCGCCTGCGCTCCAGCGCGTAGCGCACCCCGGCGCGCTGGAAGGGGTGCAGCTCCCCGCCCAGCTCCAGGCCGTCCAGCTCCGCGTCCTCGGCGTAGGAGAGGGCCACGGTGGCGGCGGCGCGGTCGTGCTCGGTGCGCAGCTCCTCCAGCACCTCGCGCGCCTTCTCGTCGATCGCCACCGCGGGGTGGGCCTCCACGAACTCCTCCAGCTGGTCGATCAGCGCGGGGTCGGCGGGCACCGTGGCGCCCGAGCCCGCGTCGCGGCGGAAGAAGCGCCCGTGGCGCTCCTTGAAGCGGCCCTCCAAGAGCCGTGCCAGGTGGGCCACGGGGCGGGGGTCCCAGATGGTGTAGAGCACGAGCTGGGGCTCGCCATCGTCGTCGGTGTCAAACGCCAGCTCGGCCGGGGCGGGGGAACCGCCGTCGCGAATCTCCTGCACGCACGCGCGTGCGGGGTCGTCGAGGTCGGCGCCTTCGAGACCGGCCACCAGCTCGGCGCCGACGCGGTTGAGCGGCAGCAGCACCAGTGGGCCGTCCTCGGCGGGCTCGGGCAGCTCGTCAGGGGGCTCGCCGGCCAGCGAGCGCACGGCGAACACGCCCTTGCCGTCGCGCGCGGTGACCGACACCAGCCCGCGCCACCGGTGCGAATCGCTCATCCAATGCCGTACGCCCGGCGTGGGCTCGAGCACGGGAAAGCGCTCCAGGATCTGCCCCACCGACGGCGCGAGACGGGGGTCGGCGGGCACGCGCCAGTGGCGGCGTCGCCAGTCGAACCAGCGCCCGGGCAGCTGCTTCACGGCGGCGTTGAGCTCGTGATCGAGGGGGAAATCGAACACGAGCTCGGCGTCCCTGGTGCCGGCCTCGCGCAGCCAGACCGATCCGCCGGTGCGAGCTTCCTGGGTCTCGGCGGGCTCGGACATGGACCGACTGACTCTAGTGGGCCGGCGGTCGGCGGCGGTGCGGCTAACCGGCCGCCACGAGCTTGAGCTTCTCCGTGCGCGGCAGCCGCTTGATGCGGCTCTCCTCGCGCATCGCCTCGGCGCGGCCGGCGAGCTCGGCCGACCACGCGAGCTCCACCGGCAGTCGCGAGCGCGTGTAGCGGCTGGCGGTACCGGCCTGGTGCTTGGCCACGCGCTGATCGAGGTCGTCGGTCCAGCCGCAGTACAGCGAGCCGTCGGCGCAGCGCAGGAGGTAGACGAAGGCCGGCTCAGGCACCGCGTGAGCCTACGTCGCGGGGAGGCCTCTCTAGATTCCTCGTCCCATGGCCCTCCGGCAAGACCTGCGCAACGTGGCGATCGTGGCCCACGTGGATCACGGCAAGACCACGCTGGTGGACGCGATGCTGTGGCAGTCCGGCGCCTTCCGGGCCAACCAGGACGTGAACGAGCGCGTGATGGACTCGATGGACCTCGAGCGCGAGAAGGGCATCACCATCCTCGCCAAGAACACGGCAGTGCGGTACACCCCGTCCGGGGCACAGGCGGCGGAGGTGAAGCTGAACATCGTCGACACGCCCGGGCACGCCGACTTCGGCGGCGAGGTGGAGCGCGGGCTGACGATGGTGGACGGGGTACTGCTGCTGGTGGACGCGTCCGAGGGCCCGCTGCCCCAGACCCGCTTCGTGCTGCGCAAGGCGCTGGAGTCGCGACTGCCGGTGATCCTGGTGGTGAACAAGGTCGACCGGCCGGACGCGCGCATCGCCGAGGTGGTGGACGAGGTTTACGAGCTGTTCCTCGACCTCGACGCCGGCGAGGAGCAGATCGAGTTCCCGATCGTCTACACCAACGCCAGGGCCGGCTGGGCGTCGCTGGAGGAAGGGGTCGAGGGCACCGATCTGTCCCCCCTGCTCGACCTGCTCCTGGAGCGGATTCCCGCGCCCGAGTACGAGGAGGGCCACCCGCTCCAGGCACACGTGACCAACCTCGACGCCTCCCCCTACCTGGGTCGCCTCGCCCTATGCCGCGTGAGAAACGGCTCGATAAAGAAGGGGCAGGCGATCGCATGGTGCCGTGCGGACGGCTCGGTTCAGCCGGCCACGGTGTCCGAGCTTTACGTGACCGAGGCGCTGGACCGCGTGGACGCCGCGGAGGCGGGGCCCGGCGAGATCATCGCCGTGGCCGGCTTTGCGGACGTCACGATCGGCGAGACGCTCGCGGACCCCGACGACCCGCGCCCGCTGCCGGTGATCACGGTGGACGAGCCATCGCTGTCTGTGGTCGTCGGGATCAACACGTCCCCGCTGGCCGGGCAGGACGGATCGAAGCTCACCGCCCGGCAGGTGCAGGACCGCCTCGAGGCGGAGCTGGTGGGCAACGTCTCGATCCGCATGCAGGACACCGAACGCCCCGACGCCTGGGAGGTGCAGGGCCGGGGCGAGCTGCAGCTGGCGGTGCTCGTGGAGCTGATGCGGCGCGAGGGCTTCGAGCTCACGGTGGGCCAGCCGCGCGTACTCACCCGCGAGGTGGACGGCAAGCTGTGCGAGCCCGTCGAGCGGCTCTCGATCGACGTGCCCGAGGATTACGTGGGCGTGATCACCCAGCTGCTGGCGCTCCGAAAGGGCCGGCTCGACCAGATGGTCAACCACGGCACCGGGTGGGTGCGGATGGAGTACCAGGTGCCCGCCCGCGGGCTGATCGGCTTCCGCACGGAGTTCCTCACCGAGACGCGCGGCACCGGCATCCTGCACCACGTGTTCGACGGCTGGGAGCCGTGGGCGGGCGAGATGCGCACCCGCCCGACCGGCTCGCTGGTGGCCGACCGCCGCGGCGAAACCGCATCCTTTGCCCTGTTCGGCCTGCAGGAGCGCGGCACGCTGTTCGTGGGGCCCGGCGAGGAGGTCTACGAGGGCATGATCGTGGGCGAGAACGCGCGCGCCGAGGACCTCGACGTGAACGCCGTCAAGGAGAAGCACCTGACCAACATCCGCTCCTCCACGGCCGATGTGTTGGTGCGCCTGGTGCCCGCGCGCAAGCTCTCACTCGACCAGGCGCTGGAATTCCTGCGCGAGGACGAGAGCGTGGAGGTCACGCCCGCGGCCGTGCGCCTGCGCAAGAGCGAGCTGGCCAAGGGCGCGCGGGTGAAGAGCGCGCGCCGCGAGAAGAACTTCTAAGCAGGCGCCGCGGGGGGCGAAAACCGGCGCTGGGCCGCATTTGGGCTGGTATGCCGCCCAGATCCGGCCCAATCGGACTCGAGCAGCGGATATACCGGCTCGCTGCGCGCCAGCACGGAGAGATCAGCCGCGCCCAGCTGCTGCGTCTGGGGCTCGGCGCCGGCGCGATAAAGCATCGGGCGACCACGGGGCGTCTCACTCCCTCGCGGCGCGGGGTGTATTCGGTGGGTGTCCCGTCTGCGACGCGCGAGCGCCGGTGGATGGCGGCACTCCTGTCGTGTGGGAGCGAGGCGGTGCTCAGCCACCTCTCGGCCACTGCACTCTGGGAACTCCGCCCGGTCGACCCGGTGGTGATCGACGTATCGATACACCGCCGCGGAACTCGACCCCGCGAGGGCATACGGGTCCACCGCCCTCGCCGTCTCGACCCTGAGGACAGAGCCCACCGCCACGGCATTCCCGTCACCTCACTGCCTCGGACCCTGATCGACCTGGCAGAGACGGTGTCCACCCGCTCGCTAGAGCGAGCGCTCGATGAAGCCGAGTTCCTGAAACGGCTCGATGAAGAGGATCTGGCCGAGGCGCTGGAGCGCAACTATGGCCGCACGGGCGCGAAGCGCCTGCGGCGGACGCTGCGCCGTCATGAACGCGGGACCACCCGGACACGAACCACGCTCGAAGAGGCCTTCTACGTGCTCGTGATGGCCAACGGGCTCCCAAGGCCCGAGGTGAACGTGGCGATAGGCCGCCTCACCGTCGACTTTCTCTGGCGAGAGCGCGGCCTCGTGGTGGAGACCGATGGCGGGGCGTCACACGATCGCGCGGCGCAGCGCGAGGAGGACAGCCGCCGCGACGCGGTGCTCGCCACGGCCGGCTACGAGACGCTGCGCTTCACCTGGCACCAGGTGCACCGACGTCCCGCGGAGGTCGTTGCGGCCCTCGAGGCCAAGGTGGGGTAATCCGGTTGGGCCACCTTTGGGCGGCATGTCCGCCCAAATGCGGCCCAACACCGGGTTTCGGCCCGGTTGGGGCTAGTTCACGCCGGCGGGCGCCTGCCCGCGGATCCACTCGCGCAGCGTGGTGTCGCCCACGCGGGCGTAGACGCCGGGCTTGTTCGGGCGGGCACAGCCTTCACCGAAGCTCGTGGCGCCCACCACGCGCAGCTCGCCGGCCGCGGTGCGGCCGAACATCGGCCCGCCGGAGTCGCCCTGGCAGGTGTCCACGCCGCCCTGCGGGAAGCCCGCACAGACCATTGTGGTGGCATCGAAGTCGTCGTAGGCGCCGGAGCAGTACTCGTCGGTGGTGATCGGCACCTGCGCCTCCTGCAGGACGCTGGGTGCGCTGCCGCCCTCGGAGGTGGTGCCCCAGCCGACGATCGTCTCCAGGGTGGCGGGCGCCCAGAGACCGCCCTCGGCGGCGCCCGCCACCTTGGTCGGCCCCTTCACCGAATTGCGGGTGAGCTTGAGGATCGAGATGTCAAAGCCCGCGTTCACGAGGTAGTTGGGGTGCACCGTGACGCTCTTCGTCGGCACCTGCTCGCCCTCGCCGGACCGGGTGCCGCCGATGCGGACGTTGATGGCCTGGGGCGGGTAGGCGACGGGCGATCCAACGCCGGTCCCGCCGGTCACCGAGCTGCAGTGGCCCGCGCTCAGCACCGTGTCCGGGGCGATCAGCGTGCCGGTGCAGGAGAACAGCCCGAAGGTGATCTTGGCCACCGATGGGTACTCGTCCTGCGTTGCGTTGTTGCCGCCCACGATCGCCATCGACGGCGTCGCGGAGATGGCGAGGGCCGCGCACGCGGCGAGCAGCAGCAGCAGGGTCCTACGAGCGAAGAGCATCGAACCTCCGGGTAGCCAAGGGCCGCGGTCCCGTTCCGCAGCGCGTCCGCTACAGCTATCCCCCTTGGCCTCCCGACTGAACATCCTCTTTCCCTTACTGCTGTTGTTGTTCGTTGCGGGCTGCGCCGACGATGACGTGAATCGGCGCGAGTCCGCGCCCACCCGCACCCAGTCGCTCCGACGCGCCCGCTGCCCGGCCGATGCCGCCCCCGGGTGCCGCAGCGCCTCCGGCCGGGTGACCTACGTGGAGGCCGTGGACCCCGACGGCGACGGCGACGCCCACCTCGTCCTGGTCAGCCGCCAGGGCCTCACGGCACCGGGCATCAGCGTGATCGACGTGCGGCGGGGACTGCGCCCGAGGCCGCTCCCCCGCATCGGTGACCGCGTGAGCGCCGCCGGCCCCGTCTACACCGGCTCCTACGGACAGCGCCAGATTGAGGCCGTCGAACTGCACGTGGCGAGAGCTGGAGACTAGGCGTCGGTGGTCGGGCGAAACAGTGGCGCCAGGGCGCCGCGCTCCCCCGACCCGCGCAGCGCCCGCCCGAAGCCCGAAGCCTCGAGCTCGGAGATGCGGATGCGGGCGGCGTCAAGGTCCGAGCGCATCTCGCGCAGCTCTGCCTCGAGCGACAGCACGCGGTCGGTGTCCGGCTCGGGGACCGGCTCGACCGGAAGGCGCCGGGGCTGCATCCCGGACGGGAACTCGGTCTCGGCGCGGCGCTCCCAGCGATCGGGCTCCGGTGCCACCGGAGGGCCCTGGCTGCCGGGCAGGTCGAGCGGCTCGATCAGCCACCGGCCCCCGTGCCGGACGGCTGCCAGGCGGCCGTCCTCGATCATGAGCCTTATCTCGCGGGGACTGCGGCCGCAGGTGCGGGCGGCTTCGGGGATCGTCTGGAGGTGCATCGCCAGACCACCCTTCGCCGCACCGCACCCGCCTTCCTGCCGCTTGCGGGGGAGCGTTGGGTCAGCCCATGGGCGGCGGGCCGCCGAAGCCGCGCATCTCGGGATGCGGCCCCGGAGGCGGGCCCATGCGGTCGCCGTGGCCCGGCCGGAAGCGGCGCAGGCGATCGCGCATCCTCTTGGCGGTGGCCGCGTCCTGGGCCATCACGACGGTCCGGCTGGGGGCCTGCAGCACGTGCACGCGGTCGCCGGCCTTGAGGTCTGACAACTCGGACTTGCGGCCGTTGCGGCGGATCACCGCGTTGTCGGCGACGTCGATCGTCACGTCCTTGTAGTCGGCGTCGTCGGTACCGGTGGTCACGGTGAGCTCGGACCCGGAGACCGACTTCACCTTGCCGCTGTCGCTCGTGACGGTCTCAAAGGCGTCGCCGTCCTCGTTCGGCACGACCGCCTCCGAGTGCACGGGCGGGCCGCCCACGCCGAGGCGCAGGCCGTGACGGTGGCCGCGCGGCGCGCGGCGCATTTCGGAGTCCGAGCCCGACCGGCTCTGGGCCTTCGAGTCCGAGTCCGAGCTCGGCGCCGCGGCGCTGCCCACGATCCCGCCAGCCGCGCCCAGCACCGCGCAGACGCTCGCCACGGCTCCCACCTTCATCCAGAGTGATCTGTCCATCGTCTGCCTCCTTCGTAGAGAACGGTGTGTGGCCACCGTGGCGGTCGCGCGTAAGCGCCACGTCACCTCCGCGTAGGAGCTGTCTAAGAGAGCGGCGGAGTGCCGCTGATCGCCTCGTCGGGCAGAGGCACGACCGGCCCGAAGCCGGCGGTCACCAGTGCGCCGCCGCCGGGCGCGTTGGCGGCCTCGGCCCCTCCGCCGTGGTCCTCGGCGGCCTGGCGCACGATGGCCAGTCCCAGGCCGGACCCGGGCATCGAGCGGGCGCTGTCGGAGCGATAGAAGCGCTCGAACACCCGCGGCAGGTCGTCTTCGTCGAAGCCCGGACCCCGGTCGCGCACGCTGACCCTTCCGTTCTTCACGCACAGCTCCACCGTGCCCTGAGGCGGGCTCCACTTGTGGGCGTTGTCGAGCAAATTCGACACCACCCGCGAGATGCGCTCGGGGTCGCCGCGGACCAGCGTGGGCTCGGCCTCCACCTGGATGGCCACGTCGCCGGCGCGCCTCTCGAAGCGCTCGGCCAGCGCCTGCGCCACCAGGTCCAGGCGAACGTCGTCCAGCGCCTCGGCGGGCTTCGCCCCGCGGGCCAGCTCCACCACGTCCCCCACGAGGCTGGTGAGCTCGTCCAGCTCCTCGATGATGTCGGCGCGCAGCCCCGCCCGCTCCTCCGGGGGAAGCCGCTCGCCGTCCTCGAGCACCTGGATGTTCGCCCGCAGGCTTGCGATAGGCGTGCGCAGCTCGTGGCTGGCGTCGGCCACCAGGTGGCGCTGGGCCTCCACCGAGCTCTGTAGAGCGTCTAGCGTGGCGTTGAAGCTGGCCGCGAGGCGGCCGAGCTCGTCGCGGCCACCCTCCTCCATCCGCTGTGACGGATCCGGGTCGGCCGTGAGCGCCTCGGTCCGGCGCGTGAAGCGCGCCACGGGCGCGAGCGCGGTGCGCGCCACCAACGCTCCCAGGCCCGCCGCGAGGGCGATGCCCGCCAGGCCCACCACGATCAGCACGATGAGCACGCGGTCGAGCACGCTGTCCACCTCGTCCAGCGGCCGGGCCACCTGCACCGCGCCGAACGGCGTGCCCGCGGTGAGCACTCGCACGTGGGTGCCGTCCACCTCGGCGTCGGCCAGCCGCTCACCGGAGCGCGCGGCCGCTATCGCCTGCGTGGCCTCGTCCACCGGAAGCAGGGCCCGCCCGCCGGGAGGGCCGGTGGCGCTTCCGTCCGCCTCCACCAGCTGCACGAAGCCCGACGCCCCGCCGAAGGCAGGCGGCCCGTTACCGGGCGGCCGGAGCCGCTCGCGCAGCGGGGGCGGAGGACCACCGAGGCCTTCGTCGCCCATCGGGCCGGGGTTCCGAAACGCCGTCGCGCGCTCGCGAAGGGAGCGGTCCACCTCGCCCCGCAGCTCGGAGCGGATCGCCACGTACACGGTGACCGCCGCGCCGAGCACGGCCACCGCAACCGCCAGGCCGGCCACAGCGGCGATGCGGGTGCGCAGGCTCACGGCTCGCGCAGCACGTAGCCCACGCCGCGCACCGTGTGGATCAGCTCGCGCGACCCGGCGGTCGTGAGCTTGCGCCGCAAATAGCTCACATACACGCGCAGTGCGTTGGAGGTGGGGCCGAAGTCATACCCCCACACGCGTTCGTAGATCAGGCTGTGGGTGAGCACCCGCCTGGGGTTGAGCATCAGCAGCTCCAGCAGCAGGTACTCGGTTCGGGTGAGCTCCACGAAGGCGTCCCCCACCTGGGCGCCATGCCGGCCGGCGTCCAGGCGCAGCTCCTCGAAGGACAGCGAGTCGGGGTCCCCCTCGGTGCCGGCCCGCCGCAGCAGCGCACGCAGGCGCGCCTTGAGCTCGCCGACGTCGAATGGCTTGACCAGGTAGTCGTCGGCGCCGGCGTCGAGGCCGTCGATGCGATCGCTCACGGCATCACGGGCCGTGAGCATCAGCACGGGCACGCGGTTGCCCTGGCTACGCAGCCTCCGGCACACCTCGAGCCCGTCGATGTCGGGCATACCGACGTCGAGCACCACGGCTTCGGGCGTGGCGGTGCCGGCCTGCTCGAGGGCCTGGCGACCGTTCTCGGCCAAGCGCACCTCGTAGCCCCCGAGCGTTAGCGCGCGGCGCAGGGCGTCGCGAACCGCTCGATCGTCATCGACCACCAGGACTCTCACGCGCCCAATTGTGCCCGCGCGGCGGGCGGTCCGGGAGGACTCCTACGGAGCTCTTACTCAGCGCCCGCGATGCGCAGCGGCGGCCGGTCGGGATTTTCCCCGGCGATCGGCAGCGGCAGCGGCAGCCGCGGCGCGCCGCCGGAGAACATCTCCTCGTAGGCGCCGAGCCAGCTCATGAAGCGCGCGCCGTCCAGCGGACGGCTGAGGTAGTAGCCCTGGGCGAGGTCGCAGCCCATCTCCGCCAGGCGCGTCCAGGCGTTGGGGGTCTCCACGCCCTCCGCCACCACCTCGAGGCCCAGATTGCGGCCGAGCTGCACCGTGGACTTCACGATCGCGGCGTCGTTGTTGTCCTCGTTCATGGCCATCACGAAGGACTTGTCGATCTTGATCGTGCTCACCGGCAGGTTCTTCAGCGACACCAGCGACGAGTAGCCCGTGCCGAAGTCGTCGATGGCGATCTGCAGGCCCATCGCGCTCAGCCCCTCAAGCACCGTCTGGGCACGGCGGGGGTCATAGATGATGGCGCTCTCGGTGACCTCCAGCTCGAGGCTGTCGGCCGGCGCCCCCACGCGGGAGAGCATCTGCTGGATCTCCCTGGGCAGTTCGAGGTCGAGCAGGATCTGGGGCGAGAGGTTCACGGCCAGGCGCAGGTCGATGCCGTTGCGCCGCCAGACCATCCCCTGCTCGAGCGCCTGCTCCAGCAGGTAGATCGTGACCGGGCGGATCATCGAAGTGTGTTCGGTGACCGGGATGAACTCGTCCGGAAGCAGCAGGCCGCGCTCGGGGTGCTGCCAGCGCACCAGCGCCTCGGCGCCCTCCACGGCGCCGTTGTCGAAGCGCGCCTTGGGCTGGTAGTGCAGCACCAGCTCGCCCTGGGCCATCGCCCGGTCGAGCTGCGCCACGAGACCGAGGCGCGCCGGGCTGTAGTGCTGCTGGTCGGGCGAGTAGATCGCGTGACCGGAGTGCCCCTTCTTGGAGGCATACATCGCCACGTCGGCCGCACGCATCAGCTTGCCGGCCTTGTCGCCGTGGTCGGGGTAGAGCGCGATCCCGATGCTGGACTCGACCCTCAGCGCCAGGCCGCCCGCCGTGAACGGCTCCTCCAGCGTCTTGTGCACGCGCTTCGCCGCCACCGTGGCCGCCTCGGCATCGGAGATGTTCGGGAGCAGCATCGCGAACTCGTCGCCACCGAGCCGCGCCACCGTGTCGCCCTCGCGCACGATGATCTTCAGGCGCTCACCCACGCGCTCGATCACGCGGTCGCCGTTGAAGTGCCCCAGGGAGTCGTTGATCTCCTTGAAGCGGTCGAGGTCCATCAGCAGCACGCCCACCCGTTTGTTGCGGGGACACGCGGCGAGCGCCTTCTCCAGCAGCTCGTTGAAGAGGGTGCGGTTGGGCAGGCCTGTGAGCGCGTCGCTGAGCGCTTGGCGCTCCTTGCGCGAGGCCTCCTCCACCATCCGCGTTCGCGCTTCGCGCAACACCAGCCCGAGCCCGAGGCAGAGCGCCGCCAGTCCCAGCCCGAGGATCAAATACACCGGCTCGGTCTGGTCGGCCACCGTCGCGTCGATCGCGCCTGCCGGCATCCGCACGCGCAGGGCGCCGAGCGGCTCCCCGCCGGGCGCGACCACCGCGCTGTAGACGTCCACGGCGTCACCGAGCTCTCCCACGCCGGACTTGCCCTCCAGCGCCGCCGCGAGCAGCGGCGAGCGTGGCCGGCTGCCCACCAGCTTGGGGTCCACTGCCTGCACGATGCGGCCCTTGAGGTTGATCAGCGACGCGCCGGAGACCTCGCCATCGGAGACCACCAGCCTGAAGCCGCGGGCCAGCTCGCCCCGCTGCGAGGCCGACATGGTGCCGGTGAGACCGGCGCGCAGGTTCTCGACACCGAGCAGCCGGGCCGTGACGATGCCCTCGTGCTGCGCGCGCTCGAGCGCGCCGGACCGCGCCGAACCGTCCAGGCTCCTGACCAGCAGGAAGGCCATCACCAACACTGGGACGAGCGTGACCATCCCGATCTTGGCGAGAAGGCCCGGCCTGCCGATCCACGTTGGGCGCACTAATAGTGGATCGGCCTGTGACGGCCCGTCCTTGAGGGTCCTTCCGTCCATGTGGGGTATCCATTTAACCGGACCGCCAGGGGCGTCCGGCGGGCGGGCGCTCGATGCTCGGTGGGTGGCCGCGGGTGCCCGGCGGGATGCGCGGTCGACCAGTCCCTGGCCGGGGAGTGGCGATGAGGTCGCGGTAGCGCACGGGGTCGTGGTTCACGG
>DASROS010000006.1:0-20253 GCA_035646775.1 Thermoleophilaceae bacterium | reverse complement strand
GATCGCCCCGAGATCACACCGCACCTGCGCGACTACGATCGCGACCGCCTCACCTATGACTGGCAAGCCGGGGATCCGCAGCTGGATCGCCTCCATGCCGAGCTCGCCGAAATCGTCGAGGCCGATGTCGCGGCGGAGGTCGACAGCGTGTCGACGTTTCGGAGCCTGTATCGGGCGGTGGCCGATGCCGCGGGGCATTCAGCCGACCCCGCCGACCTTGGTGACGTCGAGCCGCGCCCGCGGCTCACCGAGACATGGTTCTGCTGCGCCGAGCCCACCGACATCCAGCTCGCCTCGGTGGCCAGCGGCGAGTCACTCGCTTAGCGGGCTCGACCCAGCCCTGAGTCCGCCTTGCGCTTTGCAGCTACAGCGTGATCACCTGGTCCGGCGGGTTTCCCGACAGCGCCCTGTAGAGGTCCGGAAAGCAGCCGACCCGCACTCCCGCCACCGTGCCGCTGGGACGGCAATCGCCCGGCTCACCCTCCGCGAGCGAGCGCTCGATCGCGCACCGGTCGCAGAGCATCAGCATGATCCCCTGCTGCTCGGCAACCTCGGCGAGGCGCTCGCCGAGCGGATCGCCCGCGCGCAGCACGTAGGTGTTGTCGTCGAAGAAGAACATCCCGACGACCCCCACCCCGTGGTTCCCCTGCTCCAGCTGCGGCAGGATCATCTTGCCGAGCTTGTAGCTCGCAGTGTGCCCGGAGGTGGAGAAGATGTAGGCGACCTTCACGCCTCCGCAGCCTACGCTTGGTTAGGCGAGCCAGCGCTCTCGCTCCCACGCCATCTGCCAGAACGCGAGCTCGTAGCGGCTGCTCGTGAGGAAGGCGGCGGCGACCCGCTCCCGAACTTGCGGGGATAGCTCGCCTGCCACGCGGTCGGTGAGCGTGCGGCACCACGTCGCGAGCTCGGCGAACTCCGCCGAGGAGTACATATCGATCCACTTGGCGTAGCGCTCATCGGAGGGGCGGCCACCCTCGGCGAGCCGCTGCCCGATCTCGCTGAAGCCCCACATGCAGGGAAGCAGTGCCGCGACGAGCTCCGCGAAGTCGCCCTGCGCCGCGGTCCGGACGAGGAAGTCGGTGTAGCCCTGGGTGGTAGGAGCCATCGGTTCCGCCTCGAGCTCCTCCTCCGAGATGTCGAACTCGCGGGCGTAAGAGCGGTGAAGGTCCATCTCGTCGCGGAGCGTCGCCTGGCAGAGGTCGGCGAGACGACGCATGGTCTCGAGGTCGGGGGCGCGCGCCGCTCCCAACGCGAGCAGGCGCCCGTACTCGACCAGAAAGCGGTAGTCCTGGCGGACCCAGAAGCGAAACCGCTCGAGGTCGAGCGTCCCGTCGCCGATCCCCCGCACGAACGGATGGTCATGCTGCGCCCGCCAGATCGGGTCAGCGGCCCGGCGCAGCTCCTCGCTGAGGCTCACCTCCGGCCCTCCGTAAGGGCGTCCCAGAAGAGGAGCTCGTAAGCCTGGAGGAGCCGCGCGGCCCGCGGCGCGATCATGTGGCGCCGGGCTCCGGTCGCGCACCCCGCGCATCCCGGCTTGCAGGGCTCTGGTCAGGCTCGCCTTCGACCGGCTCCGCAAGCCACTCGAGGCGCGGGATGAGCGAGCGGTCGAAGCGCTCGAGCCCGCCGACGCGCTCGAGCTCGGCGAGGCAGCGCTCGGTGTCGGTGACGAAGCGATCCACGTCGACCTCCATGCAGCCACCCCTGAACGGCTCGAGGTAGGAGATCCCCCGTCGCCACAGCCGCCGGGCGCCGCGGGGGTTGCCGCGACGCAGGTGCTCGAAGCCGATGCCGATCTGCAGGATGCCCTGGTAGAGGTAGCGGACCGGGTCGCGCTCCTCGAGCCACTCGAGCTCGAGGGTTTCGTGCTGCTCGAAGAACTCGCCGCGGTTGAACTGCTCGATGCCGCGGCGGAGGCGCGGCGGAGGGGGGTCGCCGCAGCGCCCGGAGGGCTGCCCGCGGCCCGGGCGGTGGGGCGGCGCGTCGCTCATCCGTCCGTCCACTCTAGGGACGCGGGCCGCTGTCGCTCTCCATGGTGGCTGTTGCACAAACCCCCGGCGAGCCCGCTGGATCGCTTCTAAGGGTGGGCTCCGAAAGCCGCCATCCCGTCCGTCGCGAGCGGGCCGTCCGTCGCAAGGTCGGCGAGCACGGCTGCTCTGGCGTGCATTTCCGCGAGCGCGCTGCGGCTGTCCTGAGACGGCTTTGTGCAACAGCCTCGGCGCGAAGCAGTCGGCATCAAAGGCCCGGCGACCGCTCCTCGCGCAAAGCTGGGAGTGTCGCGACGTTCCCAGACCGGCGGTCGCATTGCTGTCAGTGTGCGACCTGCCTGACCTGCTCGACCTACGCGATCAGTGCGTGCCCTGAGCGCACTTTGCGAGGGCAGCTGATCCAGCCGTGGGTGGAACGGCTACGCGGCGGCGTCTGAGTCGCGCGCGGTGAGCTGGATGATCGGGATCGTTCGGATCGCCTTCGCCGCGTCTCGACGGTAGGTGGCGTAGGGCGCGAAGACTCGGTCGGCGAGCGTCCACAGCCGTTGGCGCTCAGCTTCGTCGCTGATCACTGTCGCCCGCATGGGGATCCCACCGAACGTGACGTCGGGGTGGGCCCGGAGATTGTGAAACCACGCCGGGTGTTTTGGGTCGCCGGCCTTCGAGGCGATGATCGTGACCCGGTCGCCGTCGTGGAAGTAGATGACCGCGTTGCGTCTCAGCTCGCCGCTCTTCGCGCCCCGGCTTTCAAGTAGGGCGGTGGGGAGGACGAGGCCCATGCCAACGCGGCCTCGAGTTGCCCGCAACAGATATGGATCGACCTTCCAAACGACCTTGGCCGAGAGCAACCTTCCCAGGCGGGTGGCGGAGAACGCGGCATAGGCGCGGCTGAACAAGCTGCGCGGACGGTTAGGGTTGACATACCTGAGCTGAGCAGGCATCGCGGGATTATCCGTGTTAGCGGAATGGGTGACAAGGAGTCATGCGTGCGCCGAAGCGTCCGTTACTGCTCGCGGCGCGAACCAGTTGCGCCGGAACGGAGCGGCTCGCTATCCCTTCGTCCGGCCAGGCCACAGGCGCTGCCGCTCCGTCCGCACGGGTGAGACGATGTGCCAAGCGCAAGCTGGCCCCGACGAGAGGGGAACACGTAGTCACGACTGTTGTCACGCCGCCACCGCGAACTAACAGACTCCAGCGGACACCCCAGAACCCGCCGCGCGGGTCTTCTTCCATGCGCCCAGGGAGACTCGAACTCCCACGGCCCATACGGGCCACAAGGCCCTCAACCTTGCGCGTCTACCAATTCCGCCACAGGCGCGTAGCGGCCGCGAACTATAGAGCGGTGGAGCGGGTCCTTTCTTTCCGTCCGATCCTTTACTAGTCTACGAACACATGTTCGCTGGATCACATCGGACGACCACGGCAGAGGGGATCTGAGATGGCTGACATCGACCTCACGAAGCGCCAGCAGGAGATCGTCGACTTCATCAAGACCTACTTAGGCAAGAACGGCTATCCGCCTACCGTGCGCGATATCGGCAAGGCGATCGGGCTCACGTCGTCCTCCACCGTGCACGCCCACCTCTCCAACCTTGAGAAGATCGGGCTGCTGCGCCGCGACCCCACCAAGCCGCGCGCGATCGAGTTGTTGATCGACAAGGCCAAGCAGGCCGCCCGCCCGGTGCTCGGCAACTCCGGTATCCCGCTGGTGGGCCGCGTGGCCGCCGGCCAGCCCGTGCTCGCCGACCAGAACATCGAGGAGTACGTCGAGATCCCGCCGCTCGCCGGCGGCGACGAGGGCGAGTTCGTGCTCACCGTCACCGGCGACTCGATGATCGAGGCGGGCATCCACGACGGCGACCACGTGGTAGTGCGCCAGCAGGACACCGCACGCGACGGCGAGATCGTGGTGGCCCTGGTGGGCGACGCCGAGGCCACGGTCAAGCGCTTCTTCCGCGACGCCGACCGCGTGCGCCTCGAGCCCGAGAACGACGACTTCGAGCCGATCGTCAGCACCGACGTGAAGCTCTTGGGCAAGGTGGTTGGAGTCTTGAGGAGGGTCACATGAGTGCGACGCTCACAGAGCCGCCGCGGCTCTTGGTCGATCCGCCTCGGGGATTCGGCAGGGCGAGCGCTGCGGCGCCGCCCGACAGCTCCGACGGCGGCAGGCTCACGCTTCAGCAACGGCTGGACAGCGTCTGGGAGGGCCTGCACGCCGACGGGGCCGCCGAGTGCCCCGCCTGCGGTGTGGCGATGAGCCTCACCGACGATCGCGGCGCGGCGCGTTGCGGTGGCTGCGGCTCGCACCTGAGCTAGCGCTTGCGCGCCTTGCCGGTGGGGGCGGGTGCGCCTACCATGGACCGTTGCCGGCCAGGCAGCCGCGGGCGCCGGAGAGAAAACCGGCGTTCGAGGAAAGTCCGGACACCGTAGGGCGGGGTGGTCGGGAGACCGACCCGGGGAAACCCGCGGGAAAGTGCCACAGAAACACACCGCCTAAGCGGCGGGGCTGCACGTGGGCCTCGTCGCCGGCAAGGTTGAAATGGTGCGGTAAGAGCGCACCGGCGGCGTGGCGACACGCCGGCCAGGCAAACCCCACCCGGTGCAAGGCCAAGCAGGGACGTTGACGCTGCCCGCCGAGTCCCAGGTAGGCCGCAGGGCCGCAGGGCCCGCCCCCGGCGCGAGCCGAGGGCAGATGGATGGCTGCCCGCGACAAGATCCGGCTTACCGGCCGGCTACGGAAAGGGCCCCGCCTCGTGCGGGGCCCTTTTCATCTGCCCCGCGAGCGCCGCTGTGCGCCACAATCGGGGTATGCCCACGACCGTAGACCCCCGTGTGGCGGTCACCTGGATCGAGCGCGTGGCCGGCGGGTCGCGCAAGCGGACCCGGGACGAGATCGCGATCGAGGAGCCGCTGGAGATCCGCGTGGACGGGAAGCCGCTGGCGGTCACGATGCGCACGCCCGGCCAGGACGAGGAGCTGGCGGCCGGGTTCCTCGCTGGTGAGGCCCTCATCGGCGGGCCCGCCGACCTGGTCGAGGTGGGCCTCACCGAGGACCTCGCCGCCAACACGATCGCCGTGCGTACAGCCTCGGGCCTGCGCCGCGACCCTGCCGACGAGCGCCGCTTCCACCTCAGCTCCTCCTGCGGGGTGTGCGGCAAGGCAGCCCTCGAGCACGTGCGCGTAGCCCTGCCGTCCCCGCCGCCGGCGCCCTCGGCTCCGATGGAGCCCCAGGTGGTCCTGCGGCTGCCGGATGAGTCGCGCCGCGCCCAGGAGGCCTTCGAGCGCACCGGCGGTCTGCACGCCACGGCGCTGTTCGAGGCCGATGGCGAGCTCTTGGTGCTGCGCGAGGACGTGGGGCGCCACAACGCGATGGACAAGGCGATCGGGTCGATGCTGCTCGCCGGGCGCCACCCGCTGCCGGGCGTGGTGGCCTGCCTGAGTGGCCGGGTGAGCTTTGAGCTGGTCCAGAAGGCGGCGCTCGCCGGCCTCGCCGGCATCGTGGCGGTGGGCGCGCCCACCTCGCTCGCCATCGAGCTCGCGGAGGAGAGCGGCATGTTCCTGTGCGGGTTCGTGCGCGACGGCTCGTTCAACGTCTACGCCGGTGCCTCGCTGGTCCGCGGCGCTTAGCGCTGCCGCGTGGATTAGAGTCCGCGCGCATGGAGGTCCTCGCCTTCCTGCTCCCGTTCGTGCTGCTTGGCGGCGCGGTGCTGTTCATCTCCTTCTCGGGCGGTCCCAGCGTCGCCGGAGAGGCCTTCCTCATGGGGGGCCAGCGTCGTGGCTTTCGCTACGGCATCCTCCTCGTGTACCCGCTGCTCGGGGTGGTGGTGCCGGCGCTGATCCTCATGAACAGCGGCGAGGCGGCCGGCGGGAAGGGCAGCCTGGAGGGCCAGGAGCTCACTTCCCAGCAGGCGCAGGGCAAGATCCTGTTCCGCCAGCAGTGCGCCAGCTGCCACAATCTCGACGCGGTCAACGCCCGCGGCGTGACGGGCCCCGACCTCGACGAGATCGGGGCGGTGAGCAAGAACCGCGTGGTCGCCGCGATCGCCAACGGCGGCACGGGCCAGGATCGGATGCCCAAGGGCCTGCTCGAGGCCGATGAGGCCGAGGCCGTGGGCGCCTATCTGCAGAAGGTCGCATCCCGCTGAGCAAGCCTGCGCCGGCAGCGGCGGCGTACCTTCGGGGGGCCGTGTTACTCTGGCCCGCGTCCAGCCAAAGCTCCATCGGAGCGTGGGGGAACCAGAGGCCGGAAGGCCGGGGGCGAATCGCCGTATCAGCGGCGTAGCGCGACTCTTTCAGCGCGAGCCCGACAGCTAACCCCGCAGGCATAGAGAAAGAGAGACCCGCCGATGCCACACGCAGCCGCCCGTGCCCTTCGCGACGACGATCGTCGTGAGGCCGCCCCGCAGCGCCGCCTGCATGTGGTGGACAGCGCCACTGAGCTGGACTCCGAGCCGGTCTATGCGGCGAACGGCCGCCGCACGGTGGTCATCACCGGGCATCCCGTCCCGGCGCGCCGCCGGCCGTCGGTGACGGCCACGCGCATCCAGTCTCGCCCGGACCGCGTGGCCCTGTGGGCGGTGGCGCTCGGGGTGTTCCTGGTCTTCATGGCGGTCGCCACCGCCAACGCCGCCAGCTTCTAGGGCTTACAGAGCGCCGACCGCCGCGTCCGGAGAGATCCGGGGAGCGTTGCTCGTGCGTACCTGGGTATGCATCCGCGGCCGCACGGCTGCTGACGTTCCGTCACCTATACTTACCCTCAGTAAGTCCTAACCCAAGGAAGCAGCCATGAAGACCAAGGAGAGCAGGTTCTGTGTCCACGATGAGCTCACCGCGCCCGAGCGGAGCGTGCCCGTGCTGAAGGGTGCCCTGGCCGGCGGCGGACAGCTCTCGAACATCGTCGGCGTGCTTGCCGGCGCCCCTTCCACGCTGCGCGCCTACGCACGCTTTCGCTCGGAGCTCCGTCACGGCACGCTGACCACCCCAACCGAGCACCGCATCGCTCTGGCAGTCGCTCAGCACCAGGGCAGCGAGTACGCGCTGTCGACCCTGGTCCGCACGGCACGCGAGGCGGGCCTCGGAATGGACGAGGTCACGCTCGCGCGCGAGTTCGACTCCCGCGACGAGCGCGAGGCCACGCTGCTGCGCTACGTGAAGGACCTGCTCACCGCCGATGGACCGCCCGCCCTGCACCGCCACGAGGAGGCGCGCGAGGCCGGCTGGGAGGACGAGCAGATCCTCGAGGCCGTGTCCCACATCGCTCTGAACAGCTTCATGAACCTCGTCACGCGCGCGGGCGACGTGCCAAACGACGGCTCGGCCGAAGAGGCCCGCATCCTCCAGGCCGCGTAACCGTGGGCGCCCGGGCGACAAACGGCACCGGCCTTGCCGTCCGGTCCTCTATGGTTGTGAACGTGGTTGCCGGGACTCACACGGCAACCCGCCGGGCCGGGGAGGCCGGGCGGGAGGACCCGCACGGACGGGCCCCCTGCTGCACCCTCTACCACCAGGCGGTCGAACTGGTGGGCAAGCGCTGGACCGGCGCGATCCTCCTGGTGATGATGGATGGCCCGCTGCGCTTCTCCGAGATCCGCGTGCTGGTTCCCGAGCTGTCGGACCGCCTGCTCTCCGAGCGGCTCAAGGAGCTCGAGGGCGAGTGCATCGTCGAGCGCCGCGAGGAGTCCGGCTGCACCCGCGTGGAGTACGCGCTCACCGACAAGGGCCAAGCACTCGAGCCCGCGGTCAGCGCCCTGAAGCACTGGGCCCGCTCGTACAGGTAGTCCCCGCCCGCCGGTACAGGCAGTCCTCGCCCGACCCTCGGTAGGGTGCGACCTCGCACAGGCGACCGGGAAGGAGCCGCATGGCCGACCAGCCACAGACCGCGGACGACGTCAAGGCATTCGTCGAGGAGTCGGACATCCGCTTCGTCCGGCTCTGGTTCACGGACATCCTCGGCCAGCTCAAGAGCTTCTCGATCAACGCGGCCGAGCTGGACGACGCTTTCGAGGGCGGGATGGGCTTCGACGGCTCCTCGATCACGGGATTCAACGCAATCGAGGAGTCGGACATGATCGCCATGCCCGATCCCGCCACGTTCGCGGTGCTGCCGTGGCGGCCGGAGGAGAGCGGCGTGGCGCGCCTGTTTTGCGACGTGGTCACGCCCAGCCGCGAGCCCTACGAGGGCGATCCGCGACACGTGCTGCGGCGTGCGCTCGAACGCGCGGAGGGGATGGGCTTCGACACCTTCAACGTGGGCCCCGAGCTGGAGTTCTTCTACTTCCGCAGCGCCCGCCCCGAGTCGGGTCAGCCGGAGGTCCTGGACGAGGGCGGCTACTTCGACCTGACCACCCTCGACGCCGGCTCTGACGTGCGGCGCGAGACCGTGCTCGCGCTCGAGGAGCTGGGGATCCACGTGGAGTACACCCACCACGAGGTCGGCCCGTCCCAGCACGAGATCGACATGCGCTACGCGCCGGCGCTGAAGATGGCCGACGACTGCATGACCTACCGCATCACGGTCAAGGAGTACGCCATGAAGTACGGATGGCACGCCACCTTCATGCCCAAGCCGCTGTTCGGCGAGAACGGCTCGGGGATGCACACCCACCAGTCGCTGTTCAAGGACGGCAGGAACGCGTTCTACGACGCCGACGACCAGTTCTTCCTCTCCGACGTGGGCAAGGCGTTCATCGCCGGCCAGCTGCGCCACGCGCGCGAGACATCGTCGGTGTTCGCACAATGGGTGAACTCCTACAAGCGGCTGGTGCCCGGCTTCGAGGCGCCGGTGTACTGCGCCTGGTCGCGCCGCAACCGCTCCGCGCTGGTGCGCGTGCCGCTGTACCACCCCGGCAAGGAGCAGGCCACGCGCATGGAGCTGCGCTGCCCGGATCCCGCCTGCAACCCCTATCTCACCTTCGCGATCCTGCTCGCGGCCGGGTTGGAGGGGATCGAGAAGGGTTACGAGCTGCCCGAGCCGATGGAGAAGAACCTGTACCACCTGTCTCCGGAAGAGCGCAAGCGCCTCGGCATCGAGCAGCTACCGGCCACGCTCGGGGAGGCGGTCGAGCTCACCTCGGAGTCCGAGCTCGTGCTGCGCACCTTCGGGGAGCACATCTTCAATCGCTACGTGGAGATCAAGCGCCAGGAGTGGGAGGACTACCGGGTGCAGGTCACGCAGTGGGAGTTGGATCGGTATATGGCGGTCCTGTGAACCGAACCTTCACCTCCTGACCCGGAGGCCCGGTAGGCTCGCGGCCGGTGAGCGAGGCGGACCTCAGCAGGCGGGAGTTCCTCGAGAAGACGGCCTACACGGCCGGGCTGGCGGGCATGGCCGGGACCGTGCCGATCGCCTCGCTGATGAGCGAGGCGGCCGAAGCCCAGGCGCGCCGCGCGCGGTTGCCCAGCCCGCGCAACGTGGAGATCGACCACTTTGTGGTGCTGATGATGGAGAACCGGTCGTTCGACCACTACTTCGGGTGGCTCGGCGCCGACGCCGACGCAAGGCAGCAGCTGAGCTACCGCAACGAGCAGGGCCAGAGTGTGCCGACCAGGCACCACTCCACGCTCGGCTCGGGCGGTGTGGAGTGGAAGGGCTGCGGGCACCCAGATCCCGGGCACGGCTGGGAGTCCGGGCGCGCCCAGTTGAACGGAGGCTTCCTGGCCAAGGGAGCCGACACCGACGAGTTCGCGCTCACCTACTTCAACCGCGGCGAGCTCGGCTTCATCCACGCCGCGGCGCAGAACTACACGTCCTACGACCGCTGGTTCTGCTCGGTGCTGGCCTCGACATATCCCAATCGCCACTACAAGTGGGGCGCCCAGAGCGGCGGGAACAAGAACAACAGGATCCCGGCCGCCTCCCAGGGCGAGCAGTGGGAGACGATCTTCGACCGCGCGCTGAGTCGCGGCGTCAGCGCCCGCTACTACAACTCCGACCTGCCGTTCTCGGCGCTCTACGGGCCGCGGGCGGTGCCCTGGACCAACCCGATCAGCCGCTTCTACCAGGACTGCGCGGCCGGAACGCTTCCCAACGTCTCATTCGTGGACCCGCCGTTCAAGGACGGCGGGGGAGGGGACGGGCTGTCCGCCGACGAGCACCCGCTGGGCGACGTGCGACTGGGGCAGGCGTTCATGGCCGACGCGGTGAACGCCTTCGTGCGCTCGCCCAACTACCGGCGCGGGGCGATGTTCGTCGTCTACGACGAGTGGGGCGGCTTCTTCGACCACGTGCGTCCGCCGCGGATGGTGGACGACCGCGCCAGCCGCAACCTTTTCGAGGACTTCGGGCAGATGGGCTTCCGGGTCCCAGCCGTGGCCATCTCCCCATACACGCGCAAGAAGAAGGGCGCCGGCGACTTCCGCGTGGACCACAGCGTGATGGGCCACGAGTCGATCCTCAAGCTGATCAGTTACCGCTTCGGCCTGGGCTACCTCACCAGGCGACACCGCTACGCCCGCAACGCCGGACGCAGCTTCAACTGGGAGAGCCCCAACTTCGACGCCGTGGGGCTGCCCGACCCGCCTGACATCGTGACCCAGGCCTGCGGCCAGGGCGGCCGGGACGTGCAGGACTCACAGCAGGCCCACGCCAACGACCTGGCAGGGCTCGAGGAGTACGCCGCTCGCGTGGGCGTGCCCGTCTACGAGGGCAGCGCCTTCAACATCTTCACCAAGCCCGACACGGTCGAGCGCGCCGTGCGGAAGACGCGGGCCGCGGAGCGAGCCGAGGCGCGTGCGGCGGCAAAGAAGCTAGCGGCGCAAGGCCGCTAGACGCCCGGCGGGAACACGACGTTCTCACAATCCGTGACGCCGTCCTCCGTGGCGTCCACCAGCACGGTGTCCTCGCCGACGCCGCAGTCGATCGTGTCCTCGAAGCCGTCGCGGGCGTCGATGCGGTCGTTGCCCGCGCCGCCGATGAGGTCGTCCTCGTTGCGCCCGCCGGTGATGTCGTCGTTGCCCATGCCGCCATCCACGCGGTCGATCCCGGTGTCGCCGCGGAGCTTGTCGCTGCCGGCGCCGCCGAAGAGGTCGTCGCCGCCGTTCACGCCCGCCGGCGGGCCGGCGAACAGCCGGTCGGCCCCGAGCCCGCCGAAGAGGCGGTCGTTGCCCGACCCGCCCGCCAGGCGATCCTGGCCGGAGTCACCGCGCAGAAGGTCGTTGCCCGAGTCGGCGTTCAGGCGGTCGTTGCCGGAGCCTCCTCGCATCTGGTCCACGCCGCCGCGGCCGCGGACGGCGTCATTGCCCCCGGCGCCGGCCACCCGGTCGTTGCCCGACCCCCCGTTCACCCTGTCACGGTCGGGGCCTCCGTCCAGGCGGTCCTTGCCGGCTTCGCCCCGCACGATGTCGCGGCCCCTGCCGCCCGTCACGCGGTCGTTCCCGCGGCCGCCGAAGAGCCGGTCGCGGCCCCTGCGCCCGGCGATGCGGTCCTTGCCGGCTCCGCCGCGGATCACGTCGGCGCGAGCGGTGCCGTTCAGCCGGTCGGCGCGCTTGGTGCCCTTGATGGTCTTGGCGGCGGCCGCCGACACCGTGGCCAGCAGGCAGAGCGTCGCGAGCAGCGCGAGCGGTCGGACAGAGCGCATCGGCGCCAGCCTATTCGGCGGCGAGCCGGGCGTGTGCCGGTGGTGTGAAGCCGGGCCCGGGGTCAGTCGTCGTGCGTGCCGGCGCCCACGGTCTCGGGCCGGCGCTTGCGTAGGCGGTCGATCGAGCTGGACAGGCTGGACGGCCACCAGATGCGCGGGCCGAGCTCGAACGCGAGCGCGGGCACCAGCAGTGAGCGCACGATGAAGGTGTCCAGCAGCACGCCGAAGGCGATCACGAATCCGAGCTCGGTGAGGAACACGAGCGGCAGGACGGCCAGCACGGAGAAGGTGCCGGCCAGCACGATGCCCGCGGCCGTGATCACCCCGCCGGTCACGGCCAGGCCTCGCTTCATGCCCTCCCGTGTGCCGTGGTGGAGGGTCTCCTCGCGCACACGGGCCATGAGGAAGATGTTGTAGTCGATACCCAGCGCCACCAGGAAGATGAAGGCGAACAGGGGCAACGACGGGTCGCTGCCCGGGAAGCCGAAGATCACGTCGAAGACCACGGCGCCCACGCCCAGCGAGGCGGCGAAGGACAGGATCACTGTGAGGATCAGCAGCACCGGCGCCACGATCGCGCGCAGCAGGAGAACCAGCACGAGGAAGACCACCAGCAGGGCGATCGGCACGATCACCCGCGTGTCGCGGGCGGCCGCCTCCCTCACGTCGGCCTCGACCGCGGTCGCTCCTCCCACCAATGTCTCCGGTCCGCCGGCGCGCTTCGCTGCCGCACGGATTCCGGGCACCAGGTCGAAGGCGTCGGTGGAGAACGGCTCCGGCTCAAGCACGGCCTGGAGCAGGGTGCCCGTGTCGCCACGGGTCACGGGCCGGATCGAGTCCACTCCGGGAGCCTGCCCCACGGCGCGGGACACCGCCTGCACGTCCCCGCCGGGCGGCACCACCACGTCGGTCGGTGCGTTGGCGCCACCGGGGAAGGACCGTGACAGCAACTCCTGGCCCTCGACGGACTCCACCTCATCGCGGAACTGGTTGCCCTGAGTGAGCCCATCGTCGAAGTTCAGCGAACCGAGCGCGAACACCAGCAGCACGGCGGTCACCCCGATCCAGACCCGGCGGGGGCGGGCGCTCACACGCTCGGCAACCTGCCGCCACGCGCCATGTGTGGCGTCCGCTCCCTCGTCGTGGAAGTGGGGGATGAACGGCCAGAACATCCAGCGACCGAAGATCACCAGCAGGGCGGGCAGCAGCGTGAGCATCGAGATCATCGCCGTGCCCACGCCAATCGCCCCGATCGGGCCGAGGCCGGCGGTGCCGTTGAGGTCGGCCAGCGTCAGGCACAGCAGGGCGGCGATCACCGTCATGCCCGACGCGAGGATTGCCGGGCCCGCGCTGGCGTAGGCCCTGGCCATCGCCCCGTGGCGGTCCTCGTGGCGGCGCAACTCCTCGCGGTAGCGGGAGACCAGCAGCAGCGCATAGTCGGTGCCCGCTCCCAGCACGAGCACGGAGAGGATCGAGGAGGACTGGCCGTTCACCGTCACCCCCAGCTCGGTCAGGCCGTAGCCGATGGCGCGGGTGCCCAGCTCGGCGAAGACAACCGCCATGATCGGGATGAGCCAGAAGATCGGGCTGCGGTAGATCAGGATCAGCAGCACGAGCACCAGCAGTCCCGCAGCGGCGAGCAGCGTGCCGTTGATCCCCTCGAAGACCTTGATGGCGTCGGCCGAGAAGCCGGCGCCGCCGGTCACCTTCACCTCCAGGCCGTCGAAGGAGCCGCTCACCCGGTCGCGCACCGCGTCGACGGGGTCGATCAGCGTGCCCGACTCGCCGTCGCTGGTCACGTCTGCGGCCAGCAGGGCGGCCGTGCCGTCGGGCGACGTCGGCAGGGCGCCTCGGGCGTCCCTCGGCACGGGCGCGAACGGGGTCGTGGCGCGCAGCTTCAGCGTGTTGAGCTCGGCCCGGTCCTCCCTGATGCGCCGGCGATCGGCCTCGGTGAGGCCGCCCTCGCGGCGGTAGACGATGACTATTGGGGCCTTCTCGCCGTCCTGAAGCTTCTCGGTGCGCGCCAGTGCCCGGGTGGACTCCGCGTCGCCGGGCAGGAACGAGGTCGATTCGTTCTTCTCCGCGTCCGCGAACTTGGTGGCCAGCTGCAGCGGCCCCATCGTCACGACGATGGCAACGAGCCAGGTCAGGGCGGTCACCCACTTGCCCTTCCGGCCCGACACCAGCTCTCCGAGACGACTCATTCCCACCGTTATACGGAACCGCGACTCCGGATGTGTTCCGACCCTGTTAACGGCAGGATGTCGGACCACGCGACCACTTACGCCGCCCGCCCGCTCCTCGCCGCCCGTGCGCTGGGCGCCTGCGGCACCGCCCCGCTTGCGGCAGGCCCGAGGCGCCCTAGCGCCGGCGCAGGGCGCGCTCCACCGCGCGGCGCGCCCGTCGCAGGGAGCCCGGCCGCAGCCGCGAGGCGCGGTCGCAGGCGGTGTGGCGGCAGGGCTCGCCTGCGGCGCCCACGCCCAGCTTTGCGCCCGGCATCCCGAGCAGCTCGAACTCGCGGTGGTCGGAGTTGCCGCTGCCCTCGTCGCGCACCCACTCCACGCGCGTGCCGGTGGCCCGGGCCGCCCGGACGATCGCGACCTCCACCCCGCGGCGCGGCCCGGATGCCGGCGAGCGCAGCCAGAAGCTCGTGCCGCGTCCCACCTCGTCGAGGGAGAGCGCCCAGCGCACGCGGGGCCGCAGGCCGCGGGCGCGCAGCCGTCGCGCCAGCGCCAGGGCCCCGAGGTGGTCCGGCGAGCCGGTGTACACGCGCTCCTCGGAGCCGGTGGCCACCAGCCACACGTCGCAGCTCGGCCGCGCTCGCCTCAGCCGGCCCGCCAGGGCGGTCACGACCCCCACCCCCGAGGCGTTGTCGTTGGCGCCCGGGCCGGCGGGGGTGGAGTCGGCGTGGGCCATCACCACCCGCAGGCAGCGCCGCGGCGAGTCGTAGATGCCGATCGCGTTGCGCGAGCGCCCCCGGCCCGGCACCGTGAAGCGCTGGATCTCGGTGCGCAGCCCGGCGCGGGCGAAGGCCCGCAGGGCGATGCGGTGTACGGACCGCTCGCGGGCGCTGGCCGCCGGGCGCGGGCCCAGCCGGGCGATGCGCACCGCCGTGCGGTAGGCCTGGTCGGCGGCGGCCGCCTCCGCGGGTGGGGCCGCGGGGGAGCCCGAGGCGGCCACCAGCGTCGCGGCCGCGGCCGCGGCCGCCTGCAGGCTCAGCGCAGCAGCTCCTCGAGCTCGGCCGGCTCGGTCACCGGCGCCTTGCAGGCGAAGCCCTCGCAGACGTACGCCGCCGCGCGGCCTTCCACCGGGGCGCGGCCCTCCATCAGCGGCACGCCGTCGGGCTCGCCTCCGGCCAGCACGATGTGGGGCCGGAAGGCGCCGCGCACCGTGCGCTGGAGCTCCGCGGTGTCGTCGCCGGCCAGCGCCACCTCGCGGACCGGGGAGAGGTGGAAGTCCAGGGCCTGGAGCAGGTGTGAGAAGGCGTGGGGGTGGGTGCCCGCCAGCTCGTGCAGCAGCTGCAGTACGCCCACGGCGCGGCTCTCGTAGCCGTGCTCGCCGGTAAGGGCGGCCAGCCGCAGCAGCCCGTAGGCGGCGCTCGCGTTGCCGGACGGGATCGGATGGTCCTCGAGGTCCTTGCGCCGGGCCACGAGCCGCTCGTGGTCTGACGACGTCTCGAAGAAGCCGCCGTTCTCCTCGTCGGCGAAGCGGTCGATCATGGTGTCGGCCAGGGCGCGCGCGGCCACCAGCCAGCGCGGCTCGAAGGTCGCCTCGTACAGCGTGATCAGCGCCTCCAGGAGGAAGGCATGGTCCTCGAGGTAGGCGTTCAGCTTGGCCTCGCCGTCCTTGAAGGTGCGCAGCAGGCGACCGTCGCCGTCGCGCAGGTCGCGCAGCACGAACTCGGCAGCGCCGCGCGCGGCATCGAGGAAGTCCCGGCGCTCGAGCACCGCGCCGGCCTCGGCCAGCGCCGAGATCATCAACGCGTTCCACGCTGTGAGGCGCTTGTCGTCCAGGCCCGGCCACACACGCTGGGCGCGAGCGTCGTAGAGCCGGCGGCGGATGTCCTCGAGATTCTCCGGCTCGCGCTCGCCGCGGGTGAGGATCGAGCGTCCCTCGAAGTTGCCGCCGGGGCGCACGCCGTAGTAGTCGGCCGCCCCTGCGGCGTCATCCTCACCCAGCACCGCGCGCAGCTGGTCGAGCGTCCAGACGTAGAACAGGCCCTCCTCGCCCTCGGAGTCGGCGTCAAGGGCGCAGTAGAAGCCCCCCTCGGGAGCGCGCATCTCGCGCAGCGCCCAGTCCAGCGTCTCCTCGCTCACGCGGCGCAAAAGCGGGTCGCCGGTCACCTGCCAGCCGTGCAGGTAGGCGCGCGCGAGCAGCGCGTTGTCGTAGAGCATCTTCTCGAAGTGGGGCACCAGCCAGCGCTCGTCCACCGAGTAGCGGGCAAAGCCGCCGCCCACCAGGTCGTACATGCCGCCGGCGGCCATCGCCGTGAGCGTCGGGGCGCTCATCTCGGTGTCGCCCAGCCGCAGCAGCAGCTCGATCGTGGAGGCGGCCGGGAACTTCGGCGCGCCCCCGAAGCCGCCGAAGCGGGTGTCGTACATGTCGCGCAGCGACTCCAGTGCGTGGTCCAGCACGGCCCGGTCCAGCGGCTGGGCCGACGGCTGCAGCGCGGCCGCTCCGCGCAGTCGCTCGGTCACGCGGGAGCCGCTCTCGCGGATCTCGTCCGAGCGCTCCTCCCAGGCGGTCGAGACCGCCTCGAGGACGGCGTTCCAGCTGGGCATCCCGTGCCGCTCCTCGGGCGGGAAGTAGGTGCCCGCGTAGAACGGCACCTGCTCGGGGGTGAGGAACACGTTCAGCGGCCAGCCGCCGCGGCCGGTCATCGCCTGGCAGGCCTCCATGTAGATGGAGTCCAGGTCGGGGCGTTCCTCGCGGTCGAGCTTGATGCACACGAAGTGCTCGTTCATGTAGGTGGCCGTGTCCTCGTCTTCGAAGGACTCCCGCTCCATCACGTGGCACCAGTGGCAGGCCGAGTAGCCGATCGAGAGCAGGACCGGCCGGCTCTGCTCGCGCGCCTGGGCCAGGGCCTGGTCGTCCCATGGCTGCCAGGCCACCGGGTTGTTGCGGTGCTGGAGGAGGTAGGGGGAGGTCTCGTCTGCGAGGCGGTTGGCCATCGCTTCGAGGCTACCCGGCGCGCAGCTCCGCACGGCGGATCTTGCCGCTGGCCGTCTTGGGCAGGGCGTCGGCGAAGTCCACGATGCGCGGGTACTTGTACGGCGCCGTCTGCTCCTTGGCGTGGTCCTTGAGCTCTGTGGCCAGGCCCTCGCCGGGCTCGTAGCCGTCGCGGAGCACCACCACGGCCCGCACGACCTGCCCGCGCTCATCGTCCGGTGCCGCCACAGCCGCGGCCTCGGCCACGGCGGGGTGGGACACCAGCGCGGACTCCACCTCGAACGGGCCGATGCGGTAGCCGGCGGAGATGATCACGTCGTCGTTGCGGCCCTCGAACCACAGGTAGCCGTCATCGTCCTCGCTCACGCGGTCCCCGGTTCGCCACGTGCCCTCGGGGCCGTCGATGAAGAAGGTCGGGATCGTGGAGGGGTCGGCCACGAGCTCGCCGTCGTCGATCCATAGTCGGAAGCCGGGGAGGGGGCGGCCCATGGATCCGGGCCGGACGGGCTCGCCGAGTGGCATCCCGGTGAGCGCGCCGGTCTCGGTCTGCCCGTAGCCGTCGTGCACCGCCACGCCGGCCTCATCGCGCCAGCGGTCCACAATCTCGGGGTTCAGCGGCTCGCCCGCCGCGACGGCGTGGCGCAGCCCTTCGAGCTGCCGCAGCCCTGCGCGCTTGGCGATCGCGCGGTACTCCGTAGGGGCCATGCAGAGCACGTCTACGCCCTCGCGCTCCACGATCGCCAGGCGCTCCTCGGGATCGAAGCGCCCGTCGTGCAGCAGGGCCGAGGCTCCGCGCAGCCACGGCGCGAGGAAGGAGTTGCGAGCCGACTTCGACCAGCCGCTCGCCGCCGTGCACCACACGAGGTCGCCGGGGCGGGCATCGAGCCAGTGCTCGGCCTGGGTGCGCTGACCCGCCAGGTAGCGCTGCCCGTGGCGGATGGGCTTGGGCTCGCCGGCCGTGCCGGAGGTGAACACGATCAGGGCGGGGTCATCGGGAGCCAATTCCGCGGCCGGGGCGGGCGCGGCTTCCAGCAGGCCCGGGTCCGGCACGGTGAGCAGCGGCCCGGTGAAGCCGGCCTGGCGTACCACGTCGGCGTCCCCCTCGCCGGCCAGCACCAGGGCGGGCTCCGCGGCGTCCAGGCGTGTACGCAAGTCGGCGGCACGCAGCTGCTGGGTGCAGGGGAGGGCCACGGCCCCCAGCCGAAAGCACGCCAGCAGGGCGAGTACCCACTCGGGGCGGTTGCCGATCACGGTCATCACCACGTCGCCGCGGTCGACCCCGTGACCGGCAAGCGTGCCCGCCAGCCGCGCGGCGCCCTGCGACACCTGGCCGAAGGTGAGCTCGGTCCGGGCGCCGTCCGCGCCGAGGGCCACGAGGGCCCGGCGCGAGGGATCGGCGGCGTCGATCACGTCGCGGGTGAAGTTCACGGCAGCGATTCTCGCGCACCCGGTGCGGGGCCCGGGGCGCGCCGAGGCGGAGCACACTCGTGGCAGACCGCACGCGATCGGCCGCAAGTACGTGACGATCCGCATGAGCGAGGCCCGACTTCACGCCGGATTGGCGCCAAGAGCCGACCAATTGCGCCCAAAGGGAGGATTCCGCTAAAGCCGGGCGAACGCGAACCGAAACATCTGTTAGGTTGCCTGGACGCCGAATCCGCGCTTGGTGCGGAACGGGGGAACCAAGGTGGCGCAATGCCACTGGGGCGAACCTTCTCGACCTGAGGAGGCGCGCAAGCTCTTTCAGCGCGAGCCCGTCAGCTAACCCCGTAGGCGGACGAAAGAGATCGTGCCTACCCGCCTTCCGAAATTCTGCCTGCGAGCTGTTCTGGCTTGCCTCAGCGTGGCGCTGCTCGCGCCCGCCGGCGCGTCCGCCGGCTCCACCGGTGGGGCCGAGTACGTGCCGCCCCCGCCGCCCGCCAAGCGCGCGAAGATCGTGAACGGCCTGGCGATCCCGCCCGCCGGCGCACCGGCCCGCGTGAAGCGCGCCATCGAGGCCGCCAACCGGATCGTGCGCAAGCCCTACCTCTACGGCGGTGGCCACAAGCCCTACAGCGGGCGCAACGCGATGGCCGCGTCGCTCGATCGCGGGTATGACTGCTCGGGCACGATCAGCTTCGCCCTGTACGGCGGCAGGTTCCTGCGCAGTCCGCTGGACTCCGGCAGCTTCATGCGCTGGGGCCGTGCGGGCAAGGGCCGCTGGATCACCGTGTACACCAACCCCGGCCACGCCTACGTGGTGATCGCTGGCCTGCGGTTGGACACCAGCGTCGGCAACTCGCGCGAGCCCACCTCTGGCCGCGGACCGCGCTGGCGCAAGTACAGCCGCTCGACGAGTGGCTACGTTGCGCGCTCCCCGGCCGGCTACTAGTCCCGGTTAGACGGGCGCCTGGGCGCGCCGCCGCCAGCGGCAGGCCCGCCGGTATCCTCCGGCTCGATACCGAGAACGCCCGACCCGGAGTGCCGAACCTGATGGCCGTAGCCGAGAGCCCCCTCGACAAGACCGACGAGCAGAAGGCGATCACCGACATGGTGCGCCAGTTCGCCGACGAGCAGATCCTTCCCAACGCCGAGCACTACGACCACGAGGACGAGTTTCCGGAGCCGATCGTCGAGCAGATGCGCGACCTCGGGCTCTTTGGCGTGACCATCCCCGAGGAGTACGGCGGGATGGGGCTCGATCTCACCACCTACTCGATGATCGTCGAGGAGCTCTCGCGGGGCTGGATCTCGATCTCGGGGATCGTCAACACCCACTTCATCGGGTCTTACCTACTGATGAAATTCGGGACCGACGAGCAGCGGGAGAAGTACCTGTCAAAGATGGCCACGGGCGAGTTGCGGGCCGCGTTCTCGCTGTCCGAGCCAGAGCTGGGGTCGGACGTCCAGGCGATCAAGACGAGCGCCAAGAAGACCGCCGACGGCGACTACGAGATCAACGGCCAGAAGATGTGGGTCACGAACGGACTGCGCTCCGGCCTCGTGTTCGTGCTCGTCAAGACCGATCCCGACGCCGAGCCGCGCCACAAGGGGATGACCTGCTTCGTCGCCGAGAAGGAGCCCGGGGCGGCCGAGAACGACGGTCTCACCGTGCCCCCGCAGATCAAGAAGCTCGGCTACAAGGGCGTGGAGTCCACCGAGCTGGTCTTCGACGGCTATCGCTGTCCCGCCGAGAATGTGCTCGGCGGGGAGGAGACGGGGCTGAACAAGGGCTTCGCCCAGATGATGGACGCGCTCGAGGTGGGGCGCGTGAACGTGGCCGCCCGGGGCGTGGGCATCGCCCAACGCGCGCTGGAGCTGGGGCTGCGCTACTCGCAGGAGCGCAAGGCCTTCGGCAAGCCCATCGCCCAGCACCAGGCGATCCAGTTCAAGCTGGCCGACATGGCCACCCAGGTCGAGGCGGCCCGCCTGCTCACCCTACGCGCCGCCCGGCTGAAGGACGCGGGCGAGCGCTCGGACCTGGAGGCCGGCATGGCCAAGCTGTTCGCCTCAGAGGCCGGCCGGTTGTGCGTGGAGGAGTGCTT
>DASROS010000005.1:0-13199 GCA_035646775.1 Thermoleophilaceae bacterium | reverse complement strand
CAGGCCTCCAAGGCCTGCGGCGCGGTCGAGGCCCGCAACGGCGGCCGCGCCCGCTCGATCGCGGCCACCGGCGGCACCAGCTGCCGAACGGCCCGTAAGGTGGCCAGGAGGGCGAGGGGCAGGCGCTACCGCGCCTTCGGCTACCGGTGCTTCCCGACCAAGGTGTCGGGCGAGTACAACCGCCTGTACGGGTGCTCCAAGGCGGGCACCGGCCGGGGCATCGGCTTCTTCTACAAGCGTCCCTAGGGGACAATCGGGCGCTTTTCCGCGGCGCCAAGCCCAAAACCGGGCGTCTACGGCGCCTGTGCCGTACAATCGGTGTGGTGGACTTTGCCGGGGATGAAGTAACAGAGGCAGAAGCTCGGCAAGAACCCCGATTGGTTCGGGCCTTGGAGATGATCGCCCCCGGCACTGCGGTGCGGGAGGGCGTCGATGCGATCGTTCAGGGCCGAACCGGCGCGCTGATCTGCATCGGGGACAACGAGGAGTTGTCCTTCCTCTACTCGGGCGGGCTCAAGCTCGACGTGGACTACGCCCCGGCGCTGCTGTTCCAGCTGGCCAAGATGGACGGCGCGATCATCCTCTCCTCCAACTCGACCAAGATCGGCTGGGCCAACGTGCAGCTGATGCCCGACCCCACGATCCTCTCGCTGGAGACCGGCACCCGGCACCGCACCGCCGAGCGCGTGGCCAAGCAGACCGGCGCGCTGGTGATCGCGATCTCCGCGGCCCGCAGCGTGGTCTCGCTCTACCTGGACGGCGCCAAGTACATCCTCGAGGACATTCCCGTGGTGCTGGCCAAGGCCAATCAGGCACTGGCCACGCTCGACAAGTACCGCAGCCGCCTCGGCCAGGTCTCCACGCGCCTCACCGCGCTGGAGTTCGAGGGCGGCGTGACGCTTCACGACGTGCTCACCGTCGTTCAGCGCTCCGAGTTGGTGACCCGCATGGCGGTTGAGATCGAGCGCTTCATCGTCGAGCTGGGCGCCGAGGGACGCCTGATCGAGATGCAGCTGGAGGAGACGATGGTGGGGGTGGCCGCTGACAAGGCCGCGCTGGTGCGCGACTACATCTCCGAGCCGGGAGACGACAGCCACGCCGGCGTGCTGGACTCGCTGGCGCGGCTGCCCCACCAGGATCTGCTCGACTTCGGGCGGCTGGCCGAGCTCCTCGGCCACGACCGCAAGCTGAACACCCTCGACCACCCCGCTGCTCCGCGCGGGCACCGCGTGCTGGGCCGCATTCCAAGGCTGCCCAAGCTCGTGGTGCAGGAGATCGTGCGCGAGTTCGGTGGGCTCGACGAGATCCTCGCCGCGAGCGACGGCGAGATGGAGGCCGTCGGCGGTGTGGGGGACATGAGGGCGAAGGACATCCGCGAGGGCCTCCGGCGGCTGCAGGAGGTCAATCTCGTGGACAGGTATCTGCACACGTGACAAGGCGCCCGGGGCAAGACGCCCGTGGGCTTTTAGACTAGGAGGAAGTCATTTCCGAGACGGTGGAGCAAGAGATCGAGCACCTCGAGATCACCCGTGAGATCCCCAACATCGACTACGAGGTCGGGGATCACGTCGTATATCCGCACCACGGGGCGGGCAAGGTGCTCAAGAAGGAGCAGAAGGAGATGCTGGGCGAGAGGCGCGAGTACCTCACGATCCAGATCCTTCACAACGACATGACCGTGATGGTCCCGTGTGAGAACGCGGGCCGCGCCGGGCTGCGGCGCGTGATCGGGGAGGAGGCGGTGGCCAAGGTGCTGTCCGTCCTTCGCGACGACGTGAGCCAGATGCCCAAGAACTGGAACCGTCGCTTCAAGCACAACCGCGAGAAGATCAAGACCGGTGACGTGTACGAGCTGGCCGAGGTGGTCCGCAACCTCGCCATCCGCGAGTCCGAGAAGGGGCTCTCCACGGGTGAGAAGCAGATGTACACCCGCGCCAAGAAGATCCTCGCCTCCGAGCTGATGTACGCGCTCGAGATGGAGGAGGAGGGCGCCGAGGAGCACCTGGACTCCCTCATCGAGGAGGCCCACGCCGGGCGGATGGCCGCACCGGCGCCGGCGTAGGGCTCCTGAGCACTCGCGGTCGGTCGCCCCGTCTGGCTAGGAAGCAGGACCGGAGCTTTGCCGGGGCAAAGCGAGATCCGATGACAACGCCAGACGAGGGCGAGCGGCCGCGAGTCGTCGGCTTGATAGCCGCCGGCGGCAGCGGCGAGCGCCTTGGAGCCGATGGCCCCAAGGCGTTCACCGTTCTGGCCGGCCGCCCGATGGTGGAGTGGAGCCACGACGTGCTCGCCGCCGTGTGCGACCGCGTGGTCGTGGCCGTGCCCGCCGGGCACGAGGACGACGGGCCCGACCGTGTGGTGGGCGGACCCTGCCGCTCAGACTCTGTCCGCCGGGCGCTCGAGGCGGCGCCGGAGGCCACCGTCGCGGTGATCCACGACGCGGCGCGGCCTCTCGTGACGCCCGAGCTCGTACGCAGCTGCATCGACGGCCTCGACGGCGTGGACGGCGCCGTGGCTGCCGCGCCGGTGAGCGACACCGTCAAGGAGGCCAACGGCGAGCGTATGGTCACGCGGACCCTGGACCGTGCCTCGCTGTGGGCGATCCAGACGC
Source organism: Thermoleophilaceae bacterium (assembly GCA_035646775.1). GTDB lineage: Bacteria > Actinomycetota > Thermoleophilia > Solirubrobacterales > Thermoleophilaceae > JAAYBF01. The sequence continues at coordinate 10,588 of DASROS010000005.1, read as the reverse complement.
CCCAGGTGTTCCGCGCCGACGCCCTGCGCCGGGCGGTGGAGGTGGACGAGGCCGTGCTGGCGGCGGCCACCGACGACTCCTCGCTGGTCGAGGCGGCAGGCGGCGCCGTCCGCCTGGTGGAGGCCCCGAGAGAGAACTTCAAGGTGACCACCGCGCTGGACCTCCGCGTGGCGGAAGCCATACTGGCCGACCGGTGCTGACCGACTACCACGTCCACCTGCGCCCCGACGACGAGGGCACCACCGCGGCCGCGTACTTCACCCCGGCAAACGCGGAGCGCTACCGCGAGGCAGCGGCCGAGCGCGGCATCACCGAGCTGGGAGTGTCGGAGCACGTGCACCGCTTCGTCCAGTCGCTGGACGTATGGACGCACCCCTGGTGGCGCCAGAACGCCCACGATGACATCGACGCCTACTGCGCCTTCGTCCGCGAGGAGACCGACCTGCGCCTGGGAATCGAGGCCGACTTCGTGCCCGGCCGCGAGGACCGCATGGCCTCGCTGCTGGAGGCGCGCGAGTGGGACTACGTGGTGGGCTCCGTGCACTTTCTGCGCGACGAGGCCGTGGACATGCGCGGCAGCGACTGGGACATATGGCGCTCCGGCGACCCGGACACGGTCTGGCGGCGTTACTTCGAGACGCTCGGCGAGGCCGCCCGCACCGGCATGTTCGACATCCTCGCGCACCCCGACCTGGTGAAGGTCTGGGGCGGCGGCGCGCCGGTTCCCGACGGAGACCTGCGCCGCTTCTACGAGCTGGCCATGGACGGCATCGCCGAGTCCGACGTGGCGATCGAGGTGTCCACCGCCGGCCTTTGCAAGCCGGTGGGGGAGATCTACCCGGCGGCCCCGTTCCTCGAGATGTGCCTGGAGTCCGGCCGGCCCGTGGCGCTGTCCAGCGACGCCCACGTGCCGGAGGACCTCGGCCACGGCTACGACCAGGCGGTGGAGTGGCTGGCCGAGGTGGGCGTGACCGAGCTGGCGGTGTTCGAGGGCCGCGAGCGCAGGCTGGAGCCGATCACTCCCTCCGGGAGTACAGGCGGATGAGCGCGCGCTCGGGCATCGGGTACGACTCGCACCGCTTCGGCGAGGGCCGCCGTCTGGTGCTGGGTGGGGTGAAGGTGCCCGAGGCCGAACACGGCCTCACCGGCCACTCCGACGCCGACGTGCTCACCCACGCCGTGATCGACTCGCTCCTGGGCGCCGCCGGTCTCGGCGACATCGGCCTGCACTTCCCCGACACCGATGAGCGCTGGCGCGACGCCGACTCGATCGCGCTGCTGCAGGAGGTCTGCCGCTTCCTCGGGGAGCACGGCTGGACCGTGCGCCACATCGACGCCAGCGTCATCTGCGAGGCCCCGAAGCTGGGCGCCCACCGGGACGCCATGCGCGCGAGCCTGGCCGACGCGGTCGAACTGGCCCCACTCGAGGTGAACGTGAAGTTCACCACCAACGAGGGCATGGGCTTCGTGGGTCGCGGCGAGGGGATAGCCGCGCTGGCCGTGGCTACGGTCGAGCGCGAGGACGTTCAAGGGGATCTCGGCTACGGCCGAGATCCCTAGCCAATACATTCCGGACGCCTTGGACGCCGCCGATCTCGCCTTCGCCGGACCCGCCCGCCAGGCCGAGCTGGTCCGTGAGGGGGACGTTTCCGCGCGCGAGCTGGTGGAGCTCTACCTCGAGCGCATCGAGCGGATCGACCCCGAGGTCAACGCCTATCGCACGGTGATGGCCGAGAGGGCGCTGATCGAGGCCGATCAAGCCGACCAGCGCCGCAAGGCCGGAGAGGATCGGCCTCTCTTGGGCGTGCCGCTGGCGGTCAAGGACAACGTGGACGTGGCCGGCGAGCTCACCACTCACGGGACATCGGCCCACGACGGGTCGCCGGCCACCGAGGACGCCGAGCTGGTGCGGCGGCTGCGGGGGGCCGGGGCGGTGATCATCGGCAAGACGAACCTGCCCGAGCTGGCGATCATCGGGGACACGGAGTCCCAGACCTTCGGCGTGACACGCAACCCGTGGGGCCTCGAACGCTCCGTGGGCGGGTCCAGCGGTGGAAGCGCGGCCGCGGTGGCAGCTGGCCTCGCAGCCGCGGCCCACGCCACCGACGGCGCGGGTTCGATCCGCATTCCGGCGGCCAACTGCGGACTGTTTGGGCTCAAGCCACAACGCGGCCGCGTGTCGCTCATGCCCCACGCGCGGGACTGGCACGGCCTCAGCGTGGCGGGCGCCCTCACCCGGTCGGTCCTCGACAATGCTCTCCTGCTCGACGTGATGAGCGGCCCGGCTCCCGGAGACGAGCACACGGCGCGCCACCAGGAGCGCCCTTTCGCTGAGGCCGCTCGCCAGGCGCCCGGCCGGCTCCGCGTAGCCGTGTCCACCCGGCCGTTCGTGCCGAGCAGGTTGCACGGCGAGGTGCGCCGAGTGCTCGGGGAGACCGCCGACCTGCTGCGCTCGCTGGGCCACGAGGTCTCAGAGCGCGATCCCGCCTACAACGAGCTGGGCACGGTCTTCATCCCGCGCTTTCTGAAGGGAATGCAGGAGGAGGGGGAGGCGATGCCCCGCCCACAGCGCCTCTCCCGGCGCACGCGGGGCTTCGTGCAACTCGGACGGGGGATCCACCCCGCCGCGCTGCGACACGCCATGCGCGACGAGGCGCGGCAGACCGCTCGCATCGGCCGCCTGTTCGAGGCCTGCGACGTCCTGCTCACTCCGCTCACCGCCCGCCCCCCGGTCCGCGCGGGCCAGTGGGAAGGGATGAGCGCCCTTCGCACGCTGGCGGAGATGAGCTTCACCTATCCCTACACCGCGGCCTGGAACGCCACGGGACAGCCCGCCGCCTCGCTCCCGGCGGGCTTCACGGCCGGCGGCCTGCCCCTCGCCGTGCAGCTGATCGGGCGGCCTCACGACGAGGCCACGCTGTACTCCCTCGCCGGCCAGATCGAGGCCGAGCATCCGTGGGCGGACCGCCGCCCCTCTCTGGTGTAGGAGATCGTGCGCAGCCGGCCGAGTCGGCTGCTTCGCGGAAGAGGATCGTGCGCAGCCGGCCGAGCCGGCTGCTTCGCAATAGCCTCTCCGCCGTGCGCGAGGTCCGCCTGCAAGACACCTTGAGCGGGGAGCTGCGCCCGCTGCGGCCGCGCGAGCCGGGCAGGGTGGGCATCTACGCCTGCGGGCCCACCGTCTACGCGCGCATACACGTGGGCAACGCTCGCCCGTTCGTGGTGTTCGCCCTGCTCAAGCGCTTCCTCGAGCGGGAGGGGCTCGACGTGACGCTGGTGGAGAACGTGACCGACGTGAACGACAAGATCTACGACGCCGCGCGCGAGGCGGGCGTGCCCAGCGCGGAGCTGGCGCGCGAGATGACCGCGCACTACGTGGCCGACACCGACCGCCTGGGCCTCGGGCGCCCCGACCACGAGCCGCTGGCCGCGGAGACCGTGGAGGCGATCGTCGACCTGATCCAGGCGCTGATCGACTCCGGTCACGCGTACGCAGCCGGCGGCGACGTCTACTTCCGCGTGGCCAGCTTCCCCGAGTACGGCAAGCTCTCCAACCGTCCGTTCGAGGAGATGGAGCAGGGGGAGGGCGACGACGCGGCCGACGTGAAGGAGAGCCCGCGCGACTTCGCCCTGTGGAAGGCCCACAAGGAGGGCGAGGACACATCCTGGGCCGCGCCGTGGGGACAGGGCCGGCCCGGCTGGCACATCGAGTGCTCGGCGATGGCCGAGCAGCTGCTGGGAACGGACTTCGAGATCCACGGCGGTGGCTCGGACCTGGTGTTCCCCCATCACGAGAACGAGATCGCCCAGACCGAGGCCGCCCGCGGGCAACCCCTGGCCCGGATCTGGATGCACAACGGCATGGTGCGGATGGGCTCGGAGAAGATGGCGAAGTCGGTGGGCAACATCCACCTGCTGCACGCCGCGCTGGACGAGTTCGGCCGCGACGCCCTGGTCATGTACTTCGTGGGCGGGCACTACCGGCAGCCGCTGGCCTTCTCCGCCGAGGGACTGGCCGAGGCCGGCCGGGCCGTGGACCGCGTGCGCGAGCTGTGTCGCCGCCTCGACTCGGACGCCCCGGCCGGGCAAGGGCTCGACGAACACGCGGACCGCCTGCTCGACTCGCTGGCCGACGACTTCAACACCCCCGCCGCCCGCGCCGCCCTGTTCGACTGGGTCGCCGAGGCCAACCGCCGGATCGACGCCGGCGAGAAGCTCGGCCCGGGACGGCTGCCCGAGATGCTGCACGCCCTCGGCCTCGAGCACCTGCTCGAGGCAGGGGAGCAGGGCGGCGACGCGGGGGCCGAGCGGCTGATGGCCGATCGCGAGCAGGCCCGGGCGGAGCGTGACTTCGCCCGCGCCGACGCGCTCCGCGACGAGCTGGCCGAGCGTGGCTGGGAGGTGCGCGACACCGCGGACGGGCCCCGGCTGGTGCGTCGCCGGCAGTGATCCTCTACGGGCGCAACCCCGTCCGCGAGGCGCTGCGAGGCAGGCGCCGGCTGGCGCAGGTCTGGGCCACCGAGGCCGCTGCGCGGGAGTGGTGGCTCAAGGACATCGAGCACACCGTGGCGGGCGCGGGCGAGATCGAGGCGCTGTGCGGGTCGCCCGACCACCAGGGGGTGTGCGCGGAGGCCGAGCGCTACCCCTACGCGGACCCGGACGACCTGCTCGGGCCCGAGGACGCCCTGGTGGTCTGCCTGGACGAGGTGACCGACCCGCACAACCTCGGCGCCGTGGCGCGGGTGGCCGAGTCGGCGGGCTCGGCCGGGCTGGTGATACCGCAGCGGCGCTCCGCCGAGGTGACCCCAGCGGCGTGCAAGGCGTCGGCCGGCGCGCTGGAGCACCTTCCCGTCGCGATGGTGCGAAACCTCGCCGACTGGCTCGCGCAGGCCAAGGCCGCCAAGGCATGGGTCTACGGTGCCGCGGCCGAGGGGGACACCGTGCCGTACGACCGTCCCGACTACTCGGGGCGCGTGGTACTGGTGCTGGGCTCGGAGGGCCGTGGCCTGCGCCCCAGGGTGTCGGCGGCGTGCGACCAGCTGGTTTCGCTGCCCCAGCGCGGGCGCGTCGGGTCGCTCAACGTGTCGACCGCCGCTGCGGCCCTGCTGTACGGGATCTTGCAGCTCCGCAAACCCGGGCTTGACAGGGATCCATAACCTCGTACATACTCGCCTCGCAGATAAAGCTGGAGTCGAGCCTGATGGTTCGTTTCCAGGTGAGCGCGGCGCCAGGGGAGGTAGCGCGCCACTGAGCTTCAAGGGCTCCTGAGGGAGGCCCGGAGGGAGCATTCGTGGCTGCAACTATCTCACCGTCGGTCGTCGCCAAGTCTCAGGCTCAGGTCGAGCCCGAAGACAACTACCTCATCGCGTTGGCCAAGCAGGGGAGGCCGGACGCCTACGACAGGATCGTGAAGCGCTATCACGGGTTCGTGCGGCTGAAGGCAAGCTCGTACTTCCTGATCGGCGGCGACTCCGATGACCTGATCCAGGAGGGCCTCGTGGGCCTCTACAAAGCGGTGCGCGACTTCCGCACCGACCGCGAGTCGAGCTTCCGCAACTTCGCGGAGCTGTGCATCACCCGCCAGATCATCACGGCGGTGAAGACCTCAACTCGCAACAAGCACACCCCGCTGAACGAGTACGTGTCGTTCTCGCAGACGCCCGCCGCGTCGGGCGGTGACAACGACCCCACCCTCGACGAGCTGCTGCCGGGACCGACCGCGCACGATCCCGTGAACCAGGTGATCTCCACCGAGGAGCTGCAGAGCCTCGTGGCCTGCCTGTCGAGCGTGCTGTCCGAGCTGGAGAGCTCGGTGCTCTCCCTGTACCTCGACGGACGCTCCTACGAGACGATCGCCGAGCACCTGGACTGCGACACCAAGACGGTGGACAACGCCCTCCAGCGCGTGAAGCGCAAGGTGGGAGCGCACCTGGATTCCAGGGCCGTGCCCGCATAACTGCGGGTTTCGGACGGTGTCAGGCGCTAACGCAGCCCTCCCCAGAGGTAGGCTGGGGGTGCTTTGACGGACGTTGCCGGAGTAGCTCAGCTGGTCAGAGCAGCGCACTTGTAACGCGCAGGCCGTCGGTTCGAATCCGACCTCCGGCTTAAATCCGTAGCCGCCTAAGCCGCGCCTACGGCCAACTCGATGTTCCCGTGCCCGTTGGAGGAGACGGGGACCTCGGGCGGCTCGTCGGCGCCCTGGACGTTGAGGCGGCGCTCCACCTCACCGAGGACCAGGCCGAAGAGCAGGTGGCGCCAGGCGGCCTGCGCGAACGCGCGCCCGTTGCCGGTTAGGGGCGTGAGCTCCTTGCGCGCCGGGTGGTAGCGGTCCACCAGCCGGCCGAGCGGCCACAGGGCCACGTGCTCCGCCATCGCCATCGTGACCGCGCGGACCTGGGGCGGGCCGAGCAGGAAGGGCCGCAGCTGGGAGTAGAGGACGCCGAAGACCGCACCGTTGGCAGCATGGAGGGCCACGCCGGCCACCGGCCAGGCGTCGCCGCGGGTGACCGCCTTGCCCAGCAGCTCCACGTCGTCGTAGCCGCTGCCGAACGCACGCTTGTCGGCCGGCTGCTGGGCGGCCCACACGGTGGCGGCCAGGCTGCCCGCGAGGGCGCCGTTCAGACTGCGCTTGAGATTCACGCAGCGCAGCGTAACGCTGCGAGGCCGAGTGGGTAGCTGGGATGTGCCTTCCGGCCACCAGCAGCGACTGTCCGAGCACCACGTCCGCACTCGCGGCCGCGGCGTCAACCCGTGGGTCTACTGGTCTGTCCGCGCAGTGCTGCATCCGTTCCTTCAGATCTTCTTCCGCCTTCGCCGCGGTGGCCGCCACCAGGTGCCCGACGGGGGTGTGCTGCTGGCCTCAAACCACCGCAGCTTCCTCGACCCCTTCGTGATCGGCTGCTGCGTGCGCCGCCCGATCTACTTCGTCGCCAAGCAGGAGCTGTTCCAGAACCGTTTCGCGGGCTGGATCCTGAACTGCCTCGGAGCCTTCCCGGTCAAGCGGGGCGAGTCCGACGAGGAGTCCATGGCCACGGCGCTCGCCCTGCTGGAACGCGGCGAGGCCGTGGTGATCTTCCCCGAGGGCACCCGTCACCGGTCCGGCCCGCTGCACCCGCCCAAGCGTGGGGTGGGAAGGTTGGCGCTGGAGAGCGGCGTACCCGTGGTGCCGATCGCGGTGACCGGCACCGAGGGTGCCCGCAGGGGGATCCTGTTCCGCCCCGCGCGCGTGGACATCCGCTGCGGCCGGCCGCTCACCTACCCGCGCGTGGAGACTCCGTCGAAGCACCTCGCCAACGAGGTGACGGCCCGGATCTGGCCGTGCGTGGAGCTCCAGTGGGCGTGGCTGGGCGGCCCGATGCCGATCGGCGACGACCGCCGGCCGCTCGAGCGGCCCCAGCGGCGGGCGGCCTGAGCCGGGCAGTCCGGGGGTAGGCTGGCCAATGGGTGGACGAACTGGCGGACAAGCAGCGGATCGACCGCGATTTCACCGAGCTCTACAGCGCTCATCTGCGCGACGTCTACAGCTACTCCTACTACCGGATCGGCAATCACCACGACGCCGAGGACATCACCGAGCAGACCTTCCTCCAGGCCTACCGGCACTTCGAGCGGGCGCAGCGCGAGTCCGCCGGTCGCCCGCTTCGGCCCTGGCTCATCCGGATCGCCCACAACCTCGCGGCGAACTACTACCGCGACCGCTCGCGCCGGCCGCAGACCCCGCTCGAGGACGCCGCCGTGGTCTCCGCCCCGCACGGCACCGAGGAGCTGGTGGAGGGTCGCCAGGAGCTGAAGGAGGTGCTCGAGGGAGTGTCGAACCTTCCCGAGGACCGGCGCGAAGCACTGATCATGCGCTTCGCCCTCGGTATGGACAACCGCGAGATCGCGCGGGCGCTGGACCGGACCGAGGGCGCGACCAAAGTGTTGATCCACAGAGCCATACGCCAGCTGAAGCAGAGCCTGGAGGAACCGGTGCAATGAGCAGGGGAGATCGATGACACCTGTGCACGACGTGGAATCGCTGCTGCGCTCCGCCTTGGTACCCGTGGAGCCCTCCGAGGCACTGAGCGACCGGCTGGAGCGCGGCCTCTCCGAGCTCACGGACGCCGCCGTGGAGGAACTGGCCGAGTGGGAGCTGTCCGCGATGCGCGACCCCCGCAACTGGGGCCGGCCCGTGGCCGCGGTGGTGGTGGGCGGCACCGCCGCCGGCGCGCTGGTGCTCGTGCGCGCGCGCCAGCAGCACAAGCGCCGCCAGAGCACGGGTCTGAAGGCACTGGAGCGCAGCCTGCGCGACGTGACAGAGGACCTTCAGCGCCGCCTCGGCGGCTGAACCCCGCCTACGGCAGGCGCGTTCGCAATGATCCGTTCCGGAAGGGTGCCCCGCACACCCTTGTTGAGGCCGTGAGCCGGGAGACCGACATCCAGAACCTCGCCGACGAGGAGGTAATGCACCTCGTCCAGGAGGGGAACCCGAGGGCCTTCGAGCTCCTCTATGACCGCCATGGCGGTCCGGCTTTCTCCCTGGCCTACCGCATGGTGGGCGACCGCGTGACGGCCGAGGACATCTCCCAGGAGGCCTTTTTGTCGATCTGGCGCAGCAGCGCGCGCTATCAGGCCGACCGCGGCAGCGTGCGCACGTGGGTGCTCGGCATCGTGCACCACCGCGCCATCGACGCCCTCCGGCGCAACCTGGTCCACGAGAAGCGGCGCAGCAGCGCCGAGGGCATCGAGGAGCGCTTCGAGGCGCGCGAGACCACCCCCGGCGAGGCCGCCCGCCGCGAGGAGGCGCGCAGCGTGCGTGCGGCCCTCGAGGAGCTTCCCGACGAGCAGACGCGGGTGATCGAGCTGGCCTACTTCGGCGGCTTCAGCCACAGCCAGATCGCCGACATGCTCGAGATGCCCATCGGTACGGTCAAGGGGCGCATGCGGTTGGGTCTGGACAAGCTGCGCAGAAGCCTGGCGGCGGTGGCAGCATGAGCGTCGAGCGCCATCACGCCCAGGAGGAGAACGTGGGCGCCTACCTGCTGAGCGCGCTCACGGAGATCGAGACGCGCGCCTTCGAGAAGCACCTCGAGGAGTGCCCGGTCTGCCAGGACGAGCTCGACCGGCTGCGCCCCGCGGTGGACGCCCTGCCCCGCTCGGTGGACCCCGTAAGCCCCCCCGCGAGCCTCAAGACCTCGCTGATGGACACGGTGAACGCCGATGCGCGCGAGGCCCGTGGGGAAGCCCGTTCCGAGGCCCGCCGGCACGGCATGGCCAGGCGCCTGCGTGAGCGCATTTCCAGGTTGAGCGGCGCACTGACCGACATGCGCCCGGGTGCGGCCTGGATGGCCGCGTCGATCGTGCTGCTCGCCGGCATAGTGGGCGGCGCCACCGGCCTCTACGCGATCTCCGAGCTCACCTCGGGCGACAACGGGGCCCGCACGGTTACGGCGGGCGTGGACAGGACGCGCATGCCGCAGGCCAGTGGCAGCTTCGCGGTGGCCGGCAACTCCGAGCACGGCGGCGTGCTTCGCGTGCACGGGCTGCCCACGCTCGAGAACGACTCCGTCTACCAGGTGTGGCTGCGCCGCGACGGCGAGGTGATCTCGCAGTCGCTGTTCAGCGTCGGCGAGGACGGCGACGGCGCGGCCGCGGTGGCCGATGACCTCGAGTCGGCCGACGCCGTGATGGTCACGCGCGAGCGCGCGGGCGGGGCTAAGGCTCCGTCCGAGAAGCCGGTCCTGACCGTTCGTCTCTGACGACTACTCTGGTCCCCGCCATGGAGACCTGTTACCGCCACCCCGGGCGTGAGACGGGCGTCGCATGCTCCAACTGCGGGCGGGCGATCTGCCCCGACTGCATGACCACCACCTCCGTCGGCATGCGCTGCCCGGAGTGCGCCAGCCAGAAGACGAAGGTCAGGACGATGGGCTCGGTCACCGACCCGCGGCTCACCTACATCCTCATCGGCGTCAACGTGGTGGTCGCCCTGGGCTCCCTGTTCAGCGGCGGAGGTGCGGGGCTGTTCACCGGCAGCACGTCGCTCACCAACGACCTCGCCGTGGCGCGCTTCTTCATCGAGGACGGCGAGTACTGGCGTCTGGTCACGGCAGGGTTCCTCCACTACGGAATCTTCCACGTGGCGCTGAACATGTTCATGCTCTACCTGCTGGGGTCCGAGCTAGAGCCCTCGCTCGGCCGGCTGCGCTTCGGCATCGTCTACTTCGTCTCGCTGCTGGGCGGCTCGTTCGGTGCCCTGCTGCTCGAACCCTCGGCGCTCACAGCGGGTGCATCGGGAGCCGTCTTCGGCCTGATGGGCGGCGCGTTCGTGCTCATGCGCAGGCGCGGCATCAACCCCTTCGAGACCGGCCTCGGCTTGCTGCTGGTGCTCAACATCCTGCTGAGCTTCCGTCCCGGGATCTCCCTGGGCGGGCACTTTGGAGGCCTGGTAGCCGGGGCGCTCGCCACGCTGGTGATCCTCGAGCTGCGCGAGCGGCGTGGCGTGCCCGCCGCGGTGCCGATGATCCTTGCCGCCGCGATCGGCGCGGCCTCGGTGGCCGGCTCGATCGTGGTCTCGGCCTCGGGCTAGCCGGCCTCCGTTGCGGTCAGCTCG
>DASROS010000004.1:0-6273 GCA_035646775.1 Thermoleophilaceae bacterium | reverse complement strand
GGTGCCGACGAGGCGCTCGACTGCGCGCTGTCGCTGTGCGGCGCACTGGGCGCGCGGCTCACCGCTCTTGCCGTCGACCTACCGCGGGGTGATCAGCTGTAGCAGTACGAGTCCGACGAGGCGTCGCCACCCTGCAGTCGGATTTGGTGCACGCGCAGGCCACGGAACTCCTCGCCGTGCGGAAAGAAGCTCTCGTCGATGCTCAGCCCGCCGTCGGGGTCTGCGTCGAGCTTGGCCATCCAGGCGCCGACGCCGTCCGGGTAGAACTGGTCGTCCCACGCGCCGTAAAGCGAGTTGGTGAAGTAGACCCGCCTGCCGTCGCGGCTGACTTCGACCATCTGCGGCCCGCCGGAGAGCGGCATGTCGGCCCTGGCCGGGTGCGAGGTGCGGTTGACGATGCCGCCGAGCCGCACGGATCCCGCCTGCTTCGGGTTCGCCGGGTCCGACACGTCGAACTGCTTCATCTCGCCGGTACCCCAGCACGACACGTAGAGGAACTTGTCATCGACCGAGAGGTCGATGTCGGTGATGATCGGCGGCACCGCAGCGAAGGGCTTCAACGCGGGCGGCAGCAGGTCCGGGTCGGCGGGCTCGGCGGGGATGGTGATGACCTTCTCGGCCTTCCACTCGTCGCCGTCGCGGAACCAGCGCCACACCGAACCGGACAGGTCCTCGGTGGAGATCACGACGCCGACGAAGCCCCAGGTCGCCTCGGGGTCGTGAGACGGGCGGACCTCCAGCGCCATCTGGTGCTGGGCGCCCAGGTCGACACGCTGCACGTGCTCACCCGCGGCGAGGTCCCAGAAATGAATGGCGTGGCCGTACTTCTGGCCCAGCAGCAGTTCCGGCACGATGCCGTCCTCGATCATCGAAGGGCTGCCCCACTCGCTGGAGATCAGCACGTTCTGATTGAGATGCCACCAGGCGTCGTAGTGGAAGTGCTGCGGCCCGCGATCGGTCTCCCAGGCGCGCAGGACCTCGAAGGTCTCGTGGTCGAGCAGCGCGATCCCGCCCGGTCCGTCGTCGTTGCCCTCGGCGCCGCCCAGGCAGGTGAGGAAGACCCCGTCGGGTCCGCAGTGCAGGGTGTGCGGGCGGGAATAGCCGGCCTTTGCGGACAGGGTCTTCCCGTCGATCGTCTTGACGAGCGTCGGCTGGCGGGGGTCCGGACCGGTGTCGAGCACGTAGATGTTCGACGAGCGCAGGCCCGGCACCAGGAGGTAGCGGCGCGCGAGGCCTTCCATGTCGTGGCCCTCGTGCTTGAGCGCGCTGCTGCAGGCGTTCCAACCGAAGTGGTGCAACTCGTCCCCGAGGGCGGGGACGTCAGTCCAACCGACCACCCGCCCATAGGTGTCGGAGGCCGGATTCACATCGATGACGGTCATCGCGTCGTTCTTCTGCGCGGCCCGGTCGAAGGCCACCACGTAGGCGAGCTGTTCGCCAGGAGCGGCCGCGGCCTCTGCAGCGGTCCGGTAAAAGGTGGGATCGATCGTCGGTTGAGCCATTCGAAGACCTCCTCATCTGGGACGCCGCTGCTCCGAGCACATGCCCGCCGCCAGGTGCCGCCCTTGTGGGCGAATCCTAGTCCCGACCAGGCGACATCAGCGGCGAGTTGCCTCCTGGTTCGGTCACGTCGTCGACGGCGGCGGCCGCGTCTACGGACTCGACGGACTCCTGGTCGCGGACGCCTCGATCATACCATTCCACGAGCAAACACAACCTCTCCACGATCGCAGTGGCCGAACGATTCGCGGAGAGCATCAGCCGGTCGTAATCCCCCAGCGATCCCCACCTGGCTCTCGCTTGCGTCGAAGCGAAAGTCCCCGACGACGTCCGACTCACGACCGCATCGGACGAGAATCCTCTGCGACCTTCAAGTGGCTATCGCTTCCGGCGGTGGCTGTTGCACAAAGCCGTCTCAGAAAAGCCGCAGCGCGCTCGCGGACGTGCACGCCAGAGCAGCTGTGCGCGACGACCTCGGGACGGACGGTCCGCTCGCGACGGACGGGGTGGCGGTTTTCGGAGACCACCCTTAGAAGCGATCCAGCGAGCTCGCCGAGGGTTTATGCAACAGCCACGGCGCGGAGCGATAACGGAGTCTCCGCGGAAGGCGGCGCTGGACCGGCGTGCCGCTCGCCCGTGGAGAGCAGTAGCGCAGGCCGCTCTCGCATTCATGGGCGAGCAGACGCTCTGGGCCCGTCGCTCTGTCACCCGGGCCACCGTCGTCGCTTGGCGCCCGGAAGCGATAAACGATCGCGCCATCGGGCGGCGGGTCCGGGGTCGCGCGCGCCGATATGGTCCAGCCTGCGCATGTACCAAGGGGGAGCGACACCGGCGGCGATGAAGTGGTGGGGCTGGGGCGAGGAAAACGTCTCCTTCACCCATGAGGGCAAGCCCGAGCTGGCGCCCTTCATCGAGCGCGTCCTCGGCCTCGACGTGCGCCGGCCGGGCACCAGCGCCATCGCCTTCGAGGACCTGGAGATCCCGGCGGCCGCGCTCCCGGCCGGACTGAGGGCGGACCTCGAGGACGCCGTCGGAGCCGAGCAGGTCTCCACCGACGACCGCGACCGCGTCGTGCACGGGCGAGGCAAGAGCCTCACAGACCTGATCCGCCAGCGCCGGGGGGACCTGGGTCGGCTGCCCGACGTCGTGGTGCGCCCCGCCGCCGAGGACCAGGTCGCCGCCGTCGTCAGGGCCGCCCTCGAGGAGGATGCCGTGGTGATCCCGTTCGGGGGCGGGTCGAGCATCTCCGGCAGCCTCGAGGCCGAGTCGGGGGAGACGCGGCCCGTGATCTCGATCGACATGGGCCGCCTGAACCGGGTGCTATGCGTCGACGCCACGTCGCAGCTGGCGCGCGTGCAGGCAGGCGTCTTCGGGCCCGACCTCGAGCGCCAGCTCAACGCCCAGGGCTGGACCTGCGGCCACTTCCCCGACAGCTTCACGCACTCGACGCTGGGCGGCTGGATCGCCACGCGCTCCTCGGGCATGCAGTCCGACCGCTATGGCGACGTCGCCGAGCTCACGCGCGGGCTGCGGGTGGTCACCCCGTCGGGTGTCCTTGCCGTGCGACCGGTGCCGAGCACCTCCACCGGCCCGAGCGTGCGCGAGATGGTGCTGGGCAGCGAGGGTCGGCTGGGGGTCATCACCGAGGCGACGATCCACGTCCGCCGCGTGCCGCCCGAGCGCAGGATCCTCGGCTACCTGTTCCCCACCTGGGCGGCCGGCCTGGCCGCCATGCGCGACATCGCCGCCAGCGAGGCCTCGCCGTCGGTCACGCGTGTGTCCGACGCCCCCGAGACCGCGTTCTCGTTCGCCACGCGCAACGCCCCCACGCCGCTCGACCGCGTCAAGTCGAAGGCGCTTCAGGCCTTCCTCAGGCGCAGGGGCTGGGACCTGGAGGCGATGTGCCTGTCGTTCATCGGCTACGAGGGCAGCGCCGACCACGTGGCCGCCCAGCGCAAGCTCAGCGAGCGGATCGCCAAGCGCCACGGCGGGCTGTGCATCGGCCCGAGCCCGGGCGAGCTGTACGACCAGAAGAAGTTCGACACGCCCTACATCCGCGACTTCCTGCTCGACCGCGGCGCTCCGGCCGACGTCTCGGAGACCTCGGCGCCGTGGAGCGAGCTTCAGACGGTCTACGACAACGTGATGGCGGCCGGCCACGGCGCCTTCCACCGGCTGGGCGTGCCCGGCTATCTGATGTGCCACCTGTCGCACTCCTACCACGCGGGTGCCTGCCTCTACTTCACGTTCGCGCTCAACCCCCCGGACGACCGCGACGCCCTGGAGGAGTACCGCGTGGTGAAGTGGGCGATCCAGCAGGCGTTCGTGGACTCGGGCGCCACGCTGTCCCACCACCATGCGGTCGGCACCGAGCACGCCCAGTGGCTGGAGGAGGACATCTCGATGCCCGGTGTGGCGATGCTGCGGGCGCTGTTCGAGGGCACCGACCCCGGCGCGAACCTCAACCCGGGCAAGATCGTCGCGGCTGATCCCGATCGGGGGCCCGGGGAAACCATCCCGGGTGGCGAGAGTAGTAAGTCCAATGGCCGAGCCGGCGGACCTCGACGTTCCCTGGACGCGCGCCAGAGCAGCCAGCCGCCTCCGTGAGCTCCTCGTCTGCGGCGTGCTCGGCCCGCTGATGGACCTCTACACGCGCCGCCGCGTGGCCGGGCACGAGCGTCTGGACGACCTCACCGGCCCCGTGGTGTTCGTGGCCAACCACAACAGCCACATGGACACGCCGGTGATCCTGCGCGCGCTGCCGGGCCGGTGGCGGCGGCGCACCGCGGTGGCGGCCGCGGCTGACTACTTCTACGACAAGCGTCGCAATGCCCTGTCCGCGTCGCTGGCGTTCGGCACCGTGCCGCTCGACCGCAACAGCGGCGCCGGCGTGGGGCCGGGCCAGACCGCCCACCTCGACCGCCTCTTCGGCGACGGCGGCAGCCTGCTCGTCTTCGCCGAAGGCACGCGCTCGCGCGACGGTCGCGTCGGGCGGCTGCGGTCGGGGGCCGCGCTGCTGGCCGCCGAGCACCACCTGCCGATCGTGCCGATCTACGTGTCGGGCACCGGCGAGGCGATGCCGCGCGGACACCGCTGGATGGTCTTCAAGGCCGGCCGGCCCGGCCCGCGTCACCCGCTCGAGATCCGCTTCGGGAAGCCGATCGCCCCCCGCGCGCGCGAGCACCCCAGCGAGGTGATGGAGCGGGTGCGGCTGTTCCTCGCCGAGTGCGGGGCCGAGACGGAACACGAGCCGCACGCCGAACACGCCCACCGACGCCAGCCGGCCTGACCGTGGCCCGCGTCTTCGTGACCGGCGCCAGCGGCTTCATCGGCGGCGCCCTGACGACCCGGCTGCTCGAGCGCGGAGACCAAGTGGTGGGGCTCGCGCGCTCCGACGCGGCGGCGGAGAAGGTGGCCGCCCGCGGCGCCGAGGTTGCCCGCGGCGACCTGATCGACGAGGAGTCGATCGCCGCCGGCATGGTCGGGTGCGAGGCGGCCTACCACGTGGCCGGCGTGAACTCCCACTGCCCGCCCGACCCGGACATGCTCCTGAGGGTGAACGTGGGCGGCGCAGAGGCCGCCGTACGGGCCGCCGCCAGGGCCGGCATCGGCCGGATGGTCTACACGTCGTCGGCCGCCTCACTCGGTGAGCCCGTGGGCACGGTCGGCACCGAGGACTGCACCCACCGCGGCTCCTATCTGTCGGTCTACGACCGCTCCAAACACGAGGGCGAGCGGGCGGTGTTCGCGGCGGCCGCCGAGACGGGCGTCGAGGTGGTTGCGGTGAACCCATCTTCGGTCCAGGGCCCTCCGCGCACGGGCGGCAACGGCGGGATCATCATCGCCTACCTGAACGGCAAGCTGCCCGCGTTCGTGGACACCCAGGTGAGCGTGGTGGACGTCCAGGACTGCATCGAAGGCCACCTGCTGGCGGCCGAGCGGGGCGAGAGCGGCCGGCGCTACGTGCTCAACGGCGCCACCCTCCACTCGCTCCAGGCGCTGGAGATCGTCTCCGAGCTGTCCGGAGTGCGCGACCGCGTGCGGATGATTCCGCCGCCGGTGGCGCGCGCGGCGGTCGCGATGGCCGAGGCCGCGTACCGCCTGCGCGGGAAGACACCTTCGGTCTGCCGCGCCCGCATACGGACGATCCTGCACGGCCACCGCTACGACGGCTCGCGGGCGACCCGGGAGCTCGGGTTGGACTACACCCCCGTGGCCGACACCTTCGCGCGGACGATCGAGTGGGCCGTGGCGGAGGGTCTCGTCACGCGGCCGCTGCCGGGCGCTCAGCCCGCCAGGGCGTAACCGCGCGGCGGCGGCGTCACACGAAGTTCAACCGGCGGATCGATCGCTTCCAGCGACGAGGAAGATCCGTCTGCCGCTCGGAATGGCGGCATATCACCGCCACCCACAACCTCCTAAAGCTCCACAGCCACCAGATAGCGGCCTGAGCGACCCTCAGGCGGGGCAACACACCCCACCCCGGCCAGCAGCCGCCGGCAACGCGCGCCACCACCGCCCCAACGCCTTTGCGCAACAGCGTGAAAGCAGTCGTCTCGCCGACCCCTCCCCTCCGCTATCGGATTCGGCGCAAAGGAGTAACGCCGGCCGCGAGCGGCCCGTGATCGCTTTGCGCCGTGGCTGTTGCACAAAGGCGTCCCGGAAGAGCTGCTCCACGCTCGCGGGAGTGGGCGTCAGAGCGGCTCGACGCGACGACGCCGCGACGGACCGCCCGCGCACGACGCACGACGTGGCCGTTTTCGGAGCCCGCCC
>DASROS010000003.1:0-3209 GCA_035646775.1 Thermoleophilaceae bacterium | reverse complement strand
GGATGAAGGGGCGGGGGCGGGTGGACGTGATGCACGGGGTGAACCTGGACCAGCTCGGTCACCGCGACCCGTCGATCTACGGCGACTTCTCGCTGTCGGACCTCGAGATCCAGGTGAAGGACTACGCGCGTGAGCTGGATGTTCGGTTCGGCCTGTCGTTCTTCCAAAGCAACTTCGAGGGCGAGTACTGCGAGGCGATTCACCGCGCGCGCGACCGCGCCGACGGCCTGATCGTGAACGCCGGCGCGTGGAGCCACTACTCCTACGCCATCCGCGACGCCCTCGAGGTGTCCCAGCTGCCCGCCGTGGAGGTCCACCTCTCGGACGTCGAGAACCGCGAGGAGTGGCGCCGCCACTCGGTGATCCGCGACGTGTGCATCGGCCACGTGCAGGGCAAGGGCCCGGAGGGCTACCGCGAGGCCCTGAGCATGCTGCACGAGGCCCTTGGCCGATGAGCGACCACGACACCGGGGCACGCGCCGACCGCCTGGCGGACGTGATGCGCGAGCGCGAGCTGGACTGCCTGCTCGTCACGCGGATAGTCAACGTGCGCTACCTCACCGGCTTCACCGGCACCAACGGCGCCTGCATCATCACCCCGGACGAGCGCCTGTTCCTCACCGACTTCCGCTACGTCGAGCAGGCCGCTGAGCAGGTGAGCGGGTTCGAGCGGCTGGCCATCGGCCGCGACATGGCGGGCGACCTGGGCAAGCGCCTGAAGGGCCGGGCGGGCTTCGAGGACGCCCACGTGAGCGTGCGCCAGCACTTAAAGCTCGCCGACAAGGCGTCCGATGGCGTGGAGCTGGTGGCGGCCGGCGACCTGGTGGAGGACCTGCGCCAAGTCAAGGACCCCGGCGAGCTACGACGCATCTCGGATGCCACCGAGCTGGCCACCGCGGCGCTGGAGCGAGTCCTGGAGCAGGGCCTGGCCGGCCGCACCGAGCGGGCGGTGGCGCTGGCGCTGGAGCAGCGGATGCGCGAGAGCGGGGCGGAGGACCCCTCCTTCCCGTCGATCGTCGCCGCTGGGCCCCACGGAGCGCTGCCCCATGCCGAGCCGCGCGACGTGGAGATCGGAGCGGGCGAGTTGGTGGTGATCGACTGGGGCGCGCGCCTGGACGGCTACTGCTCGGACTGCACTCGCACGGTGGCCAGCGGGGAGATCGACGCCGAGGCGCGCGAGGTGTACGAGCTGGTCCGCCGGGCGCAGGCGGCCGCGCTCGCCGCGGTCCGCGCCGGGGCGCAGTGCCGTGCCGTGGACGCGGAAGCCCGCCAGAGGA
Source organism: Thermoleophilaceae bacterium (assembly GCA_035646775.1). Lineage (GTDB taxonomy): Bacteria > Actinomycetota > Thermoleophilia > Solirubrobacterales > Thermoleophilaceae > JAAYBF01. Next base: position 1,932 of record DASROS010000003.1, on the reverse strand, counting down.
TCGAGGAGGCCGGCCACGGGGAGCGGTTCGGCCACGGGCTGGGCCACGGCGTGGGCATGGAGGTGCACGAGGAGCCGCGCCTGAGCCAGCGGGCCGCGGAGGACGAGGTGCTGAAGGCCGGCAACGTGGTGTCGGTCGAGCCGGGCGTGTACCTGCCGGGCCGGCTGGGCGTGCGAATCGAGGACCTCGTGGCCGTGACCGATGACGGCGCCGAAGTGTTCACCAGCTTCCCGAAGGAGCTGGTGACGGTATAAGGATCGTGCGCAGCCGGCCGAGCCGGCTGCTTCGCGAACTGCATAAGGATCGTGCGCAGCCGGCCGAGCCCGCTGCTTCGCGAACTGCATAAGGATCGTGCGCAGCCGGCCGAGCCGGCTGCTTCGCGAACTAGAGCCCGCCGGGGTTCTTCAGCCGCCGCGTGTGGAGGGCGTAGGGCGAGGGCTTGGTCGGCACGACCGGGTTCTCGATCTCCTCCAGGCGCTTGAGCAGCTCCGGCCACTGGCCGGGCTTCAGTACGGCCTGGGCCTGCTTGCCGAGCTTGTCGTTGGTGCCGAAGCGCGGGCGGAAGCCAAGGTGGATGTGATCGTTGTGGTCGGACATCGCGACGGTGGCCCCGCCGATGTCCAGCAGGGAGATGATCTGGTCGGGCGCCATCGTGCCCTGGAGACGCATCAGCCGCCGCACCGCCTGCTCGGTGATGCCGCCGGACTCCTGGTGGCCGATGATCGGGATGCCGTTGATCTCGGCGATGTCCATCGCGTTGCCCGAGCTGTGGTGGGACACGTTGCCCGAGCTGGTGAAGAAGCCGTGGCCGGACTTCAGGCTGGTGATGGTGGGCCGCATGCCCGACTCGGCGAGGTAGGCCATCGAGGCCAGCACGCGCCGGTCGACCTGGCCGGTCTTGATGTCCTCGCGCCCGCCCTCGTAGATCTCGATGCGCTCGTCGCCCAGCACGCGGCGCTCCAGCATCCGCTTGGGCATGAGCAGGATCTGCCCGATCGAGAAGGCGTCGGTGTCGTTGTGCAGCGCGTTCTTGCCAGACGCCCGGTAGATGGCCGTGGCCTCGAGCAGCTTCCAGCCGTCGAGGATCGGCTTGGGGTCGATCCGCGGGGCGCCGCGGCCGGCGGGCCGGATGCCGAACTCCAGATGGGCGGCCCTGTCCTCGTCGGGACGGCCGACGCGGCCGAGCACGGTGCCGCCGATCACGTTGGCGCCCTTGCGCAGGCGGCGCAGGCGGAAGCGCTTGGGATCGAGGCGGATCGGCCGCGCGAAGCGGTTGTCGTAGGTGGCGAACCCTCCGTCGCGCACCGCCTTCATGTCCATCAGCTGCTCGAGACCGCCGGATTCGCGTGCCCCGGGGCTGTCCGGGTGGGCGAACAGGCGCTCCTTGACCGGCACCGAGGCCTGGTCCTCGGAGACCGTCCCCCCGGGGCCGGTGGAGTCCGTGGCCCTGTCCGCGAGGTCGGGCTGGCGACCGCTCGATGCCGGGGCCGCGGGCTTGGAGTCGCCGCCGCCGTTGGCGCGCAGGGCGCGGGCAGAGCGCTCGGCCCCGGCCTCCTCGCGGGGCACGGGGTAGTACTTCGAAATCTCTCCGAGGCCGGTGTAGTGGTAGCGGTTGCCGTAGACGTCTTGGAGGACGATGTAGTGGCCGTGTTTGGTTGAGGTGCCGATCTTTTTGATTTGGCCGTCGTTGGTGGCGACGACGGGGGAGCCCTTCTGGGCATAGATCCGCACGATGCGCCGGTCGTCGTTGGACTCGACGACGTTGGCGGCGTTCTCACCCTGCTTGACGCGCTTGAGTGCTTCTTTTTCTTGGAGGTCGTCGGCGTAGCGGGCGCGGGCGGCGACGGGGAAGCGGCCTTCGGTGAGCCCGGTCAGCGATCCGATCAAATCTGCGGGGACGCCGGCGATCAGGCGGGCCCTAAGCATTACCGA
>DASROS010000002.1:0-44789 GCA_035646775.1 Thermoleophilaceae bacterium | reverse complement strand
GGCCTGCGGCGCTGGGGGCGGCTGGTGGCGGCCGGAGGGGCGCCCAGCGGCTGCGGGTCTATCTCCTCCTCGGACTGATGGCCGGCGCGGTACTCGTCCACCAGCAGGTGCGCGTCCAGGCCCACGACCTCGGCATAGGTGCGCAGGAAGGTCCTCACGAAGGTGGGCCCCGGGAGCGAGCCCCACTCCTCGTTCTCCAGCGCACGCAGGTACTTCGCGCGGATCTTCGTGCGCTCCTCGACATCGGCGATGTCGAGCCCTTGGCGCATTCGCGCTTCCCGCAGGCTTTCTCCGATGGGGGGCATGCCACCCGCATTCTGGCGGAACCGCCTAGGCGACAAGGCGCTCGCCCAATGTTAGGATCGCGAGTGCCTAGGTGCCATCTCTGGGGACGATCCTCGCTGACGTACGGATCGGAGAGCAGCCAACAGATCACTCGGCAGGCGAGCGAAGTCAGGAAGGATCCGCATGCCGTCGTTTCGAAGCAAGGTCATCCGCCCTCTGCTGGCGCTCGCCGTGCTCGCGCCGGCACTCGCGCTAGCTCCGGGAGGTGGCGCCGAGGCGGCCTTTCCCGGCACCAACGGGCTGATCACGTTCACGAGGGGCGACGGTCCTCCCGGCGGGATCTACACGATGGCCCCGGACGGCTCGAGCCAGATCAACCGCACGAACCCCGCCGAGACGAACCGCCATCCAGCCTTCTCGCCCGACGGCAGGCGGATCGCCTTCACGAGCAACCGCGACGGCAACCCCGAGATCTACGTCATGGCGGCAGACGGCACCGGCCAGACGCGCCTCACCAACAACACCGTGAACGAGGCCAACCCCGCCTGGTCGCCCGACGGCACCCAGATCGCCTTCAACAGCAACCGCGACGACCCCAACGGCGAGATCTACACGATGGCCGCTAACGGCACGGCCCCTACCCGCCTCACCAACATCACCACGAGCGACTCAGACCCCGCCTGGTCGCCCGATGGCACCCAGATCGCCTTCCAGAGCGAGCGCGACGGGCCTAACGGCGAGATCTACACGATGGCCGCCGACGGCTCCGACCAGACCAACCGCACAAACAGCCCCGAGGACGACGGTCAGGCCGACTGGGGACCCGTGCCGCGCCAGTCCGCTCCACCTCCGCCGCCCGATAGCGACGGTGACGGCGTGCCCGACGCGTCAGACGGCTGCCCGTCGACGGCCGGCCCCGCGAGCAACGCCGGATGCCCGCTGAACACGTTCTCGTTCGGCAAGACGCTGTTCAGGAAGGGCTTCACGATCCTCCAGGTCAAGGTTCCCGGCCCCGGGGTCGTGAAGGCCGCCCAGGCCAGGGTGACCAAGAAAAAGCCCGCCCTGATCAAGGCAGCGCGCGTCAACGCGACCAAGGCCGGCACGGTGAAACTGAAGCTCAAGCCGACCAGGCGCGGAAAGAAGCTGCTGGCCAAGAAGGGCAAGTTCTCCGTCAAGGCCAAGGTCACCTACACACCCCGCGGCGGCAAAGCCAAGAGCGCCACCAGGGGCGTGACAATCAAACGCGCCAAGCGCAAGCGCCGGCGCTAACCGGCAGCTTCTAGAGACCAGGCCCAGGGTCGCCGGCGCCGACGGCGGAGGACAGCGGCTCCTCCAGGGCTGCCAGCACGCGGGGCAGCTCGGCCTCGGTCACGAGCACCTTGCGTGCCTTGGAGCCCTCATAGCCGGAGATCACCCCGCGACGCTCGAGCATGTCGATTAGGCGCCCGGCACGGGTATAGCCCACCCGCAGGCGGCGCTGGAGCATCGACGTGGAGGCGGTGTCCATCTGGACCACGGTGCGGATCGCGTCGGCCATCAGGTCGTCCTGGTCGGGGTCGTAGTCCCCCTCCCCCGATCCTTCCTCCGGCGCCTGCTCCACGGCCTCGAGCAGCTCCTCACGCAGCTCGGGCTCGCCCTGCTTGCGCCAGTGGGCGGTGATCTTCTCGATCTCCTCCTCGGTCACGAACGCGCCCTGGATGCGGCTCAGCTTGGTGCCGCTGCCCGGCCGGAAGAGCATGTCGCCCTTGCCCAGCAGCGACTCGGCGCCGTTCTGGTCGAGGATCACGCGCGAGTCGGTCTGGGAGGACACCGCGAAGGCGATCCGCGCGGGCACGTTGGCCTTGATCAGGCCGGTGATGATGTCCGCGCTCGGGCGCTGGGTGGCCAGCACCAGGTGGATGCCCACGGCGCGTGACTTCTGGGCCAGGCGGATGATCGCGTCCTCCACTTCGCCGGGCGCGATCATCATCAGGTCGGCCAGCTCGTCGATCACGCACAGCAGGTAGGGCAGCGGCCGTTCGCCGTTGCGCACCCGGATGCGGTTGAGCTCCTCCAGCTTGCGGGTGCGGGCGACGCTCATGAGCGAGTAGCGCTCCTCCATCTCGCGGATCAGGTTCTGGAGCACGTTGGCGGCCAGGCGCGGGCTGGTGACCACAGGGGTGACCAGGTGCGGGATGTGCTCGTAGAGGTTGAGCTCCACCTGCTTGGGATCCACCAGGACGAGGCGTACCTCGTTCGGGGTGGCGCGCATGAGGATCGAGGTGAGCATGGCGTTCACGCAGCCGGACTTGCCCGAGCCGGTGGTGCCGGCCACCAGCACGTGGGGTTGGCTGGCCAGGTCGATGCCGATCGCGCGGCCGTCGATGTCCTTGCCCAGCCAGGCCGTGAGTGGCGACCAGCCCTCCGGCGAGGCCTGGGCCACGTCGCCGAGGTGAACTATGTTGCGGACCCGGTTGGGCACCTCCACGCCGACCGCGTGCTTGCCGGGGATCGGGGCGAGGATGCGCACATCGTCGGCAGCCAGGGCGTAAGCCAGGTCGTCGCGCATGCCGGCGACCTTCGACATCTTGATGCCGGGCGCGAGGCGCAGCTCGTAGCGGGTCACGTGCGGCCCGCTCACGCCGCCCACCACCTTGGCCTCCACCCCGAAGTGCCCGAAGGCCTCCACCAGCTGGGCGCCGATGCGCTCGTCGGCGCCGCCGCCGGCCTTCTGCTTGCCTGTTGACCGCTTCAGCGACGCGGTCTTGGGCAGCGTGTAGCTCACCTCGTCGGCCTCGGTCACCCCACTGCGGCGGTTGCCCATCGGCGTAAGCGACTCCTGCCTGTGCTCGCTTGACGAGTAGACGGGCTCGCCGGGCTCCAGTGGGTGCTCCGCGGTCACGCCCGGCTCGTCCTCTACAGGGCCGGCCTCGGGCTCCGGGTCGGCTGCCTCGCCGGCGAACAGGTCGGGGTAGCGCTGCTCGGCGTCCAGAGCCGGGGCTTCCACGTGGGTGGCGTGCACCACGGGCTCCACGCCGGGGGGCTCGGGCGGGCCGGCGTCGAACTCGCGCGGGAGCACGCTGGTGGCCTCGGTGGCGGTGCGGCGCACGCGCTCGGTGGTGGCCACCATGCGCTCGCGGGTGGTGCTCACGTGCCGGCCGGTGGCGCTCACCACGCCTGCCACCGACGCTCCGGTCACCAGCAGCACCCCGCCGGCCATCAGGAAGACGAACAGGATGTGTGCGCCCAGGGTGGAGAACAGGGTGCGGGCGGCGATAAACAGCAGCTCGCCGAGTGCCCCGCCGCGCTCGGACACGTAGTCCGGATCGAGCAGGGGCGTGTGATCGGCGGGCCCGGGGCCGAGGCCCACCGACCCGGCGGCGAACCCGAGGGTGAGTCCCAGCAGCAGGCAGATGGCTCCGGTGCGGAAGGGCTTGACGGTGGGAAGCAGCGGGCGCAGCACGAGGATCACGCCGGTGGCGAGCACCGCCAGCGGCGCCATGTAGGCCGCGGGGCCGAGCAGGAAGCGCAGGCCGGACTTGCTGCCCTGCCCCACCTGACCGCCGGCCTCGCCGGTGTAGAGCACGAAGGCCAGGAACGCTGCGAGGGCCACCAGGCCGAGCCCGATCAGGTCGAGATGGTGCTGCTCCAGCTTGGGCATGGTCGGCCAGGCCGGGGCCGTTCTGGCGCGGCGGCGGCGCGCGGGCGTGCTCGTACGACGGCGGGTTGCCATGACTGACTTGCAGATTTCGACGGCGGAGGGCGCGCCCCTCCCTACCATCAGGTGGGTGAGCGACTCGCCGCGAGTGCTGGTGGTCGAGGACGACCGCGACATCGCGGACGTGCTCCGGCGCGCGCTGGGCATGGAGGACTACGAGGTGCGCCTGGCCGCCGATGGAGAGGAGGCCCTTGCCGCCGCGTCGGACTTCTCCCCCGACGCCGTGGTGCTCGACCTGGGCCTGCCCAAGCTCGACGGCGTGGAGGTGTGCCGCCGGCTGCGCTTGGACGGCGATGTGCCGATCCTCATGCTCACCGCCCGCGACACGGTCGACGCCCGCGTGGTGGGGCTGGATTCCGGCGCCGACGACTACCTGGTGAAGCCCTTCGAGCGCGCCGAGCTGCTGGCGCGCCTGCGCGCCCTGCTGCGCCGCCGGCCCCCGCGCGGCAGCGCCTATCTGGTGAGCGGCGACCTGCGGCTGAATCCGGCCACCCGCGAGGCGCTGCGCGGCGAGCGCGACCTCGACCTCACCGGCCGCGAGTTCGAGCTGCTCGAGTACCTGATGCGCAACGAGCGCCTGGTCGTCACGCGCGAGAAGCTGCTCGACGAAGTGTGGGACTACGGGCCCTATGCCGAGACCAACACCATCGACGTGTTCGTGTCCAACCTGCGCCGCAAGCTCGAGGCCGGCGGCGAGTCGCGCGTGCTGCACACCGTGCGCGGCTCGGGATACGTGCTGAGGCCCACATGAGCCCTCGGAGCCGCGCCCGCAGCGCCATCGAGCGCACCCGCCTGCGGCTGCCGATCCGCCTGAAGCTCGCGGTGGTCTCGGCCGGGCTGACCTTCGTGATCCTCGCGCTGTTCGCCCTGGTGGTGGGCGGATTCACCGAGCAGCGGCTGAAGGCGAGCTTCGACGACGACCTGCGCGCCACCACCGCCGACCTGCAGGAGCGCTACCGCGTGCGCAACGTGGACGGCGAGCCCCGCCTGGAGACCGACCCCAAGCTGGTGCAGGGCGCCGCCGCGGGCGGCGAGGCCATTCGTGTGGTGGACCGCGAGGGCCGCGTGATCGACCAGACAGAGCGGGCCCCCGACCTGGGTCCGCCGTTCGAGGGTGTGCGCGACATCGGTGCCTACCGCGTCTCGGCGCGACCGCTTTTCGAGGGCTCCCTGGACCCCACCGGTCGGCTCGACCTGGACACTGGGCCGATCGACGGCGCCGTGGCCTTCGTGCAGTACGCCAAGCCCAGGCGCAACCTGGAGACCACCACCGGCCGCCTGCACCTGTTCCTGGCGCTGGGCATTCTTGGCGGCACGGGCCTGGCCTTCCTGGCCGGCTTTGCGGTGGCGCGCCGCGCCATGCGCCCGATCGCCGACCTCACCCGAGCCGCGCGGGAGGTGGCCCTCACTCGCAATCCCGGGCTCACCCTCCCCCACCCCGCCGCCAACGACGAGGTGGCCGAGCTGGCCGCGACCTTGGAGGACATGCTGCGGCAGCTCGACGCCGCCCGCAGCGAGACCGAGCATGCGCTGCAGCGCCAGCGCGACTTCGTGGCCGACGCCTCGCACGAACTGCGCACACCGCTCACGAGCATCCTCGCCAATCTCGAGTTGCTCGAGGACGAGCTGGCCCGACAGGATGGGCCGCGCGACCGCGTGGCAGCCGGGGAGATCGCCGGCTCGGCCCTGCGCTCCTCGCGCCGGATGAGGCGGCTGGTGGGCGACCTCCTGCTGCTCGCCCGCGCCGACGCCGGGCGCCAAGCGCCCCGCCGGCCGGTGGACCTGGCGGCGGTCGTACGCGAGGCCGCCGGGGAAGCCGCGCCGCTCGCCTCGGGTGACCAGGTGCAGCTGGACCTCCCGGCCGACGGCATGACGGTGCAAGGTTCGCCCGACGACCTGCACCGGCTGGTGCTCAACCTGATCGAGAACGCGCTCATCCACACGCCGTCGGGCACCCCGGTGATCGCTTCTGTGCGCCATTGGGGCGACGAGGTGGAGCTCCAGGTGGCAGACCGCGGCCCCGGCGTGCCCGCTGAGTTGCGCGAGCGCATCTTCGACCGCTTCGCCCACGGCACGCCCGGGAGCGCCTCCACCGGCGGCAGCGGGCTGGGCCTCGCGATCGTTCACGCCGTGGCCGAGGCCCACGGCGGCACGGTCCGCGCCGGCGACGCCGAGGGCGGCGGTGCCGTGTTCACCGTCCGACTGCCCGCCACCACACCGATCCGAACGCCCGGCGGCGGTGTTCCGCTTCAGAAGCAGGGAGATCCAGCAGCCGACGTCGACCCCAAGGGAGCCCAGTTCACGTGATTCGCAAGCTCGCCCGCCGCCCGTCGGCCGCCACCGCGATTGCATCGGTGGCGCTGTTCGTGTCACTCAGCGGCGTGTCCTACGGCGTGGCCACCGGCTTCATCGACAGCCGCGAGATCCGCAACGAGACGATCGTCAGCAGGGACATCCGCAACAGCACCGTGCGCACCCAGGACCTGCGCAACAACGACATTCGCGGCGCCGATGTGCGCAACAGCACCCTCACGGGACGTGACGTGGCCCTGAACAGCCTCGGCGGCCAGGACATCGATGAGTCCAAGCTCGTGCTGGGCAAGGCCGACGCCGAGACCCTGGACGGCGTGGACTCATCGGGCTTCCTCCGCCCGGACGGCTCGGGCTTCGCTCCGATCCCGGGCGCCACCGGCACCCCCACACCCGAGTACAACGTGGATCCCCTGGGCTACGTGCACCTTCAGGGCTTCGTGGAGGACGACAACGGCGTGCTGCCCCCGGGCGCTCGCCCCACCGCCCTCCGCCGCTTCGCAGTGGCTGCCGACGCGACCACGGCCGTGCTGACCGTCTCTCCCGACGGCACGATCAACGCACCGGCCAGCGGATCGTCGATCGACGGCATCACGTTCGCCGCGGGCAGCTAGCGCCGAAGCGCCCCCACGGGGGCGAAATGGAGACAGTCTGCGCGGCTAGACCTCCACCACCACCGGGAGCACCATCGGCCGGCGCTTCAGGCGCCGGTATACGAACTCCGCCAGGTCGTCGTGGAGGTGGGTCTGCAGCAGCGAGATCTCGCTGATGCCGTCCCCGGCCGAGCGCGCGAGTGACTCCACGACGGCCGTGCGCAGCTCCCCCACCAGGCCCTCGGCGTCGGGGAACGGCACGCCGCGGAAGATGATCTCGGGCTCGGCCACCGACTTTCCGTCCTGCTCGGAGACCGTGGCCACCACGATGAAGATGCCGTCCGCAGAGAGCATGCGCCGGTCGCGCAGCGCCACATCCTCGATGTCGCCCACATCCACGCCGTCCACGAAGATCAGGCCGGAGTGCTGGCGCTTGCCGAAGCGGGCGCCCTTGGAATCGATCTCCAGCGGCAGGCCGTTCTCCCCCTCGAAGATGTTGGCGGGGTCGATGCCCACCGCCTCCGCCAGCTTGGAGTGCAGGTGGATGCGCTTGTAGTCGCCGTGCGCGGGCAACACGTAGCGGGGGTTGGTGAGGTTGAGCATCAGCTTGAGCTCTTCCGCGTAGCCGTGGCCCGAGGCGTGGATCGGCGCATCGCGCGTGGTGATCACGTCGGCGCCGAGGTGATAGAGGCGGTCGACCGTCTCGTTCACCGCGCGCTCGTTGCCCGGGATCGGGGTGGCGGAGAAGATCACCGTGTCCCCGTTGTGCAGGTCCACGTGGGGGTGATCGCCGCCGGCCATCCGCCTCAGCGCCGACAGCGGCTCGCCCTGGCTCCCGGTGGAGATCACCACGAGCTTGTGGTCGGGATAGTCCTCCACCTGCTTGGGCTCCACCAGGATGCCCTCGGGCACCTCGATGTGGCCCAGCTGGCGGCCGATGTTCACGTTCTTGCGCATCGAGCGCCCGACCAGCGACACCTTGCGCCCGAGCGCCGCCGCGGCGTCCACCACCTGCTGCACGCGGTGGATGTTCGAGGCGAAGCACGTGACCACTATGCGCCCCTCACAGCGGGCGAAGGTCTCCTTCAGCTTGGGCCCGACGGCCGACTCGGAGATCGACCAGCCGGACCTGTCGGCGTTGGTGGAGTCGCCGCACAGCACCAGCAGCCCCTCGCGCCCGAGCTCGGCCAGGCGCGACACGTCGGCCGGCACCCCGTCCACCGGGGTCTGGTCGAACTTGTAGTCGCCGGTGACGAGCGCCGTGCCCAGGTCGCAGGTGATCGCGTAGGCGAACATGTCCGGGATCGAGTGGACCATCTTGACCGGCTCCACCTCGAACGGGCCGGCGTCGATCAGCTCGCCCGGCCCGACCTCCTCCAGCGGCACGTCCTTGAGCTTGTGCTCGTCGAGCTTGGAGCGCACCATCGCGATCGTGAGCGGGCCGCCGTAGATCGGCGGCCAGTCGTCCAGCTCGCGCAGCACGAACGGCAGCGCTCCCACGTGGTCCTCGTGGCCGTGAGTGAGCACGATCGCCTCGATGTCCGACGCCCGCTCGCGGAGGTAGGTGAAGTCGGGCAGCACGAGGTCGATGCCCAGCTGGTCGGGCGCCGGGAAGCGCAGGCCGGTGTCCACGACCACGATCCGGCCGCCGTACTCCACGACCGTCATGTTCTTGCCGATCTCGCCGAACCCGCCGAGCGGCAGGATGCGCAGCGTGTCGCTCAAGGGTCTAGACCCTTTCCAGAAGGCCCTGGGCTTCGAGCGCCGCGTGGATGTGGGCCCGCTCGTCCTCGCTGAGCGCCACCAGCGGCAGCCGCAGTCCGCCCACGTCGTGGCCGAGCATCTCCAGCGCCGCCTTCACCGAGGCAGACAGCGGCGCCACGGTGAGCGCCTCCAGCAGCGGCGCCAGCGACGCCTGGATCTCGTCACGTGCCTCGGGCTCCTCCACGATCCGGTGCATCTCGGGTCCCACGAGGTGGGATGCCACGAGGATGCCCCCGGTGCCGCCCATGCCGAGCACCTTCGCCAGCACGTCGTCGTTGCCGGCCAGCAGATCCAGGCCGTCGATCGGCGCAAGGTCCTCGTAGCGGGCCTGCTTGACCCCGACGATGTTCGGGATCTGCGCGAGCTCGGCAAGCAGGTCGTTGGGCATGTCGATCACCGAGCGCGAGGGGATGTTGTAGAGCACCACCGGCAGGTCGGTGGACTCCGCGACCGCCCGGAAGTGCGCCTGAAGGCCCGCCCGGTTGGGCTTGTTGTAGTAGGGGGTGACCACCAGCGCGGCGCTCACGCCGGCCTCCTGGGCGCGCTCGGTGAGCTCCACGGTGTGGCGGGTGTCGTTGGAGCCGGTGCCGGCCATGATGGGCGCGCCGCCGGCCTCCGCCACGCCGATCTCCCACAGGCGCACCTTCTCGTCATCTGAGAGCGTGGCGCCCTCGCCGGTCGTGCCGGCCAGCACGAGGCCGTCCGAGCCGTTGGCCAGCAGGTGCGCGATCAGGGCGGCGGTGGCGTCCTCGGCCAACTCGCCGTCCTCGCGGAACGGCGTGACCATCGCCGTGATGACGCCGCCGAAGGCCACGGTCCTACTGGATCGGCTTGAAGGGATCGGGCGTGGCGTCCACGCCGTCCTTCGGCGGTGCCGGCGGAGGTGTGGGAGTGGGCTCCTCCTCGGCCTGGGGCTCCTGCGGCGCGGTCTGCTCGCCTGTGCCCGCATGGGTGCCGGCTCCCTCAGGGGGCTGGGGCGCGGACACGCCCTCGGCCACTGCGGGCTCGCTCGCAGGGGGCTGCGCGGCCGGCTCCGACGGGATGGGGCGACCGTGCTCGTCGTAGCGAACGTCGCCCTCCGTGCCGCCCTGGGACTTCGCGGCCTGGCCCTCGTTGAACTGCTTCTGGGTCTCCTCGATCTTCTGCTGCGCCTGCTCGGCCATCTGCTTGGCCTTGTCCATGAATCCCATGCCAGCCTCCTCCTTTTCGGTGGTCGAGACCTTAGCGCGCCAGGTGCCCGGCGGCAGGTGGCTTGCAGGCTCGCGGGCCGAACTCCTGTAAATGGCACAATTGACGGCGGACCATGGCCGAAAAGGACTACAGCCACCGCTCTACGGTGCAGAAGCTGGGCGTAAAGCCCGGTGAGCGCCTGGAGGTCACCGGAGACGTGGGATCCGGCCTGCGCGGCGAGGCCAAGGAGGCCGCCGGCCGGGGCCTGGTGCGCTCCGGGCAGCTGGACGGCGCAATTGTGCTGATCGAGTCGCTGGAGGAGGCCCAGAAGGCGCTGGTCCGCTACCGGGCCCGGATGCGCGACGACGGGTACCTCTGGCTGGTGACCCGCAAGCGGGGCCACGATGGCTATCTGAACCAGATGACGATCGTCCCCCACGCCAAGCGCGTGGGGCTGATCGACAACAAGACCTGCTCGATGGACGACCAGCGGTCGGGCATCCGCTTCGTGGTGCCGCGCGCATTGCGCAGCCGCAACGGCGACAGCGCCTAGCGGGAGGCTCCACCCCGCTCATCTGCCGCCCAATCGGTCACCGCTGACCGCTCGCCTAGCGGGAGGCCCTGGCGGAGTACACCGGCGGCAGGTGGTTGGCGGCGGTGAACCAGCTCGCCCCCGCGTCGCCGGAGCCGAAGACCTCTCCCGTCGTCGTCCCGAAATACAGCTCGAGCGCCGAGCCCTCGCCGCGGCGGTCGAGCGCCTGTCGGAGCACCGTCAGGTAGGCGTCCTGCTGCGGCAGCCCGTCGCCGCGCTCCGTCCAGCTCGCGCCCGCGTCGCGTGTCTCGTGCACGACTACACGTCCGTCCGGGGTGACCCGGTCGGTGTCGGCGGTGAGCGGTATCACGTAGGCGCTGTCCGGATCGGCGGGGTCGACGATCAGCGGGAAGCCGAAGTCCGACGGCAGCCCGGCCCCGATGTCCGTCCACGTCTCGCCCGCGTCGTCGGAGCGGTAGACCCCGCCGTGGAACTGCATGAACACCCGCTCGGGCCGCTGCGGCGCGCGCTCGAGATGGTGAACGCAGAGCCCGGCGACGACTTCCTCGCTCGCCTCTTCGGGCAGGTAGCCGGCCACGAGGCCCTCGTTGCCCTGGCGCCATGTCCTGCCGCCGTCCTCGGTCAGCCAGACGCCGGCGGCGGAGATGCCCAGCGCGAGCCGGTCGGGGTCGCCGGGCCACGGCACGATCGAGTGCAGGCACAACCCGCCTCCCCCCGGCTGCCAGTGAGGCCGGGCCGGGTGATCCCACAGCGCACGGTTCAGCTCCCAGGTGGCGCCGCTGTCGCGGCTCTCGAACAGCACGCCCGGGTCGCCCCCCGCGTAGAGCGTCTCCTCGTCCTCTCCCTGGGCGATCACCCATATCCGCTCGAGCGCCTCGTCGCCGCCCTCGGGAAGCGCGATCCCGTCCGCCTGCTCCCACTCACCCGCGGCGTCGTCGGCGTAGAAGATCTTGGGCCCGTAGAAGGCCGAGGTCACCGACGCCACCAGGCGTCCCGTGCCCGGATGGCGCAGCGCGTACTCCACCGGCTCGCCCGCAAACGCCCGCGCCTTGACCTCGAACTCCGCGCCCGGCTCGCCCTCCAGCACGAACAGGCCCTTCTTTGTGCCCAGCAGCAGTTCGGTCATGTGAGCGTCATCCTCCCGAGATTGCCGGAAGGACGTCGACCCGGTCGTCCGGGGAGACCGGCGTGTCCTCCCTCCCGCCCTCACCGTTCACGAACACGTTGATGTGCCGGCGGATGAGCCCACGCTCGTCGAGGATCCAGCCGTCCAGGGCGGGATGTGCCCGCTCGAGCTGGCCCAGCAGCTCGCCCACCGTGCCGCCCTCGACTGCGTGATCGGACCGGTCCCCGGCGCGCTGTTTCAACGGGCCGCGCAGCCTCACGAGTGCCATCGCCCGATCCTATGGGCGTGACCGGCTAGGCGAACAGCAGCTTCTCGAGCCCCACCGTCGGCGAGTGCTCCAGCGAGCCCACCCGCCGCACGGCCAGGAGCACGCCCGGCATGAACGACTCGCGCGAGATCGAGTCGTGGCGGATCGTGAGCGTCTGGCCCAGGCCGCCGAAGAGCACCTCCTGGTGGGCCATGAGGCCCGGGAGGCGCACGGAGTGGATCGGGTCGTGCACGCTGGCGCCGGCCTCGCGCAGCACGTCGGCGGTGTGTGCGGCGGTTCCCGACGGGGCGTCGAGCTTGCCGTCATGGTGCAGCTCCACGATCTCGCAGTCGGGCATGTGGGCGGCGGCCAGCTTGGCCGCCTCGATCATCAGCACGGCGCCGATCGCGAAGTTGGGCCCGAAGAAGAGGTTGGCCGAGCCCACGCCCTCGAGCTCGGAGAAGTCGGCTCCGCTGGTGCCGATCACACAGTGCACGCCGGCCTCCAGGCACGCGCGCGCGTTGGCCAGGGCGGTGTCGGGTTGGGTGAAGTCGACGACCACCTCGGCGTCGCCCAGCACTTCGGACAGCTCAACCCCCAGCGCTGGATCGGCCCGGCCCACCAGTTCCATGTCCTGCGCGCCCTCCACGGCACGACACACCGTCTCCCCCATGCGCCCGGCGGCGCCCGAGACGGCTACTGCGATCAAGCCGCGGCGGCCAGCCGGGGATCCACGGCGGCGAGCGCCTCGCGGAACCTGGACTCGTCCGCGCCGACTCCCCCGGCCGACATCCGGCCGGGGTCGAACAGGCTCGACGCTAGCTCGCTCACGTCATCGATCGTGACGGCGTCGATCCTGGCGAGGATCTCGTCGAGGGTGAGCAGCGGCACGTCCATCAGCAGCGAGTTGCCCAGCCGGTTCATCCGCGCGAGCGTGGACTCCATTGCGAGCGTCGTGCGGCCCTTGGCGTTCTCACGCGCCCGCTCCAGCTCCTCCTTGGTCACGCCCTCCTCGGCCACGCGGCGCAGCTCGGTTCCGATCACTTCCATGGCCTGGGTCACGTTCTCGGGGCGGGTGCCGACGTAGAGACCCACCTGGCCGGAGTCCACGTACTGGCTGGCATAGGAGTAGACCGCGTAGGCCAGGCCCCGCTTCTCGCGCACCTCCTGGAACAGCCGCGACGAGGTCGAGCCGCCGAGGATGGTGTCGAGCACCCGTAGCGCGAACCGGCGCTCGTCGCCACGCGACAGGCCCGTGGCGCCCAGGCAGAGGTGGTACTGCTCGGTGTCCTTGCGGAAAAAGCCCACCGTGGGCGTGGCGTCGGGCGGCGCGGCGTGCGGCAGCTCGGCAACGCCGTTGCCGCCGGGGCCGGCTCCGTCCAGCGCCGCCTCGGTGAGCTCCACCAGCCGGTCGTGGTCGATGCTTCCGGCGGCCGACACGACCAGCCGGCCCGGCGTGTAGCGCGCGTCGTGGTACGCGGAGATGTCGGGCACCGGGACCGAGGAGACCACCTCGGCGCGGCCGATCACCGGCCGCCCGAGCGGGTGGTCGCCGAAGATGGCCCGGGCGAGCACGTCGTGCACCTTGTCCGAGGGCTCGTCCTCGTACATGGCGATCTCCTCGATCACCACCTGGCGCTCTGAGTCGATGTCGGGGTAGCTGGGCCGCAGGACCATGTCCTGCAGCACGTCGAACGCGCGCTCCAGGTGACGGTCCAGGAAGCGCGAGTAGACGGAGGTGGTCTCCTTGCCGGTGCCCGCGTTCACCTCTGCGCCCATGGCGTCGAAGGTCTCGTCGATCTCGAGCGAGCTGAACCGGTCCGTGCCCTTGAACAGGAGGTGCTCGAGGAAGTGCGACAGGCCGGCCTGCGCCGAGGTCTCGTCGCGAGATCCCGTGCGCACCCAGAACCCCAGTGCAACCGAGCGCACGGAGGGAAGGCGCTCAGAGACGACTCGGACGCCCGAGGGGAGCTCCGTTACCTGTGCGTGGTCGGTCATACCAGTCGACTGCCTGTGCCCCGCCATGGGGTATCGACTGTCGACTTCATTTCTTACCGCCGCTCGCGGCGATGCCCGCCACCGTCGCGCCGCCCGCCGCGGTCTCCGCCGCCACGGCGCGGGCCGCGGTCTCCGCCGCCCTTGTCGCCCGTGCCGACGCCGGCCAACTCCTCGGAGGTCTTGCCGGCGATATCCGGGTCGTCGGCCAGGCGCAGGCCCACGCGGCCCCGCTCCTTGTCGACCTCGACCACGCGGACGTCGATCTCGTCGCCGCGGTTGAGCACGTCCTCGACGGTGTCCACCCGCTCGCCGGGCTTGACGTTGGAGATGTGCAGCAGACCGTCGTTGCCCTTGGACAGCTCGACGAACGCGCCGAAGGTGGTGGTCTTGACCACCTTGCCGGTGAACTCGTCGCCCACCTCGACCTCCTTGGTCATCGCGCGGATGCGCTCGACCAGGGCGTCGCCCTGCTCACCGTCGACCGCGAACACGCGCACGATGCCGTCGTCGTCCACGTCGATCTGGGCCTCGAACTCCTCGGACAGCGCGCGGATGGTCTCCCCGCCCTTGCCGATGATCATGCCGATCTTCTCGGTGTCGATCTGGATCTGGCCGATGCTCGGCGCGTGGCGCGAGAGCTCCGGGCGCGGTCCGTCGATCGCCTCGGCCATCTTGCCGAGGATGTGGGTGCGACCGTCCTTGGCCTGCGTGAGCGCGTCACGCAGGATGTCGAACGTCACGCCCGTGATCTTGATGTCCATCTGAAGGGCGGTGATGCCCTTCTCGGTGCCGGCCACCTTGAAGTCCATGTCTCCCAGATGATCCTCGACGCCCGCGATGTCGGAGAGCACGATGTAGTCGTCGCCCTCCTTGATCAGGCCCATCGCGATGCCGGCCACCGGGCGCGAGATCTGCACGCCGGCGTCCATCAGTGCCAGCGAGGAGCCGCATACCGAGGCCATCGACGAGGAGCCGTTGGACTCGAGGATGTCCGACACGACGCGGATCGAGTACGGGAACTCCTCCGGGTCGGGCACCACCGGCACGAGCGCGCGCTCGGCCAGCGCGCCGTGACCGATGTCGCGGCGCTTGGGACCGCGCATGAAGCCGGCCTCCCCCACCGAGAACGGCGGGAAGTTGTAGTGGTGCCAGTAGCGCTTGGACGTCTCCAGGCCGAGGGTGTCCAGGCGCATCTCGTCGCGCGTGGTGCCCAGGGCGGCCACGGTGAAGGCCTGCGTCTGGCCGCGGGTGAACACGGCGGAGCCGTGCGTGCGCGGGGCCACGCCCACCTCGATCCAGATGTCGCGGATCTCGTCCGCGGCACGGCCATCGGGGCGCTTCTTGTCGACGGCGATGCGGCGGCGGATGGTGTCCTTCTCCAGCTTGTCGAAGGCCATCTGCGCGGCGGCGCGCTTCTGGCTGTAGTCCTCGGCGTCGGAGTCGCCGGCGAGGGCCTCGATGGCCTCCTTCTCGACCGCCTTGGTGGCGTCCTGGCGCTCGAGCTTGTCGATCACCTGGGTGGCCTCCGACAGCTTGGACCCGAAGCGCTCGGTGAGCTCAGAGAGCACCGACTCGTCCACCTGCGGGACCTCGACCTCGGTCTTGGGCTTGCCGGCCTTCTCGGCCAGCTCGCGCTGGGCGGCGCAGATCTTCTTGATCTCGCCGTGCGCGATGTCCAGCGCGTCGAGGATCTCGGCCTCCGAGATCTCGTTGGCGCCGGCCTCGACCATCAGGATGGCGTCCTCGGAGCCCGAGACCACCAGGTCCAGCGGGCTCTCGAGCATCCACTCCTCGTCGGGGTTGACGACGAAGCTGCCCTCCTCGTCCTGTCCGATCCGCACCGCGCCCACGGGCATCGGGAACGGAATGTCGGACAGCATCAGCGCAGCGCTCGAGCCGTTCATGGCGAGGATGTCGTAGGGGTGCACGTGGTCGATCGACATCGGGATCGAGACCAGCTGGGTCTCGCGCCGCCAGCCCTTGGGGAAGAGCGGGCGCAGCGGGCGGTCGATCATGCGCGCGGTGAGCGTGCCCTTCTCCCCCGCCCGACCCTCGCGGCGGAAGAAGCTGCCGGGAATCTTGCCCGCGGCGTACATCCGCTCCTCCACGTCCACGGTCAGCGGGAGGAAGTCCACGTCACGAAGGTTTCCTGCGGTCGCCGTGGAGAGAACCATCGTCTCTCCTGCCTGCACGACCACGGAGCCGCTCGCCTGCTTGGCGAGCTTGCCGGTCTCGAAGCTCAACTCGGTACCACCGATCTCGAGCGAGACCCGGCTCACGTCAACAGTCATATGTTCCTTTCAGTGCCGCCTCCGGTTGGCGGCCTAGCTTTCAGACTTCTCGATAGAGGTCGCCGCTGAGGGTAGCAGTGGCCCGGCTACAGGCCGCGGCGCTCCCAGGCGCGCAGGAAGCGCTTCGTGCTGCGGCGCGTGGCGGTCAGGCGCTTGTCGCCCAGGCCCAGCTCACGGACCTCGCCGCCGCGGGTGCGGAACAGCAGGCGGCTGGAACGGCCGCCGGCCGTGTACCACACGTTCTTGCCGACCTTGAAGCCACGCTCGCCCCGCAGGCGCTTGCGCAGCGCCCGCGTGGAGGTCCCCACGCGCGAGCGCCGGATGCGGAACTTCTTGCTGGTGGAGATCGCCAGCACGACCTTGCGCGCGGTCCTTCTCTTCGCGCTGGCGCTCTTGCCGGCGTTCAAGCGCTTGGTGGGGTAGCCGACCCGCATGGTGCCACCGGCCTTGACGCAGTAGCGGTCGATGCCCCTGCGGGACTTCAGCCGCCGGGCGTTCCCGAACCGGCGCCGCTGGCGGGTTCGGTTACGGCCGAGGACCGCACGCCCGACCGACTTCCGGCGCACCTTGCCCTTGGTCGAGGTGCACCGGCTGCTGGGCGCCGTGTTGGTGGCCGCCGCGCATTGCCTGCCGAAGCTCGCGCTCTTGGTCTCTCCGCGGGCGATCTGGACCTCCCGGCCGGCCAGCACGCGGCCGCCGCCCGTTTCGCAGGTGAGCGTCCAGCTCTCGGTCTTGGCCGGCACGAACGGATCCGGGCTCTGGAAGGTGATGTTCAGGTCATAGGTGGTGCCGCCGGCGAAGTTGATCACTCGGGCGACGTAGTTTCCGGGCGCCGGGTCCGGACCGAGCTTGGTCTGCTCCGGGTTGGAGCCGCCCGCCGAGGTGCCGACGGGCTCGCCGGTGGCGTTGCCCGCTCCGTCGGCCTTGTAGACCTCGAGGTCCATGTCGGCCTCGTCCGGGAAGGCGATCTTCACGGTGACGAAGCCGTTGTCCACCCCGCCACCATTCGCCGGCACCGTGAACTGTTCATCCGTGAAGCCGCCCGCGCCGCAGGTTTCGGGGCCGCCCGGCGGGAAGTAGGTCGGGCAAGGAGGCTGCGATGCCAGCTGGCCGTTGCGCACTATCGGGGGGCTGGGGGAGCCGGTGCTCTGGCGGCCCTTGGCCTGGGCCACCGGGCGCGTGGAGGGGTTGATCCCCCAGTCGATACGGCCGGAGTCGGGCACGTCGAAGACAGTGCTGAGCGTGTCGTCGAACAGGATCGGGGCGCCCGTCTCGCCGTTCTCGTCGATCACCGGCGACGTCGACGTCTTGAAGTCCTTGTGCAGCCTCAGCACGGCTCCAGGAGGAGCCGTGCCCTCGAGCGTGGAGTGGCGCGCGGCGTTGGCGGTGCTCTCCATCGCCGTGAAGTAGGCCTCCCGGTTGCCACCCCGGTTGGCTGCCGCGGCCGAGGTGCCCTCGTACTCGGCGATGGTCTGGGCGTAGGGCGGGTGGAAGTTGCTCGCGCCGATCTCGAACGTGAACCCGAGCCCGCCGGTGGTGTAGTAGCTCCAGTCCTCGGTGCCGCCCGACGTGTCATAGAGCATGAAGCTCGGCTGGCTGGCGTAGCCGTTCTTGGCCGCCATCGCGTCGCCCAGGGCCTTGTAGACGGGCTCGTCCGGCGGCGGCCCCTGCGCCGCGATTGCGGGCGGTCGCAGCAGCAGGTTCGAGAACGTGTGGTTGGTGATCAGCGTGGTCACCTGGCGCGCGGACACCAGCCGCCGGACGTTCTGGGTCTCGCGCTCGGAGAAGGGGCCGTCGCCGCGGTAGTCCTGCGCGTAGTCGCCGAAGGGAGCGGCGCCGCCCGGGTTGGCGCCGGGACCGCCCCAGAAGCCGCCGTAGTTGCGGTTGGGATCGGTGCCGAACTGGGAGAGCCCGACGTTGGGCTGCCCGGGCTGCACGCAATCACCCTGCTCGGGATCGTCGCCGTCCGGGTTGTTCACGCGGCAGTTCTTGCGGTGGTACTCGTACGGGAAGACGAGGTTGGGGGTCTCGTCCGGCCCACCGCGGCCGTCATTCAGCGCGCTGGCGGCCTCTCGCGAAGTGTTGAAGCCCTCGGGGTTCACGACCGGGACCACGATCGTGCGGACCTCGCCCATCAGCCGCCGGACGCGACCGTTCCCGGCCTTGTAGCCGTTGACCAGCTCATACGCCCACTCCATCGTGTGCTCGGAGGAGGGCCACTCGCGGGCGTGGTGGGCGCCCATCTGGAGGAAGACCGGCTTGCCGTCGCGGCGCTGCACGCCGGTGGAGATCTCGATGCCCTCGACGCTGTAGCCGGTGAGCGACTTGAGCGGCAGGGTGATCGGCTTGACGATGCCGGAGTTGTCGGCCGCCAGCTTCTTCAGCTCGTTGTTGTAGTCGGCGAGCCTGCGGTAGCCGGCCGTGCGGCCGCTCGGCAGCGCCGAGGCGGAAGCCGACTGGCGGAGGCGGCGGTCGGCGGCGCTGTCGCGAGCGCTTCGGGCCGCGAGGTCGGCGATGCTCGTGACGTAGGTGAACTTGTGCTCGCGTAGCCGGCGGGCATCGGCGTCCCCGTGCAGCACGACCTCGACAAAGCCGTTCCCGCCGTGCTCGGTGAGGTCGAGGCCGAGCGAGGAAATCTCTTCCTTGCGGGCCTCGGTGGGAGTTGAGACCTTGACCAGCGAGATCGTCTCAGGGGCGCGCTGGGGGATCGCCTCGGACTCGACGGTGAGCGTGGCGCTCTCGGCGGCGCCCGAGCGGCGGCAGGCCTGCACCACCAGCTCCTGGCCGCCGGCCACAAAGCCCTGGGCGATCTCGTCGGAGCCCCAGAAGGCCGATCCGGCCACCCGCTTGCCGGTGGCCGCTTCGAAGATGGCCAGGTCCCAGTCGCCCGAGTCGGCCGACAGGCGGGCGGTTACGAAGCCGGGAACGGCGGGCCGCACCGACCGCTGCGCCACTCCGGCGGCGCCGGACAGCGCGCCGTCGATGCAGCTCTGCGACTCCGCGTCGGCAGCGCTGACCTCGCTCGACAGCAGCTCCGCCGCCGAGGCGCCGGGTACCGCGAAGAGGGCGCCGGCGAGAACGAGCCCCAACACGAGCAGCCCCCTGCCCCGCCTGCCTGCGTGAAGGCCGAACTGCATCGGCGCAATTTCTACCGCACGCGATCACCGCCTCGCGGCACCCGAACGTGAGGCCTGTCAGCCCAGGCGTGCCAGCAGCTCGGCGTTCGGTACGCCGGCGTGCAGCACGCCGTCCACGAACAGCGTCGGCGTGGTGGTCACCCCGGCGCGGATGCCCGAGCGGAAGTCGCGCTGCACGCGGTTAGACACCTCGGCCGAGCGGCGGTCGGACTCGAAGCGGTCGAGGTCGATGCCGAGCTCCTCGCAGCGCCGCCAGAGGTGGGGGTCGTCCAGGTGTGACTGGTCGGCCATCAGCGACTCGTGCAGCTCCCAGAAACGGCCCTGCAGCGCAGCCGCTTCGGCGGCGTGGGCGAGCGCCCGCGCGCGCGGGTGCTTGGAGTCCACCGGGAAGTGGCGGAACACTTGCCGGACGGCCGCGGCCGCCAGCAGGGCGTCGGCCTTGGCGCAGAACGGGCACTCGTAGCTGCCGTACTCGATCACCACCGTGCCCTCGCCCCGCACGTGGTCCTCTGGGCCGGGCGGCGGGACCCCGGCGCTACGCAGATCGTCAGGCAGCGCGCTGCTCTTCGAGCGCGTCGAAGATGAGGTTGGCGCCGGGGATCTCCAGCGGTGTGGACGCCTGGTAGGACCACGTGACCTCGAGGTCGGGGCCGATCATCACCAGGGCGCGCCGGCTGTGGCCCCGCTCCTCGATGTAGACGCCGTAGGCCTTGGCCACCCCGCCCTTGGGCTCGAAGTCGGCCAGCAGCGGGATCGTGACGCCGAGATGGTCCTGGAAGGCCTTGTGGGCGAAGGCCGAGTCGACGGAGATGCCGTACAGCTTCGCCCCCTGCTCCTCCAGTTCGCCGAGCACCTCCTGGTGGACGTTGAGCTGGTCCGTGCAGGTCGGGCTGAAGTCCAGCGAGTAGAAGACCAGCACGCTGGTCTGCCCCTCCAGGTCCGACAGCGAGACCTCGTTGCCGTCCTGGTCGGTGAGCGTGAACTCGGGCGCGGCGGTGCCCGCCTCGATGACAGCCACCTAACGGCGGAGGCCGAGTTCTGAGATGAGCGCCCGGTAGCGGTCGAGGTCGGTGCGCTGCAGGTATCCGAGCAGGCGCCGGCGCTTGCCCACGAGCATGAGCAGGCCGCGGCGCGAGTGGTGGTCCTTGGTGTGCTCGCGCAGGTGCTCGGTGAGATCGTTGATGCGTGCGGTGAGCAGCGCCACCTGCACCTCGGCGGACCCGGTGTCCCCCGGAGCGCGGCCGTGCTTCTCCACGATCTCCTGCTTCGTCTCGACTGTGAGCGTCATCGGCCGCGAAAAGTTAGCAGGGCGCTCACGCGAAGCAGCCGGCTCGGCCGGCTGCGCACGATTCTCTTCCGCGGCAAGCGGCCACCGCCACCCGCGGCGACCGGTTTGGTCGAGCCGCGGGCGGGGCGGTGGCTGCCAGGAGCCCGGCGTCCGTGCCGGGCGATTGCGTACCCCTACGCAAGTTCGGGGGCCATAACGCGCCCCGCGCCGAAAACTTGCGCGGAAATTTCAGGATCCGCTCAGGCAGCGTCCGGAGTGCGCTCGGCGGCGCAGATCTCACGCGCGCGCTGCACGTCGCGCTGCATCTGCTCCACCAGCTCCTCGGCGGAGGAGAATCGCTTCTCGCCCCGCAGCTTCTCCACGAAGGCGATCCTGAGCGTCTCGCCGTAGAGGTCGCCGTCGAAGTCGATCAGGTAGGGCTCGACCAGCAGCCCCCGGCCCGTCTCGAACGTGGGCCTCACCCCCACGTTGATCGCGGCGGGATGCCCGTGGGCCCAACCCGCGTAAACGCCGTGCCCCGGCACCACCAGGCGGTCGTCGGGCACGATGTTCGCGGTCGGCATCCCCAGCTCGTGGCCGCGATTGTCGCCGTGCACCACCTCGCCCTCGAGCAGGAACGGGCCGCCGAGGAACTTCGCGGCGTCACGCACCTCGCCCGCCGCAACCAGACCCCGGATCTGGCTGGAGGACACGGTCTCCCCGCCGACATCGACGAGCGGCACCACGCGCGTCTCGAAGTCGTCGTACGAGGACAGCAGCTCCGGCGTGCCGCGCGCGCCGCGCCCGAAGCGGAAGTTCTCCCCCACCGACACGTGCGAGGCGGCCAGCTGGCCGATCAGCACCTCCTCCACGAAGCCCTCCGCCTCCCGCGAGGCGAACTCACGGTCGAAGGGGATCACCACCAGCTCGTCCACGCCCAGCCCGGCGATCAGGTCCCGCTTGATCTCGAACGGCATCACCAGCTTGGGGGTGGCCTCCGGGTGGATCACCGACATGGGGTGCGGATCGAAGGTGAGCACGGTGTTGTTTCCGCGCACCACCTCGCGGTGACCGACGTGGAGGCCGTCGAAGGTCCCGATGGCCACACGCCGGGGCGGCGCGTCCGGGAGAGGCTCCGCGGGCAGCTCCGGAAGGCGGATGAGCTTCACCCGGCGAACACTACGACGGGTTGCAGGTCGGGGCCGCGCGGCTCGGCAAGTGCCAGCAGCTCCCCGTCATGGGTCAGGCGCACGGGTCCCTCGAGGCCCTCGGCAGCGGCCACCCTCACCCCGTGCACCACCTGCTCGGCTTCGGCGGCCTCCAGGCGGCGCTCCGGCAGGAACGCCAGCGCCTCGGCGATCGGCACCACCGTTTCCGGGTCGGCGCGCGCGAGCTCGAACGGGCCGACCGCCGTGCGCCGCAGCTCCTCGCAGTAGGCGTCGCCCAGATCGGCCACCAGCCGGCGGACGTAGGTGCCCGCGCTGCACTCGATCTCGAATTCCGCGTGGTCGCCCTCGTGGGAGAGCAGCTCGGCGCGGTAGACGGTGACCGGCCGCGGCTCTCCTTCGAGTGCCTCCCCCCTCCGCGCCTTGGCGTACAGCCGCTCGCCGCCCACTTTCACCGCGGAGTAGGCCGGCGGGCGCTGCATCTGCTCGCCGGTGGGTATGGACGGGTCGGCGGGCGCCCGGCCGGTGTGCTCCAGCTCACCGTCGCGGTCGCCGGTGTCCGAGCGCCATCCCAGCCGCGCGACGGCTCGGTAGGTCTTTGGCAGCCCCAGCAGGTAACGCTGGACTCTCGTGGCCCGGCCCACGAGCACCACCAGCAGCCCCGTGGCGAACGGGTCGAGCGTGCCCGCGTGGCCCACCTTGGTGCCGCGGGGCAGCGAGCGGCGCACCGCGGCCACCACGTCGTGGGAGGTCTTCCCCGCGGGCTTGTCCACGAAGATCACGCCGGGCTCCGTCCCGGCGGAGCGAGCGGTCAGGCGTTCAGCTGCTCGGCGACCTGCTGGCGCAGTGTCGCCACGAGCTCGTCGTGCGCAAGGTCAGTGGTCAGGCCCGCGGCCTGGCGGTGGCCGCCGCCGCCGAGCGTGCGAGCGATGCGCGACACGTCCACCTGCCCGTCGGTGGAGCGCATGCTCACCTTGGAACACCCGCGCTTCTCGTCGGACAGCAGCTCGCGCACGAGCACGGCCACCTTCGTCTCCCCGACCGTGCGCAGGTGGTCCACCACTCCCTCGGAATCCGACTCGAGCGCGCCGGTGGCCTCGAAGTCCCCGCGGCCGAGCGTGGCAAGCGTGATCGCGCCGTCTTCGTAGCGCGCCACGCTCTGCAGAGCCCGGGAGAGCAGCTGCAGCCGGCGGAACGGAAGCTCCTCGAACAGCCGCCTGTAGACGGCGTGGGTGTCCACGCCGGCCTCGATCAGCTCCGCCGCCATCCTGTGCGCGGCGGGTGTGGTGTTCTCGTACATGAACTTGCCGGTGTCGGTGACCAACCCGACGTAGAGCGCGTCCGCGATCGGGGGCGTGACCTCGGCGCCCAGCTCGTGCGCCAGGTCGAACACGATCTCGGCGGTGCACGACGCCTGCGGGACCACGAGGTTCACCGTGCCGAAGCGCGTGTTGTCGTGGTGGTGGTCGATGTTGAGGATTCGGATGCCGTCGCGCTGGAGGAAGTCCACCGGCATGCGGTCGATGTTGCCGCAGTCCAGGAAGACGACGGTGCGCTCGTCGATGTCCTCGGGCGGGGCCCCGAGCAGGCCCTCGAGGGTCATGTGCCGGTACTCGTGCGACAGCGGGAACTCCTCCGGCGACATGTACATCACGGAGTCCTTCCCGATCTGCTGGAGGATCCAGTGCATCGCGGTGAGCGATCCCAGCGCGTCTCCGTCGGGGTTCTCGTGGGTGGTGAGCAACAACTTCTGCGCCGCGCGCAGCTCCTCGATCACCTGGTCGGTCTCGGTTGCGACGCTCATGAGCTGAAGCCCTCATGGGGAGGATTTGGCACGGACGCCGAATCCTCCGCTTCCTTGTCGAGCAGCTCGGAGATGCGGAACCCGTGGTCGATCGACTCGTCGTGGACGAACTCGAGCGTGGGCGTGTGCTTGATCCTCAGCTCGTGGGCGATCCCGGCCTGGAGGTAGCCGTGGGACGAGCGCAGCCCGGCCAGGGACTGCTCGAGGTCCTCGTCGTCCCCGAGCACGCTCACGTACACGCGGGCGTGTCTGAGGTCGGGGCTGGCATCCACTGCTGTCACGGTCACGAATCCTATGCGCGGGTCTTTGAGCCCTGCGGCCAATCGGGCCGAGATCACCTCTCGTAGTGCCTCGTTCACCCGCCTCATTCGACCCGAAGCCACCCTAGCCTCCTGTCAGGTCTTCGGTCGAGAGGATGGCGCGGTCACACCGTACGCCGTCGCCCACCTTGAACTCCGCGAAACGCCGCACGGCGTCGGCCCCTTCCTCGACGGTGCGCCGCTCGGAGCCGACCAGCGCCACGGACAGCGTGGAGCGCTGCCAGAGGTCGTGGTGGTCGGTCTCGGCCACAGCCGCGCCGAAGCGGCGTCGAAGCTGGTCCTTCAGCGACTTGAGCTGCTTGCGCTTGCCCTTCAAATCTCCCGTGTCGGGGAAATGCAGGTGCAGGGTTAGGAGGCAGATGAAGGCCATGAAAAGAAGCCGACAGTCGACCGGAGCGCGTGCTGAGCGTCAGCTCAGCTCGCGCTCCACTTGGCGCGTCTCATAGATCTCGATGACGTCGCCCTGCTTCACGTCCCCGTAGTTCTCCAGGACGATGCCGCACTCCATGCCGGCGGTGACCTCGCGGACATCGTCCTTGAAGCGCCGCAGCGAGCCGATCCGGCCGCTATAGACGATCGTGCCGTCGCGTACCAGATGGCAGGTGGCGCCGCGGGTGACGGTGCCGTCGGTGACCATGCAGCCGGCGATCGCGCCGATGCGCGAGGCGCGGAAGATCTCGCGCACCTCGACGGTGGCCACCGTGGCCTCCACCTCCTCTGGCACGAGCAGGCCCTCCATCGCCTGGCGCAGTTCCTCGACCACCCGGTAGATGACCGAGTAGGTGCGGATCTCCACGCCCTCGCGGTCGGACACCTGCCGCGCCTCGCCCACCGGGCGCACGTTGAAGCCGATGATCACCGCCTCGGAGGCGGAGGCCAGCATCACGTCGGACTCGTTGATGCCGCCCACGGCGTCGTGGATGAGGTTGACCTTGACCTGCTCCTGGGGCAGCTTGGCGATCTCGTCCGCCAGCGCCTCCAGCGAGCCGGCCACGTCGGCCTTGACTATCAGGTTCAGCTCGGCCTGCTCGCCCATCTGGGCCCGCGCCATCACGTCCTCGAGCGACACACGCACACCGGCACGGCGCGCGAGCGCCTCGGTCTTCAGGCGGTTGGCGCGCTCGCCGGCGATCCGCCGGGCCTCGCGCTCGTTGTCCACCACGCGGAAGTGCTCGCCGGCCTCGGGAACGCCGTCGAAGCCCAGGATCTCGACCGGTGTTCCGGGACTGGCCTTCTTCACGCGCTCGCCGCGGTAGTCGTGCATCGCGCGGGCACGCCCGGAGTGGGCGCCGGCGACCAACGCGTCGCCCACCGACAGCGTGCCGCGGACGATCAGGACGCTCACCACGGCTCCCCGGCCCGGGTCCAGCCGCGACTCGATCACGGTGCCCGACGCCTCGGCGGTGGGGTTGGCCTTCAGCTCCTGGATCTCGGCGAGGGTGATCACCGTCTCCAGCAGCTGGTCGAGGTTCTGGTGGGTCTTGGCCGACACGTCGCAGAACTCGGTGTCGCCGCCCCAGTCGGCCGGGGTCAGGCCCTGCTGGGCCAGCTCGCCGCGGACGCGGTTGGGGTCCGCGCCCTCCTTGTCGATCTTGTTGACCGCCACCATGATCGGCACCTCGGCCGCCTTGGCGTGGTCAAGGGCCTCGACGGTCTGGGGCATCACGCCGTCGTCGGCTGCCACGACCACCACGGCGATGTCGGCCACCTGGCCGCCGCGGGCCCGCATGGCGGTGAACGCCTCGTGGCCAGGGGTGTCGAGGAAGGTGAGCGTGGCGTCCTCGTGGTGCACCTGGTAGGCGCCGATGTGCTGGGTGATGCCGCCGGCCTCGCCGGCCGCCACCTCGGTCTGGCGGATGGCGTCGAGCAGCGAAGTCTTGCCGTGGTCCACGTGGCCCATGATGGTGACCACGGGCGGGCGCGGCACGAGCTCGTCCTCGGCGTCCTCGAAGGTGGGCTCGTCGGGCACCTCGTCGGCGGCGTGCTGGATCTCGATCTTCTTGTCGAGCCCGTCGGCCAGCACCTCGATGGCCTCGTCGGAGAGCGTCTGGGTAAGGGTGGCCATCTCGCCCAGCTCCATCAGCTTCTTGATCACCTCGGGCGCGGACAGGCCCAGCGACTCGGCCACCTCCTTCACGGTGGCGCCGGACTGCACCTCGTGGATCTGGATCTCGGGCTCGCGCTCGGGCTGGGCGGTGAGGTCGGGCTCGACCCAGGGGGTGCGGCGGCGCCGGCCGCGGCGGCGAGGCGGCGATGACTGCTGGGGCGGCGGACCGGGGGCGCGGCGGGAGGCCTGGGAGTCGATCACCACGCGCCGGCGGCGTCCACCTCCTCCGCCCCCGCCACCGGGGGCCTGCTCGCCGGAGCGGCCGCTGCGGGCCGGCCGCGGGCGGTCGGCCGACTGCGCGGGCTGGCCCGCACCGTCGCCGCCGTTGTCGGCCGGGGCGGGGCCGGCCGCGGCGGCGGGTGCCGCGCTCTCGGCTCCAGCGGCGTCGGCGCCGTTGCCTGCGTCCTTGCCCGAGGCGCCGTCGAAGGCGACGGCGATGTCGTTCTCGTCCACGCTGGAAGCCGCCGCCTTCACGTTGAAGCCGGCTGCCTGGAGCTTGGCGAGCACCTCCTTGCTGGGGATGCCCCGCTCCTTCGCTATCTCGTGGACTCTCTTCTTTGCCATTTCCGTATGAAGTCTAGTGTCGCCTGATCAACCGTAATTCGCGTTTTGAACGCCCGCGAGAGCGCCCGTCCATCCTGCAGTGCCGCGTGGCACTCCGGCGCGGGGCACACATAGGCGCCCCGTCCTTCCTCCCGCCGCTCCGGGTCCGGCCTGGCATGGCCGTCCCTACCATGCGCAAGCCGCAGCAGCCCGCCCTGGGGAAAGCTGCGGCCGCAGCTCACGCAGCGGCGGCGAGGCCCTACGTCGCGTCCTCCGCCTGCTCGGCGACCGGGTCGCCCTCGGGCTCGGGCTCGGACTCGGGCTCGGGTGCGGTGTCCGGCTCCGCGGTCACGGGCTCCGCGGCCACGGGATCCTCCTCGGCGTCGCCCGCCGCGTTGCCCTCGGCCGGGTCCGGCTCGCCGCCGGCCAGTTGGTCGCCATCCTGGTCGGCCAGCGCCTGGTGCACGGACAGACCGCAGTAACGCGACCCGGGCACCGAGGCGTTCGGGCAGCGCTTGCCGTTGGACAGGATCGCCGCGCAGCGGCCCGTGACCTCTTCCTCCTCGTAGCCCATGGACGACTCCTCGTCGGCGAACTCGGTCTCCGAGCGGATGTCCACGCGCCAGCCGGTGAGTCGCGCCGCCAGGCGGGCGTTCAGCCCGTCCTTGCCGATCGCCAGCGAGAGCTGGTCGTCCGGCACGATCACCGTGGCCTGCTTGCCGTCGTCGTCCACGAGCACCTCGCGCACGCGTGCGGGCGAGAGCGCCTTGGCCACGAACCGGGCCGGCTCTTCGTTGAAGGGGATGATGTCGATCTTCTCGCCCCGCAACTCGGACACGACCATGCGCACGCGCGAGCCGCGCGGCCCCACACAGGCGCCGACCGGGTCCACGCCCGAGGTGTGCGACACCACGGCGATCTTGGAGCGATAGCCGGGCTCACGGGCCACGTTCTGGATCTCCACCAGGCCGTCGGCGATCTCGGGCACCTCGAGCTCGAACAGGGAGCGGATCAGCTCGGGCGAGCGCCGCGAGACGATGATGCTCGGGCCCTTCGCCTGCGAGGAGACGTCGGTGATGATCGCCTTCACGCGCGCGCCGTGGTCGTAGCGCTCGCCGCCGACCTGCTCGGAGCGCGGCAGCAGCGCCTCCACGCGCTCGCGCAGCTGCACGAGCGTGTAGCGCGAGTCGGACTGCTGGACGATGCCGGTGATCAGCTCGCCCACGCGGTCCCGGTACTCGTGGAACATCATGTCCCGCTCGGCCTCGCGGATGCGCTGGAGCATCACCTGCTTGGCGGTCTGCGCCGCGATCCGCCCGAAGCCCTCGGGAGTCACGTCGCGCTCGTCGATCTGGTCGGAGTACTGAGCGAGGACCTCGGGGTCGAGCTCGGGCTCCTCGGGGTCGCGCATCTCGCCCGTCTCGGGGTCGATCGTGGGCTCCTCCTGCTGCTCCTCCGCCTCGGCCAGCAGCCGCTCCTCCAGCTCCGCGGGCAGCAGCAGCTCGAAGACCCGGAAGTCACCGGTGTCGTGGTCGATGTCCACGCGCGCGTACTTCGCGGATCCAGGGCTCTTCTTGTAGGCCGAGAGGAGAGCGTCGGCCAGCGCGTCCATCAGCGTGTCCGCCGAGATGCCCTTTTCCTGCTCGAGCCCGTGGATCGCGTCCACCAGCTCCTTGCTCATCCTTCCCCCCTTTGCGTCAGGTTGCTGCGGCTGATCTCGGTGTACGGGATGGTCACCAGACCGCCCTCGGCGGCCACCGTCACATCCTCGTCGGAGGCGCCCACCAGCTCACCGGTGAAGCTGCGGTGACCGTCGAGAGCCGGGTCCGGTGCTCGCCCGAGAATCTCGGGTCCGGTGCTCGCCCGATCATCGATCGGGCTGCGCCCCTCCCCTGACGATCGGTCTGCGCTCCTCCCAATCGGCTGGCGCGTGCGCACGCGGGCCTTCCTGCCGATGAACCGCCGGAAGTGCTCGGGCTTCACCAGCGGGCGCTCCGGTCCGGGCGAGGACACCTCGAGGGCGAACTTGGCCAGCAGATCACGGAGATCTTTGGTCACCAGCTCGCACAGTTCCAGGCTCACACCGTCCGGATGGTCGATCACCAGCCTCAGGCGCTCGGCGGCCACGCGCTCGACAGCGAGCAACTCGACCTCCGGCCTGGTGGCCGCGAGCCGCTGCTCGATGTCCGTCTGGAGTTGGTGGTCGTCTGTCGTCATCTCTGGTTTTGGTCGAAAAAAAGGTGGGCTGCGAAGCCCACCTTCAGGCGCGGCCGGAGCCGCGGAACGTCTGAAAGTCCTAGCGCGCCCGAGTATAGACGCGGCGGTTAGGACTCGACGAGGATGGTCACGGGCCCATCGTTGACCAGCCCGATCGACATGTGGGCGCCGAAGCGCCCGCCCTGCGCGCCGAGCGCTGCGAGTACGCGCTCGTACAACGGCGCGGCCTGCTCAGGCGGCGCGGCTTCCACGAAACTGGGCCGGTTGCCCTTGCGCGTGTCGCCGTAGAGGGTGAACTGGCTCACGCACAGGATCTCGCCGCCGGTGTCGGTCACCGAGCGGTTCATGCGCCCGTCCTCGTCCTCGAAGATCCGCAGCGCCAGCAGCTTGCGAGCAATGCGGTCGGCCTCGTCGGTGGTGTCGTCTCGGTGGACGGCCAGCAGAACGAGCAGACCGGGGCCTATCGAGGAGATGCGTTCTCCGCCCACCTCCACGGACGCCTCGCTGACGCGCTGCACGATCGCCCTCACGGCGGCGACCGTACTCTCTGACGATGGCCGCGGTAGACGTCGTGGACAGCTATCTGGAGGGCCTGCCTGGTGAGAGCCGGCGGCTGGCCCACGGCGAGTGGGGCGTGTCGCTGGAGCCCGAGCAGGGGGCCGGCTGGCCGCTGCACGTGGGGTTGCGGCTGGCCGACGGCGTGCTGCACGCCCAGGCACACGCCCTCGACGAGTCCGAGGGCCTGGACCCCTGGATGCTGCTGTGGTGGAACCGCCAGACGCGCTACGTGCGGTTCGCGTGCACGCGCGGGCACGAGATCTGGGTACAGGGCGACCTCGCCGCCGCGGACGTGGACCAGCGTTCGCTCGATCGCCTGCTCGGGCTGGTTGTCGAGGGGGCGGTCGCGGTACGGCAGTTCTACGAACCGCGCAACCGGTCCCGAAACGCCCTGTAGTCGGCGCGGTCCGGGCGCATGCCGGCGGCCAGGACCGCGTGGTGGCGCGCTTCGCGCAGGCGGCCCGTCTTCACCAGCGCCTTGCCCAGGCAGAAGTGGGCGAAGTCGTTGACCGGCGCCCTCTCCACCACGGCCTCGAACTCCTCCGCGGCGGGGCCGAAGCGCCCCGAGCGGAAGTAGGCGCGGCCGAGGGCCTCGCGGATCGAGGTCTTGTCCGGCTCCAGGCGGCTGGCGTGCTCCAGCGGAATCGCGGCCGCGGCGAAGTCGCCGGCTTCCAGCAGGGCGCTGCCGCGCCGGAAGAGCTCGTAGACCCGCTCGCCCCGCTCCTCGGGGCTCTCTAAGGAGCCGTCGCTCACCGCTTCGCCGCCGGGTCTGACCTGAGCTCGTGCACCCGGTCCAGGATGGCAGCCGCCACCGCGCTCTTGGGCCCGAGGGGCACGCGGTGCTCGTGTCCGCGGGTCACGATCGTGACCTCATTCTCGGTGGAGTCGAAGCCGATGTCGGTGCGGGAGATGTCGTTGAGCACCACGGCGTCCAGGCCTTTGCGCTCGAGCTTGGAGCGGGCGTGCTCGAGCCCGCCCTCGCCGTGCTCGGCGGCGAACCCGATCAGCGTCTGGCCAGGACGCCGCTGCCCGGACAACGCCCCAAGCACGTCGTCGGTGGCCTCCAGCTCCAGGCTCAGGCCTGCCCGGCCCGACTTCTTGATCTTGCTGCCCTCCGTGGGGGCAGGCCGGAAGTCGGACACGGCCGCGGCCATCACCAGCACGTCGGCGGCGTGGAACTCGGCGCCGGTCGCGTCCCGAAGCTGCTCCGCCGTCTCCACGTCGATGCTGCGTACGCCCTCGGGGAGCTCCAGCGCCACGTTGGCGGCGATCAGCGTGACCTCGGCGCCGCGGCGCTGGGCCTCGCGCGCCACCTCGACCCCCATCCGGCCCGAGGAGCGGTTGCCTACGTAGCGCACGGAGTCGATCGGCTCGCGGGTGCCGCCGGCGGTGACGAGCACGCGCAACCCATCGAGCGACCGCGGCGAGAAACCGCTCTCAAGGGCGCGCTCGATCTCGGCGAGCACCTCGGCGGGCTCGGCCAGGCGGCCCGCCCCCCACTCGCCGTCCGAGGCCAGGCGGCCTGTGCCGGGCTCCACGATCGTGGCCCCCCGCAGTCGCAGCGTCTCGACGTTGCCGCGCGTGGCGGGGTGCTCCCACATGTGGTTGTTCATCGCGGGAGCCAGCACCAGGGGCTTGGTGCAGGCCAGGGCCGCGCTGGTGAGCAGGTTGTCGGCGTGGCCGCCGGCCAGCTTGGCCAGCGTGTTGGCGGACGCGGGTGCGATCGCGTACGCGTCGCAGCGGCGCACCAGCTCCAGGTGGGAGATCGCGGCGTGGTCGGGCGCGCGGTCGCCGGGGAAGGCGCCGCGAGCGGGGTCGGGCTCGAACTCGTCGACCAGCACCGGGGCGCCGGTCACGCCCTCGAAGGTGGCCCTCCCGACGAACTTCAGGCTCGCCGGCGTCTGGATCACCCGCACGGCGTGCCCGGAACCTGTGGCGAGCCGCACGATCTCGACGGCCTTGTAGGCCGCGATCCCCCCGGTGACTCCTAGGAGAAGGCGAGCCATGCGCGGCCGTCGGGCGTTAGTCCCGGTACCTGTATTTGATCTTGCCCTCGGCGATCTCGTCGAGGGCGATCTTCAGGTAGTTCTTCGACCCGGTCTCCACCATCGGCGGCGGGTATTCGTCGAAGGTTCCCTCGCCGAGGTTGTGGTAGTACGAGTTGATCTGGCGGGCGCGCTTGGCGGCCACGAGCACGCACGCGTAGTGCGAGTCGACCTGGTCCAGCAGAGTGTCCAGACGGGGCTTGATCACTGGCGATTCCTTTCTGCGAAGCAGCCGGCTCGGCCGGCTGCGCACGATTGTGTCTCCGCGGGCGCCTAGCGCCGCTCTTCGGGGCCACAGATCCTAGCGGCCAGGTCCACCAGCTCCTGAAGCGCCGCCTCGAGATCGTCGTTCACGACGACCTTTCCGAACTCCTCCTGGGCGTCCATCTCGGTGGGCGCGACCTCCAGGCGGCGGGCGATCTGGTCGGCGGAGTCGGACCCGCGGCCGCGCAGCCGCCGCTCGAGGTCCTCGAGCGATGGCGGCGAGATGAACACCTGCATGGCGTCGGGCAGGGTCTCGCGCACCTGCCGGGCGCCCTGGAGGTCGATCTCGAGCACGATCCCGCCGGCCGGGCGCCCCAGCTCCGAGCGCAGCGTCCCGTAGCGGTTTCCGGCGTATTCGGCGTGCTCCACGAACTCCCCGGCCTGGGCGCGCTGATCGAACTCGTCGCCGGAGAGGAAGTGGTAGTCGCGGCCGTTCACCTCGCCCTGGCGGGGATCGCGTGTGGTGGCGGAGACCGACAGCTGGAGCTGCGGACAGCGCTTGAGCAGCCGCTGGATGAGGGTGCCCTTTCCGACCCCCGAGGGGCCGGTGATCACCAGTACGGGCGTCTGCGGAGCCTCTATGGGGCTACCTGCGGAGGTAGCCGACCAGCTCGTTGCGCTGGCGCTCCGACAGGCCGCCGATGGTCTTGCTCGGCGAGATCCGGCAGTGCGTGAGGATGCGATTCACCTTCACACGCCCGTACTTGGGCACCGCCAGGAGCAGGTCGAAGGTCTTTGCCGTCTGCAGGTACTCCGGGGGATCCAGCAGCAGCCCGTGGATCTGCACGCGGCCCGCCTTCAGGTCCTTCTTGAGCCGCGCGCGGCGGGTGCGGATGTCGTTCGCGCGGGCCAGCGCGTCCATGCGCTGGGTGAGTGAGCGCTCGGGCGTCAGGCCCACCGAAGAGGTCTTGGCGCGCGTTTCGGGGGCGACCGGCATACCGCGGCGATCTTACACACAGATCCGAGGCGATTTGGGCCCGACAGCCAATTTCAGGGCCAATTCACCTGCACCTCAGCTAGAGGTTTATGACGCTTTACACAGCCTGACTGTTTGTGGCTCGTTTGCAGGGATTTCGCCGCAGTTTGCGCGAACAGCCCGCAGTTTGCAGGGATTCAGGCCGGGAGATCGGCGGTGGCTGCGGCTGCGCCACCCCCGAGCGCCGCCAACTCTGCTCCGATGCGCCGCCCGGCGGCAGGATCGCGGAAGCTCTCGGTCCCCACCGCCACGGCGGTGGCGCCCATGGCCAGGAAGTCCGCCGCGTGCTCCCCCGATGCGATGCCGCCCATGCCGATCACGGGTATGGACACCCTGCCGGATACGGTCGCCACCTGCTCCAGGGCGATCGCTCGAACCGCCGGCCCCGACAGCCCGCCGGTGCGCCCGCCGAGCCACGGGCGGCCGCTGCGCGGGTCCAGCGCCATGCCCTTGAGGGTGTTCACGAGCGACACGGCGTCGGCCCCGGCCGCCTCGGCGGCGCCCGCCACGGCCGCCGGATCGGTGGCGTTGGGCGTGAGCTTTACGATCAGCGGGCGGTCCAGCAGCCCCCGGACGCGCTCCACGGCGGCCGCGGTCTCGCCCGGGTC
The DNA here is from genome assembly GCA_035646775.1 of Thermoleophilaceae bacterium. Classification (GTDB taxonomy): domain Bacteria; phylum Actinomycetota; class Thermoleophilia; order Solirubrobacterales; family Thermoleophilaceae; genus JAAYBF01. Next base: position 11,743 of record DASROS010000002.1, on the reverse strand, counting down.
GGCGCCCATGATCAGCCCGGTCTCCACGTTGGGGCAGGACACGTTGAGCTCCACCAGCGCCACCTCGTCGCGCTCGGCCAGTGTGGACACCAGCAGCGCCAGCTCGTCGCGGTCGAAGCCCATGACCGAGACGCACAGCGGCACCGGCAGCTCGGCGAGCTGGGGCAGGTCGGCGGCCAGGAACCCCTCCAGGCCCTTGTTGGGCAGCCCGATCGAGTTGATCATCCCGCCGGGGGCCTCCCACAGCCGGGGAGGCGGGTTGCCCTGGCGGGGCTCGACGGTGATCGTCTTTGACACGAAGCAGTCGAACGGGAAGCGCTCCAGCAGGGCGTCGCCGAAGGCGCGGCGGGCCGCGATGGCGTCGAAGGTGCCCGAGCCGTTGAGGATCGGCCCGGCCAGCTGCACGCCGCAGAGGTCCACGGGGCCGCCGCTCAATGGCCCGCCCCCGGCGTGACCGCGGTCTCCAGGCGGGCGGCGTCGAGCACCGGGCCGTCCACACACAGCCGCACGAAGCCCTCGCGGGTGGGTACCACACAGCCGAAGCAGGCGCCGAAGCCGCACGCCATCCCCGACTCCATCGCCAGCTGGGCGGGCACCTGCAGCTCGGCGCACAGGGCACGCACCCCTTCGAGCATGGCCGGGGGCCCGCAGGCGTAGACCGCCGCACGGGGATCGTCCTCCAGCGTCGCGCGCAGCGGCTCGGTGACCAGCGCCTGCCGCCCGACAGAGCCATCGTCGGTGACCACGGTGGGCGCACCGGCGAACAGCGAGGCGCCCTCGGCGTGCGCGGCCGAGCGGAAGCCGACCAGAACCTCGGCCCCGCCGGAGTGCTCCTCCTGCCAGCACAGCAGCGGCGCCGCGCCGATCCCACCGCCGCAGAGCACCGCCCGCCGGCCATCCGGGGGCGGCGTGAACCCGATCCCGAGCGGTCCGAGCACGTGCAGCCCGTCACCGGGCCGCAGCTCGCCGAGGCGGTGGGTGCCGGGCCCGACGTCCTCGAGCAGGAACGACAGCTCCACCCCGTCGGGCCCGGGCCGCGCCCGGGCGTAGGAGAAGGCGCGCGGCAGGTACGGGCGCTCGCCCTCTCCCCCACCCCAGCGCTCGGCCGAGGCGAGCATGTAGAACTGGCCCGGCCTGGGCTCCCCCGGCCCGTCGGGGTCGCGGCTGGTGATCAGCGAGTAGGCGCCGATCTTCTCGTTCGCGGTGATCTCCGTGCGGCGCCGCTCGGGTGGGGCGAGCGTGCGCCGCTCGCCGCCGCTCACTCGCTGGCCCTGCCCGCCGCGGCCGGCGACCGGCCCGCCGCCGAGCGGTTGCCGTGCAGCTCCTGGAGCGGGATCGGCTCGGGTGGATCCGAGCGGCGTGCCCGGATGGCGCGCTGGGCGGCGCTGGCGCCGCTCATGGTGGTGATGCAGGGGATGCCGCGGGCCACCGCGGCGCGGCGGATCTCGTACCCGTCCGCGCGGGCGCCGGAGCCGGTGGGTGTGTTCACCACCAGGTCCACGCCGCCCGACTCGATGCGCTCGACCACGTTGGGCGAGCCCTCGCTGAGCTTGAGGATGCGCTCCACCGGCACGCCCATCCGCCGGATGGCCTGGGCGGTGCCGCCCGTGGCGAGCACCTCGAAGCCCAGGTCGTGCAGCGAAGCGGCAAGCTGCGTCGCCGTGGGCTTATCGCCGTCGGTGACGCTGATGAAGACCGTGCCCGAGATGGGCAGTTCGGCGCCGGCCGCAGCCTGGGCCTTGCCGAAGGCCGCCGGGTAGTCCGAGGCCACGCCCATCACCTCGCCGGTGGACTTCATCTCGGGGCCCAACAGCGAGTCCGCGCGCGGGAAGCGCCCAAAGGGCAGCACGGCCTCCTTCACGGACACGTGCCCCGGCACGGCCGGGATGTCCAGCTCGATGTCGGCCAGGCGCTCGCCCAGCATCAGCCTGCAGGCCACCTTGGCAAGCGGCACGCCCACGGCCTTGGACACGAAGGGCACGGTCCGTGACGCCCGCGGGTTGGCCTCGATCACATACAGCTCGTCGTCGCCGTGGACGGCGAACTGGATGTTGATCAGACCCACTACCCCAAGCCGCAGCGCCAGCCGCTCGGTGGCGGTCTCCACCTGGCGGATCATCTCCGGGCCGAGCGACATCGCGGGGATCACGCAGGCGGAGTCGCCGGAGTGCACTCCGGCCTCCTCCACGTGCTGCATGATCGCTCCGATCCGCACCGACTCCCCGTCGCAAAGCGCGTCCACGTCCACCTCGATGGCGTTCTCCAGGAAACGGTCCAGGAAGATCTCGCCGTCGGGTCGCCCGCCCTCGGCGGTGCGGGAAGGATTCGGCACGGAAGCCGAATCGTTCGAATGCCTCTCCAGGTAGTCCGCGAGCCCCTCGCGGGAGTAACAGATCTCCATCGCCCTGCCGCCGAGCACGTAGGACGGGCGCACGAGCAGCGGGTAGCCCACGCCGTCGGCGGCCGTCAGGGCCTCTTCGGGCGAGCCGGCAGTGGCGTAGGGCGGGCCCTTGAGGTCGAGCTCTGCCAGCAGGCCGCCGAAGCTCGGCCGGTCCTCGGCCAGGTGGATCGACTCCACGGGGGTCCCGAGCAGCGGCACGCCAGCGTCGGCGAGCCCCTGCGCGAGGCGCAGTGGGGTCTGCCCGCCGAACTGCACGATCACGCCCTCCGGGCGCTCCAGCTCGATCACGGCGAGCACGTCCTCGATCGTGAGCGGCTCGAAGTAGAGCCTGTCGCTCGTGTCGTAGTCCGTCGAGACCGTCTCGGGGTTGCAGTTGATCATCACCGCGTCCCGGCCGGACTCGCGCACGGTCATCGCCGCGTGCACGCAGCAGTAGTCGAACTCGATGCCCTGGCCGATTCGGTTGGGCCCGGAACCGAGGATCACCACGCTGGCGCGCTCGCCGCGGTCCACCTCGTGGCGGGCCTGGCGCTCCCAGCCGGAGTAGAAGTACGGCGTGGGGGCCTCGAACTCGGCCGCACAGGTGTCCACGGCCTTGAAGCAGCGCTGCAGTCCGGCCTCGGGATCCTCGCCGCGGGCCAGCGCGGCGATCTCGGCCATGAACCACGGGTCAATTCCCGTGCGCGCGCAGGCCTGCTCCTCCGTGGCCCCCTGCCGGATCGCCTCGAACAGCAGGGCGTAACGGTCGTGTGACGGCGTTTCCAGCGCGGCCAGCAGGTCGTCGGGAAACGCCGTGCGCTCCACGTCGAGCTCGCGCGAGCGCATGGCCTTCACGAATGCCTGCTTGAACGTGCGCCCGATCGCCATCGCCTCGCCCACCGACTGCATGTGGGTGGACAGAGAGCCGTCGGCCCCAGGGAACTTCTCGAACGCGAACCGCGGCCACTTGACGACCACGTAGTCGATCGACGGCTCGAAGCTGGCGGGCGTCACGCGCGTGATGTCGTTGTCGATCTCGTCGAGGGTGTAGCCCACCGCCAGCCGCGCGGCGATCTTGGCGATCGGGAAGCCGGTGGCCTTGGACGCGAGCGCGCTGGAGCGCGACACGCGCGGGTTCATCTCGATCACCACGATCTCGCCGGTGTTCGGGTGCACCGCGAACTGGATGTTCGACCCGCCGGTCTCCACGCCCACCGCGCGGATGACCGTGATCGCCTGGTCGCGCAGCGCCTGGTAACGGGGGTCGCTCAAGGTCTGCTGGGGCGCCACGGTCACCGAGTCGCCGGTGTGAACGCCCATCGGGTCCACGTTCTCGATCGAGCAGACGATCACCACGTTGTCGTTGCGGTCGCGCATCACCTCGAGCTCGAACTCGCCCCAGCCGATCACCGACTCGTCGATCAGCACCTGGTGGATCGGGCTCGCGGCCAGACCCTCGGCCACGCGCTCGCGGTACTCCACCTCGGTGCGCGCGATCCCGCCGCCCTCGCCGCCCATCGTAAAGCCGGGGCGCACGATCGCCGGCAGGCCGATGTCGGGCAGCGCCCGCTCGGCCTCGCCGATCGACTCCACGACCGTCGAGCGCGGCACGCGCAGACCGGCGTCCTTCATCGTGACGCGGAACAGCTCGCGGTCCTCGGCGCGGCGGATGGCGTCGTAGTCGGCCCCGATCAGCTCCACGTCGAAGCGCTCGAGCGTGCCGTCCTCGGTGAGCTGCCGGGCGAGGTTCAGCGCGGTGCCGCCGCCCAGTGTGGGCAGCAGCGCGTCGGGGCGCTCGCGCTCGATCACCCGAGCGATCGAAGCCGGCTGCAGCGGCTCGATGTAGGTGGCCGTCGCAAACTCCGGGTCGGTCATGATCGTGGCCGGGTTGGAGTTCACGAGCACCACCTCGTAGCCCTCCTCCAGCAGCACCTTGCACGCCTGCGCTCCGGAGTAGTCGAACTCGGCGGCCTGGCCGATCACGATCGGGCCGGAGCCAATGATGAGCACCTTCTGGATGTCGGTGCGCCGAGGCATCAGGCCGCGAGCGTCCGCATGAAACGGTCGAACAAATACAGCGAATCGTGCGGCCCGGGCCCCGCCTCCGGGTGGTACTGCACCGTGCTGGCCGGCACCTCCTTGAGCACCAGCCCCTCCACCGTGCGGTCGTACAGGTTCAGCTGGGACAGCTCGGCGGCGCCAAAGTCGGTGTCCCAGCGCACGGGCTCGTCGGTGTCGATCGTGCGCTCGCCGCCCGGACCGAGCACTGCGAAGCCGTGGTTCTGGGAGGTGATGTCGATGCGCCCGGTCGCAAGGTCCTTCACAGGATGGTTGGCGCCGCGGTGGCCGAAGCGCAGCTTGGCCGTGTCCAGGCCAACGGCTCGGCACAGCAACTGGTGCCCGAGGCAGATGCCCCACACGGGCTTCTGGCCGATCAGCTCGCGAACGGTCTCCACGATGTAGTCCAGCGCGGCGGGATCACCGGGGCCGTTGGCCAGGAACACCGCGTCGGGCGAGCGTGCCAGCAGCGCCTCGGCGGAGGTGTCGCAGGGGTGCAGCTCCACGGTTGCGCCGCGCTCGCGCAGGTTGCGCACGATCGAGTCTTTGATCCCGGTGTCCAGGGCGGCGATGCGCGGACCACCCCCGGCGCTCAGCGGGTCGAGCACCACGGGCTCGCCCGGCGTCACCTCCTTCGCCAGGTCGGCGCCCGTCATCGAGGGCTCCGCGCGCACCAGGTCCATCGCGTCGTCCTCCGGCAGCTCGCCACCGAACACACCGCCGCGCATGGCGCCCTGGTCGCGGATGTGGCGCACCAGCGCGCGCGTGTCCACGCCGGTGATCGCCGGGATGCCGCAGTCGGCCAGCCAGGTGAGCCAGCCGCCCTCGGCCAGCGCGCTGTCCTCGCGGTCGATGCCCTCGCGCATGATCACGGCGCGGGCGTGCACCGAGTCGGACTCCATGTGGTCGCCCGACACGCCGTAGTTGCCGATCAGCGGGTAGGTGAAGGCGAGGATCTGGCCCCGGTAGCTGGGGTCGGATACGGCCTCCTGGTACCCGGACATGGCCGTGTTGAAGACGACCTCGCCGGTGGCGCCGGATGAGGATGCGAAGGATTCGGCGTCCGTGCCAAATCCTTCAAGGGCACCCACGGCCTCGCCGTCAAACCGCGTGCCGTCCTCCAATAGCACGTAGGCGCTCACTTCACGGGCAGGGCTCAAGCCACCGCCCCGATCGCAAAGCTGCGCTCCCGGAAGGCCACCGTGCCGGCCGCGATCGTCATCCGCACCCGACCGGTGAGCCGGCGGCCGGCGAAGGCGCAGTTGGACGAGCGGCTCTCATAGCCCCCTTCCCCCACCTCCCACTCGGCGCCGAGGTCCACCAGGCACACGTTGGCGGAGGCGTCCTTGGCCAGCGTGGGCACGCTGAGCCCGAACGGCTCCCCTCCGGCCGTGAGGCGCTCCACCACGAGCCCGAGGTCCAGGATCCCCGGCACCACCAGCTCGGTGTAGAGCGCGGCGAAGGCGGTCTCCAGACCTGTGACGCCCATCGGGGCGATCTCGAAGGGCTCCTCCTTCTCCTCGCGTGCGTGCGGCGCGTGGTCGGTGGCGATGCAGCCCAGCACGCCCGAGCGAACCCCGTCGATCAGCGCCTGGCGATCGGGCTCGGCACGCAGCGGCGGGTTCATCTTGTAGCGCGCATCGAGGTGGCGGACGCACTCGTCGGTGAGCAGCAGGTGGTGCGGCGTGGCCTCGGCGGTGACCGCCACGCCCGCGGCGCGGGCGCGCTCCAGCACATCCACGGTCTCGCGCGCGGACACGTGCTGCACGTGGATGCGGCCCTCCTCGTAGGCGGCCAGCTCCACGTCGCGCGCCACCATCACGGCCTCGGAGATCGAGGGGATGCCCGCCATCCCGAGCAGGGCCGACACCTCGCCCTCGTGCATCACGCCGTCGGCCGACAGCGCCGGGTCCTCCTCGTGCAGCGCGATGTTGCGCTCAGCGAGGCGCTGATACTGCAACGCCTGGCGCATCATCCCGGCTGAGCGCAGCGGCAGCCCGTCGTCTGTGAAGGCCACGGCGCCGGCATCGGCCAGCTCGGCCATCTCGGTGAGCTGCTCGCCCCTCTGCCCCATCGTGACCGCCGCCGTGAAGCCCACCGGGACCCGAGCCTCGGCGCGGGCCCGCTCGCGCAGGGAGAGCAGGACGGAGGCGGAGTCCACCACCGGGTCGGTGTTGGGCATGGCGAGGATCGCGCCGTAGCCGCCGGCCGCCGCGGCCCGGGTGCCGGTCTCGATGTCCTCCTCGTCCTCGCGGCCCGGCGTGCGCAGGTGTACGTGGGGGTCCACGAAGGCGGGGAACGCGTGCAGCCCCTCGGCGTCCACGACCTCCGCGCCCTCGGGCGCCTCCAGGCTGCCGGGCGCGCCCACCTCGGCCACGGCCCCGCCGCGCAGGATCAGGTCGGCGGGACCGTCGAGCCCGGCGCGCGGGTCGAGCAGGTGCGCCCCCGAGATCAGCACGGTGGCTTTGGGCGTGGGCTGGCGGTCGAGCGCGTCGTCCAGCCCGCCTGCCTGTCCTACCGGAGGTAGGGTCCTACCAGCGGTAGGGCTCATGCCGGCTGGGGCTCCGAGGCCTCGGCGGGGAGCGGGTTGCGGCCCTGCAGCACGTCGGCGGGGGGCCCGCCGGCCAGTAGCTCGTAGAGGACCGCCATCCGGACCACCACTCCGGACTCCACCTGGTGGCTGATCAGCGCCTGGGGCGAGTCGATCACTTCGGCCGAGAGCTCCACCCCGCGGTTCACCGGGCCCGGGTGCATCACCAGCTGGTTGGGAGAAAGACGGCGGCCGTCGATCTGGTAACGCGTGGCGTACTCGCGCAGCGAGGGCACGAAGGACCCGGCCATCCGCTCGTGCTGCATCCGCAGGGCGTAGACCACGTCGGCCTCACCGAGGTCGTCCAGGGTGGTGCGCACCTCACACCCCAGCGACTCCACGCCGCGCGGGATCAGCGTGGGTGGCCCGCACACCGTCACCTGGCAGCCCATCCGGCCGAAGGCGAGGATGTTCGAGCGGGCCACGCGGCTGTGCAGGACGTCACCCACGATCCACACGTTCAGGCCCTCGAGCCGGCCAACGCGGCGGCGCAGCGTGTAGAGGTCCAGCAGCGCCTGCGTCGGGTGTTCGTGCTTGCCGTCGCCCGCGTTGATCACCGACGCGCGCGTCCAGCGGGCCACCAGCCCGGCTGCGCCGGCATGGGGAGACCGGAAGACGATCGCGGCCGGGTCGTAGGCCGACAGCGTCTGGATCGTGTCCTTCAGCGACTCGCCCTTGTCCACCGAGGATCCCGCGGCCTTGACCGACACCAGGTCCGCCGACAGCCGCTTGGCGGCCAGCTCGAACGAGGAGCTGGTGCGGGTGGAGGCCTCGTAGAAGAGGTTGATCACCGTGCGGCCGCGCAGTGTGGGCACCTTCTTGATCTCGCGGCCCGACACCTCGGCGAAGCTCTCGGCGCGGCCGAGGACGCGCTCGATGTCCTCGCGCGTGAGGTCGTCGATCGACAGCAGATGGCGCTTCATTGACCTTCTCCCCTCGTAACGGTGATCTCAGCTGGAACGGAGATCACCACCTCGTCCTCACCGTCCAGCTCCTCGACCTTCACGTACACGCGCTCGTTGCGCGCAGTGGGCAGGTTCTTGCCCACGTAGTCGGGCCGGATCGGCAACTCGCGGTGGCCGCGGTCCGCCAGGACGGCCAGCTGCACGCGGCCCGGGCGCCCGTAGTCGAACAGGGCGTCGATGGCGGCGCGCACGGTGCGGCCGGTGAAGAGCACGTCGTCCACCAGCACGACGGTGGACTCGGCCACGGAGAAGTCCACGTGGGAGGCGTGCACCACCGGGGAGGAGCCGGGCTCGCGCATGCCGAGGTCGTCGCGGTAGAAGGAGATGTCCACGTCACCGAGCGGTACGGGCTCGCCGAGCAGGTCAGCGACCAGCTCGCGCAGGCGGCCTGCCAGCAGCGCGCCGCGGCGATGGATGCCGACGATCGCGATCGGCTCGCCTCGATTCTTCTCGACGATCTCGTGAGCGATGCGCACCAGAGTGCGCCGCACGTCGTCGCGGTCGAGCACGACCTTGTGGGTCAAGTGAACGTCCTTCCTGGTCTCTCAGGACCTGGTTAAAGGAACCGCGGCCACAGTAGCACCCCGACACGGACGGTCACTCGCCCTCGCGCACGTGCTGTGGCGGTCCCCGCTCGGGGAAGGGGATCTCCACGCGGTCGAAGTCGCGCGGCACGATCGTGCGCTCGAACTCCGCACGGGCCTCGTCGCGCACATCGCCCCCGCCGTAGCGCGACGAGAGGTGGGTGAGTGCGAGCAGTCCCACCTCGGCCTCCGCCCCGAGCTGCGCCGCGGCGCGAGCGGTGGAGTGTCCGGTCTCGATCGCGCGGTCGGCCTCCTCGTGGAGGAAGGTGGCCTCGTGCACCAGGAGGTCGGCGCGGTGTGCCACCGCACGGGTCATCTCGCACGGCGCCGTGTCGCCGGTGATCACCACCGTCCGGCCGCGGCGCGCCTCGCCCAGAACCTGGTCGGGCTGCACGCCGCCGACGGCCTCCCCCCGCTGCAGGCGGCCGAAGTCCGGCCCGGGCTCCACCCCCAGCTCATGGGCGCGCGCCTTGTCGAATCGGCCCGGCCGCTCGTCCTCGATCAGCGCGTAGCCCACCGCCGGCACGCGGTGGTCCACGCCGAAGGCGGCCACCCGGTAGCCGTCGCGCTCGAGCTCGTCGCCCGGCTCCAGCTCGGACAGCGCGACCTCGTAGGCGGTCCGCCCGATCACCGGGTACAGCGATGAGAACAGCTTGCGCAGCCCGACCGGCCCGTGCACGGTGAGCCGGCGCTCGCGGCCCATCAGCGCGAAGGTCTTCAGCATCCCCGGCAGGCCCAGCACGTGGTCGGCGTGGAAGTGGGTGATGAACACCTCGTCGAGCTCGACCAGCCCCACCGAGCGCACGAGCTGGCGCTGGGTACCCTCGCCGCAGTCGAACAGCAGCCGCTCTCCCCCGCGCCGGATGAGCGTGGCGGGCAGCCCGCGGCGGGCGGTGGGAGCCGAGCCGGCGGTTCCGGCGAAGACGACGTCGAGGTCCATTGCGCGCTCTTAGCGAAGCAGCCGGCTCGGCCGGCTGCGCACGATCTCCTTATCTTGGCGCTACGCGATGCCCAGCAGCCTCGAGCGCGCCCGTGGCCCGATCAACATCGCTCTCCTGCACCAGCACGTAGTCGGTGTCGAACGTGGCCAGTGGGAACAGCGCCACACGCGCCTCGGCGAGCGGCCCCGCGATCGAGGCGAGCACGCCCGTGGCCGTATGGTCGAGCGGCCCCCGGACCTTCAGGGCACGCCACCCGGCCGAGACCTCGGCGCTCTCCGGCGCGTCTTCCTCGGGACAGATGACCGAGAGCTCGTCGGCCGTGCGGGTGACCGAGAACACGCCGCTCCTGGCGCGCAGCGGGCTCTCGTCCGTCGCGTCCAGCCGGCAGACGGCAAGCCTGTCTGGCAGCAGTTGCAGCTCCAAGCCGTTGCTCACAAGACCACCAGCTCGAACGCTACCCGACCGTCCTCCACGCGAACCAGGCCCATCGTGTGGTCGGGAGCCCGGCGGCGCTCGGTGGGGCTGCCCGGGTTGAAGATCCGAAAGCCGTCCTGCTCCTCGTGCAGCGGCAGGTGGGAGTGCCCGAACACGCACGCGTCCGCGTGCGGGAAGCGACGCCGCATCCGGGCCAGCCGCCCCCTGGCCGGCCCCGCGTCGTGGGTCATGGCGATCCGCGCGTTCTCGGCCTCCACCGTTCGCTCGGCCGGGAGCCGGCGCCGCAGCTCGGCGTCGTCCACGTTGCCGTGCACCGCGAGCAGCGGCGGGCCGATCAGCCCGATCTCCGCCAGCGTGGTGGCCGACGTGAAGTCACCGGCGTGCAGCACCAGGTCCGCGCCGGCGATCCTTTCCACGCATGACTCCGGCAGCCGCCGGCCTCCACGGGGCATGTGGGTATCCGCGATCACGGCGATCAACACGACGTAAGGATCTACACTGGCGCGGCCGGCGCCCGTAGCTCAGTGGATAGAGCGCTGCCCTCCGGAGGCAGAAGTCGCAGGTTCGAATCCTGCCGGGCGCGCCTCACGAAAGCCCCGCCCAGGCTGGTTTTTCTGGCTCTCTGAGCGGCTGTGTACGACTGTCAGACGGGCTCGGGTCAACGCCCAGGTCAACACCGTGCAGGTTCGCGGGGGCACGAAGGCGGGTCGTCCTCTGTCGGGTGGTGTCGATTCGGCACGACCGACGGATACCGGCAGGACGCGCGCCAAGGTGGCCGCTGCCCGTCGGGATCTCAGACTGCAGCGACGGCGGCCGGGCCGCTACTACGAGGGCTGTGCGTGTGCGTATCCCTTCAGGCCACCGAAGTCGAGTAGGACGCACGGCTCATCGCCGACAGTCCACGCGTCGTGGCCGGGGGGCATGTTGAACGCTTCACCGGGCGCGTACTCGTGCTCGGAGCCGTCATCCATCCGGACGGTCATCCGTCCAGAGACGACGTACCCAACGTGAGCAACCTGACAGCTGTCGGTGCCAGCCAGCGGCTTGACGTCGTTTGACCACTTCCACCCGGGCTCGAAAGTCCCCTGCCCTACCGGACCACTCTCCAGGTTCACCAACTCGACACGCCCGTTGGCCCGGAACTCACGCACCTCGTCCGGATTATCAAAGGTCTTCCCCTCAAGACCAGCCATGCGATCACCCTCCTAGGTAGCTCTCACTCAACGTAAACGTAGTGCAGGCCGAGCCGGCGCGCAAGCGTCTCGCCCCAGTGGAGGGCCGAGCAGCCCACACCGCCGCCGGGTCAACGCCGGGTCAACAGACCTTCCGCAAACACCCAGAAACGCCGGCCCGACCGTTCGCCGGAACTAGCCTTCCCAGAGGGAAACGCGCGCCAACCGTAAACGGCCGTAAGCCCCGGCGTGCCCTCCGGAGGCAGAAGTCGCAGGTTCGAATCCTGCCGGGCGCGTCGCTCAGAACCTTGTCGCGGCAGCGGACGCCGGCCGGCTAAGCCACGCCGAGCAACTGCGCCGCGTGCAGCGTGTCCGTGAGCACCTGCAGGCGCTTGATCTCGTCGCCCTCCCAGCGCCAGATGTGCACCACGGGCACCGACGCTGAGTTGTCGCCCTTCTTCACGTCGTTGTGTGCGAGCACGACCACCGTGTCCCCATCCTCGAAGAACTCGTCGGCCGTGAGGTTGAACTCGTCCCAGGCGCCGACCGCCTCCTGAAGCACCTTGACCGCCTCTTCCTTGCCCCGGTGCTCACCACCACCTGGCAACTCCGTCGAGT
>DASROS010000001.1:0-8833 GCA_035646775.1 Thermoleophilaceae bacterium | reverse complement strand
GACCACGCCTTCGGCCCGCCCCTGATCAGAGACCAGCACGCGCGTTTTGCTGGACAGCCCGGTGGAGCGCGTGCTGGTCTCTGATCAGGGGCGGGCCGAAGGCGTGGTCACGGCCGCCGGCGAGGAGCTGCTGGCGCGCACGGTGCTGCTCAACTGCGATCCGCTGGCCTCCGCGCGGCTGGCGGGCGTCGAGCCGCCGGAGGGGTGGCGCCAGGCCGGCCCGGTCGTGAAGGTGATGGTGCTGCTGGACGGCCTACCCGATTTCCCGAGCTGGCCTGGGCCCGAACCGTGGCAGGGCGCGATCGACATCGGCTTCACGCTCGGCGAGCTGACGGCGGCCGCAGAGGATGCCCGCACCGGGCGCCCTGCGGCCGCGCCCTGGATCGAGGCGGCCTGCCAGACCGCCACCGACGACTCGCTGGCACCACGGAACCGCCACGTGATGTCGATGTTCTGCCAGTGCTTTCCGGCCGACGCCGACGCCGAGGCCGCGGCCGACACCGCCATCGCTCGCTTCGCCGAGGTGTGTCCCGAGCTGCCCGACCGCGTCGTGGACCGTCTGGCGCTCGGCCCGAAGGAGCTCGAGGCCCGCTTCGGAATCACCGGCGGCCACATCTTCCACGGTGAGATGCTGCCGGGCCAGCTGCTCGAGCAGCGCCCCGACCGCCGCTGCTTCGGCGGCGTGGAGAGCCTCTACCTCGCCGGGTCGGGCGCGCATCCGGGGGGCGGGGTGAGCGGCGCGCCCGGCCTGCTGGCCGCGCGCGCGGTGATCGAGGACCTGGCGACCGCCTAGCCGTGGCGCGCTGCCTGATCACGCGCGAGCTGCCGGGCACGGCTCCGGACAGGCTGGCCGGCGACGGCCACGAGGTGGAGGTGCGCCGAGAGCGGATGCCGCCCTCCCACGGCGAGCTGCTGGAGGTGGCCCCGCGCTTCGAGGCCCTGCTCACGATGCTCACCGACCCCGTGGCCGCGGACCTGATCGCCGCGTGCCCGGACCTGCGCGCGATCGCCAACTACGCCGTAGGCACCGACAACATCGACCTGGAAGCCGCTACGGCGCGCGGCGTCCCGGTGGGCAACACGCCGGACGTGCTCACCGAGACCACCGCCGACCTCGCGCTGGCGCTGATGCTGGCGCTCATGCGCCGCCTGCGCGAGGGCGAGGACGAGGTGCGCGCGGGGGACTGGGTCACCTGGGAGCCGGCCCGGCTGCTGGGCCGCGACCTGCACGGCGCGACGGTGCTGGTCGTGGGGGCGGGCCGGATCGGCGGGGCGGTGGCGCGGCGGCTGGAAGGGTTTGGTTGCCGCGTGCTCGCCGCCGGCCGCGGCGACTCGCTGGACCCGCTGCTGGGCGAGGCCGACGTGGTGACCCTCCACTGCCCGCTCAACCGGGACACGCGGGGGCTGATCGGCGACGCCGAGCTGGCGGCGATGAAGCCCACCGCCTATCTGGTGAACACCGCTCGCGGGCCGATCGTGGACGCCGGCGCGCTGGTGGCCGCGCTGCACGAGGGGGAGATCGCCGGCGCCGCCCTGGACGTGACAGACCCCGAGCCGCTGCCGGCCGATCACCCGCTCACCCGGGCGCCGGGTCTGCTCGTGGTGCCGCACATCGCGTCGGCCACCCACGCCACGCGCGAGGCGATGGCGGACATCGCGGTGGACAACCTCCTCGCCGCGCTGGCGGGGGAGCGGATGCCGCACTGCGCCAACCCGGAGGTCTACGAGCGCTAACCCACCACCAGCCGGAAGGCGGCGGGGGACACCCGAAGCGGGCCGCGCCTCGGCGACGATCTCGCCGTCGACGTTGTACTGGCCAGCAGCGCGAGGATCACCTCACTCGCCCAGCACCTTGATCACGAGCCGCTTGTCCCGGCCGCCGTCGAACTCGCAGTAGAAGATCGCCTGCCACGGTCCCAGGTCCAGTCGCCCCTCGGTCACGGGCACGATCACCTGGTGGTGCACCAGCAGGTTCTTGAGGTGGGCGTCGCCGTTGTCCTCGCCCCCGCGGTGGTGGCGGTAGTCGCCGGGGTCCGGCGAGAGCGCCCGCGCCACGTCGTTGGCGGGCTGCTTCCACGACGGGGGCGCGAGTTTGTCCAGCCACTCCAGCGCGTCCTCCTGAATGCCCGGCTCGTCGTCGTTGATCCACACCCCGGCGGTGATGTGCATCGCCGACACCAGCGCCATGCCCTCCTCGATCCCGGCGTCGCCCACGGCCGATTGCACGCGGTCGGTGATGCGCACGAACTCACGGCGCTCGGTGGTGTTGAAGGTCTCGTAGGCGGTGTGCGACTTCATTGCGCCAGGCTAGCCGGGTGCGAGGTAGGGTTGCCGCCGTGCCGTCCTTCTCTCACAGGTGGCTGCTGGTGGTCCTGCTGGCACTGGCGCTCGTAGCCGCCGGCTGCGGGGACGACGACGAGGACAAGGGCCAGAGCGGTTCCTCGGGAGATGTGCAGACCTACTGCAAGCTCACCAGGGACCTCGACCGCGAGGGGACGAAGTTCTTCAAGAAGCTGGAGAAGAAGGGCAACGCCACCCGCAAGGACTTCGAGAAGGCCGAGCGGGACTTCTTCGAGGCACACCAGTCCGACCTGGACGACCTGGAGAAGGCCGCACCGGAGGCGATTTCCACTGACGCCAAGACGATCATCGCCTCGGTGCGCGACAGGGCCGGACTCGGACCGCGCGTGGACCAGGCCAAGGTGAGCGCGGCCGAGAAGCGCATCCAGAAGTTCGAGAAGCGCAACTGCAAGTAGCTCCGGCGACGGCATGGACCTCGGACTGGACGGCAAGGCGTGCGTGGTCACCGGCGCCGGCCGCGGCATCGGCGCAGCGGTGGCGCTGATGCTGGAGGACGAGGGGGCCTCAGTCCTTCGCGTCTCGCGCAGCGAGGGGGACATGCGGTTGGACGTGACGGACGCCGATGCCGGTGACCGCATCGTGGAGGAGTGCGAGCGCCGAATGGGCGGAGTCGACGTGCTCGTGAACAACGCCGGCACCAGCGAGGCGAGGCCGCTCGACGAGCTGACAGACGCCGAGTGGCGGGCGCAGTGGGAGCTGCACGTGATGGCGCCGATGCGGCTGATGCGGGCCGCCGCCCCGCGCATGGCCCAGCGCGGCGAAGGCAGGATCGTGAACGTGTGCTCCTCGGCCGGCAAGCGGCCGTCACTCACCAACGCGGCCTACTCGGTGACCAAGGCGGCCCAGCTCTCGCTGTCGCGCACCTACGCCGACGCGTTCGCCGGCAAGGGGGTGCTCGTGAACGCCGTGGCTCCGGGGGCGGTCGCGACGGGGCTGTGGATGGACGAGGGCGGCTTGGCCGACCAGGTGGCGGAGGCGCAGGGAATCTCGCGCGAGGAGGCAATCGAGGCCCAGCGGGGCAAGATCCCGCGCGGTGAGTTCGGCACCCCGGAGGAGGTGGCCGGCGTGGTGGTCGTGCTCTGCTCGGCGCTGGCGGCCAACGTGGTGGGCGCGGCCTGGTCGGTGGACGGCGGCGCCGTCCCGGTGATCCTCTGAGGCGCGGCTAGCGGACCCTGACGGACTCCACGGTCTTGGCGTTCGCGCCCTTGGTCGTCTTCGCGCTCACGGTCACCTTCACGGTGATCTTCTTTCGCGCGCTCAGGGCCCGGTTCACCTTCGCGAGCATTTTCTTGGAGAGCTTGAGCTTGAGCTTGAGCGTCACCCAGCGGCCCGGCTTGCCCTTCTGGCGGGCGGCCGCGGTCTTTCCGAGCGGCTTCTTGACCTTCTTGATGCGCACCTGCCCGCGGGCCGTGATGGCACAGGCCTGAGTGCAGCGGACGCGGACGGCGAGCGTCTTCTTCTTCTTCTTGATCCGCTGGGCCTTCTTGATTGCCAGCTTGAGCTTCAGGCGCGGCTGTACGAAGCCCGGCCCGGGAACCTTGCCGCCGGGCTTGGAGCCGCCCGTGGTGGGCGCCGTGACGGGCGGCTCGGGCGTGGAGTCCGAGGCCGCCGTCCACCTGTAGCCCACGCTGGCGGCGGCGCCCGCGTAGTCATTGTCGGCGCTCCCGCCTTCGGGGAAGCTCGCCTCGAAGCGGTAGATGCGGACCTGCCCCGGGCCCAGCGTGCCGAGCGCCTTCTCCGGCATCGCGCCAACCGTGCCCGTGTAGACGGTCGCGGGCGAGACGGGGACCGTCACGTCGCTGACCACCAGCTGGAGCCGTTCGGAGAGGGCGCCCCCTCCCTCTCCGGGGCTGTCGCTCAGCGCCTGGCGCTTCAGCGAGAACTGTCCGCTGCCCGTGCCCGCGTTGGTCACCGTGACCTGCCCGGAGGCCGTGTCGCCGGGGCCAAGGCCCGACGCGCTGAGGATCGGCATCCCGTCGATCGAGCTCTGAAGGTCAAGGTCGCCGTCGGCGGCGACCACCACGGCGTCGGCCACGGGCGGCTCGGGCCGGGCGTGACCGAGCTGAAGGGCCACCACGCCGCCCACCACCGCCACGACAATCGCCGATTGCGGCGTGCGCCACCGCATCCGACCGCGGCTCATGACGTGCCCTGGGTCTCGGGCGGCGCGGGGCGCCAGATCCGGGCGAGCTCGAACACCCCGAGCAGCAGCGCCGGGATCGCGATCAGGAAGAGGCGTTTGGACGGATCGCGCAGGAAGCCGAGCGCGTAGCCCAGCTTCGGAACGCGGTGGGTCACTCGCGCGATCTGCCCCGTGGTGGCCACCTGCCAGTGCTCACTCGTGTCGTTGGCGTCGCCCTGGGTGGTGAAGCGCACCTTGTCCTGCAGCGCCTGCATGGTCTTCACGCGGTGGGTGATCAGGCGGCCCTCGCCGTGGGGCTCCTTGTAGGTGACAACGTCGCCCACTCGCGCGTCCAGCGGCGAGATCGGCTTGGCCACCACCACGTCGCCGGTGTCGATCGTGGGCTCCATCGAGCCGGACATCACCGTGAGGCTCTGCCGGCCCGATGCGTGGGCCGCCACCAGCGTGACCGCGAGCGCGATCGCGAAGCCGGCCACCGTCCAGCCGGCGACGGTGATCAGCATGCTTGCGGGGCGGGCGATCACTGGAAGGTCACCTCCAGCTGGGGCCGGTTGGAGCCCGCCTCGCGGCTGTTGAACTGCTGAGCCTGGTCGGTGGCGCCGTTCTCGGCGGAGTCCGCTACGCGGAAGCCGTTGTTGGTGATGTACTGGCTTCGGACCTGGTCGGTGACGCTCCACTCGAGGTAGCCCGCGGTGCCGGTGCTCAGGGCACTTTGGATCGAGCCGGTGACCCCGGGCTGGTTGTTCCAAGTCAGGCCGCCGGCGCCGCTCTCGATCCAGCTTGCGCTCGGTGCCTGCACGTTCAGTGTCCGGCCACTAGTGGGTGTCCCGTTGTAGAGCCGCAGCTTGGCGAAGGCCACCGAGCAGCCCGAGGGAACCGCCGGCAGGTTGAACCGGACGAAGGTGCGCGCGTCGCCGCTGGGGTTTCCCGAGTTCACGTAGAGCGGCGAGGTGGTGCCCACGTTCGTGGTGGGGAACCCCTCCGCGGCCGTGCCGTCGGCGGCGCTGTTGGCCACGGTCTGCGTGCCCGGCGCGGTGCACCCTCCGCCCCCGGAGTACGGTCGGCTCTTGAAGGCGATCAGGCTGTGGGTGGCGCCGCTCGTGTTCGCCACGGCGTTGGTCCCGAAGCCCACGTCGAAGCTGTTGAAGGCGGTGATTGAGTTCGTGAGGGCTCCCGTGGCGGCGAAGGGGTAGCTGTCGCCCGCGGCCTGCGAGGACATGCGCTGGTGTGCCTCGCTGGCGGTCGCCGTGTCGTTGCGGCGGGCGATCGCGTAGTCGGGCTGGAAGCCGGTGTAGGCGGTGAGCCCTGCCGCGCCGGTGCCGCTGTAGGTGGTGATTTCGTTGGAACCGCCGCGGCGGTTCCATGCGATCCAGTGGTAGTTCTCCCCGCTCGTGTTCACGTCGCCGCTGGTGTCCACGCTGAAGCCGTCTGCGTCGAGGGAGGTGATACGGGTCGTGCTGCCGGTGTCGGCTTGGAACCGGAAGCTCCTGGTCTGGCCCGAGGCGCGCGACCCGGCTCGTCCCGTGCCGGCCGGGAGTACCATCGCGTACTCGGGCGAGAATCCCACGCCGGTGAGGGACCTGGGAGCGCCGTTGCCGACGTAGCTGCCCACCTGCATCACGCCGTCGGCCGCCTCGAAGGCGACCCAGTCGTAGCGCGTCCCGTTCGTGTTCACGCGCCCGTTGGTGCCGACCTGGAAGTCGGTGGTGGTGAGGCTCTGAATCGAGTTCGTTCCGAGGGCGGTGGCGCCCGCCATGGGCTTGCTGGCGTCTCCGGTCATCGTGATGCTGCGTGCGACCGCGGTCTGGGTGGTCGCGCCCTTGACGATCACCAGCTGGGGAGCGAAGGGCACCGCGATGTTGCGGTTGTCGACCCCGTCGCCCGTGAACGTGCCGGTGGCCACGCGGGCGTTCGCGAAGGTCGCGCCGGTGGCGGCCGAGTTGCCGGGATTCTCGGTGGTCGCGGAGAAGGCAGCCCAGGTGGCGCCGGCGCCGCCGACGCAGGCGATCACGAACAGCGCTATGAGCAGAAGGCGTCGCGGGCTCACTCGTTGCGCCCTTCGAACACGAACCGGTGCGAGCCGGTCGTCTTGTTGATCACAGTGTCGTCATCGGCAACCGTGACCCTCAGCCTGTAGACCACCGAGTTGCCGTTGGCCCAGGAAGTGGCGGCCGCCGGGCCGTCATCCAGGAGGCCGGAACCCCACGCGCCGTGGGTCGAGGCAAAGCTCGCCAGCGTGCCGCTGAAGAGGTTGCCGCCGGCGTCAGGGGTGAAGGCCGCGCAGCTGGGGAAGGCGGGAGAGCCGGTCTGGGTGCCGGGCGTGATCTGCACGTTGGCCTGTGAGCCCAGGGCGCCGATCGAGCTGTCGGTGTAGATGCGGACCTCGCCGGCCAGCGAGCCGCCGTAGGTCACCTTGATGCACTTCTCCACGCCCTGACCCGGCTCGAGGCCCGAGACGCTGTAGAGCGCGCTCGAGCCGCCGTCGTTGTCGGAGATGCCCACGCTGCCGGCGGCGAAGGTGTTCCCGGTGTTCTCGCTGGTGGCCGAGAGCGCGGACATGGTCGCGCCGCCGGTGACCGCCCCCATCAGGCTCAACACCAGCAGCGTCGCCAGGATCTTGCGGGGGGTGGAGGCCTTCATCGCGCCACCTCGGTGGCCAGCTCCAGCGTGGTCTCGGCCGTGCGGGCCTCGTAGCCGCTCTTGGCTGCGGCCGGCAGTGAAAGGCGAAGGCGCATGGTGGTGGCCTCGCCGGCCTTCAGCCGCAGCTCATTGGCGGTGTAGCGGCGCAGCCTGGCCAGCGTGCCCTCGTACAGGCTTTGGCCGTCGGCCTCCAGGCTCGCCCGCAGCACGCGATCGAGGCCGGGCCGGTCGGCCCGCAGGCGGGCGCGCACCACCAGCGGCTTGGGGGTCTGGTTGCGCACCTTCAGGTCGCCGGAGGCGGCGTCGCCTGGCATGAGGGCCCGGCCGCGCAGGAAGTTCTCGGCGTGGGGGGTTACGTCCAGCTCGCCGCTGAGGTTGGCGAGGGCCGAGACGTTGGCTCCGGCGGAGCCCGACCCGGCGGCGATGCCCCAGGCGCCGGCCGCGAGCGCGGCCAGCACGCCCCCCAGCGCCAACCCCGCGAGGGCGCCGAGGCGGCGAACCGAGTGGGTGTTGGAGGGCTGGGGGTTCATGGCTGGGAAGGGGGTGAAGGGGCCTTCTACGGCCAGCGGGAGCCGCCTGAGCGACTCCCGCCTTGCCATAGCGTCATGTGCGCTCGGCTCCGTCTTACTGGTTGCGGGCCTCCCACACGTACTTGTGGGTGCCGCTGGCGTAGCCGGTGCCGGTACCGGAGTTGGCCGCGTTGTTGTCCTGCAGCTCCACGCGGAACTTGTAGGTCACGGTGTCGTTGGCGTCCCACTTGATCTGGGCCAAGGGGTTGTCGACGAGGCCGTTGGCGTAGCTGTTGTAGGCGGACTGGAAGTCGTCCAGCTCGCCGGAGTAGACACTCGAGCCCGACGCATCGGCTGCGAAGTCGCTGCAGCCCGAGGCGCTGCCGGTGCCGCTCGTGATGGCCAGATCGGTGTAGTCGGCCACGTTGGCGTTCACCGCGTCGGGGTTGTAGAGCTTCACATCCGAGGCGAGGGTGCCGTTGTAGGTCACCTTGATGCACTTCTCGGTGATCTGGCCGGGCTTGCGGTTGGTGACGTTGTAGAGGGCCGATCCCGCGTCGTTGTCGGAGATGGCCACTGTGCCGGCGTCGAAGTTGTTGCCGGGGTTCTCCGTGCTGCTGGAGAAGGCCGAGAACGTTCCGAAGGCGACGATGCTCCCCACGACCATGACGGTCAAGGCGCTGAGAAGCAGCTTGCGCGTCTTGGTCTGGGTCTGGGTCTGCATGTCGCTGCGCTCCTTGGCTTGGGGCCTCCGCCGATGCGGGGAGGAGACCGGTTCGATGGTCAGGAGATCGGCCCCTTTAACGCACCCTTGAAATGTGTGGACAAGCGTGCGAGCCAGGATTGTGCGGATACGCACTTTGGGTGGGCGTTTGCACGCGCAGGAAGCGGCTCTGCGCGGGCGAAACCGCTTGCAAATGAGGCTCCAGGCCATAGCCCTGCTCGTTGCTGTACTTGCCATCCCGCCCGCCGCCTACGCGGTGGACGCCGAGCGGGGCGGTCGGCTCCGTGGGATCGGGCGCCGTCGGATCGGGCGCCCTGGCGCCGCCGCTCGGCGGAATCGCCGCGCCCCCGCCCCGCTCGGGGTCCACCGCGTAGGCGACAGGCGGAACGGCGAGGACGGAAACGAGCAGTGCTGTGGCCTGGAGCCTCATTGCACGCGGTTTCGCTCGCGCCGGGC